>JBGSQC010000363.1:0-3186 GCA_041738295.1 Zhengella sp. | reverse complement strand
GCCGATGCCGATCATCGCGCCGGGCAGCATGTGGAGCAGCGTCGGCGTGTGCCGGTACCCGCGCCAGGTCCACATCGACACCAGATCCATCACGATGAGGATGGGCAGCAGCACGGCGGCAGCCCTCACCGGTGACATGGTGAGCGCCATCAGCGGCACGCCGATCAGCGCGGTCGCTCCGCCAAGCCCGCCCTTCGACAGGCCGACCAGCACCACCGCAGGCACCGCAGCGGCATAGAACCAGGGGTCTGTCAGCAGGCTTTCCATGATTGATCCCGGCCCGTCATTGATCCTGGTATGAAAATGGCGCAGGGAGGAGCGCGCGCTCCTTCCCTAGCCGGTTCGGCGCGCCTTGGCGACAGCGCAAACGCGTGCGCCTTGCACCCCTGCCCAATTGAGGCCAATTTCACGGTCCAATCACGCGTCACATACTGGAACGAACATCACCATGACCCATGCCTCGCCGGACAACCGCTGCCGCCTCGTCCTGATCGCGCCTGACCGCGAAAACGATGACGACCTGGCGCACGCCATCCAGTCGGCGCTCGAAGGCGGCGATGTCGCCTCCCTCATCATCCCTGCCTATGCGCTGGACGAAGCCACCTTTCAGGCCCGTGCCGAACGGCTGACGAAGCTGGCGCAGGATCGCGGTGTCGCCGTGATGATCGTCGATGACACCCGCATTGCAGGCCGCGTCGGCGCCGATGGCGTGCATCTGGAAAACGCCGCGTCGGTGATTGCGGAAACCGCAGAGCGCTTTGACGGCAAGCTGATGCTGGGTGCAGGCGGTGCCAAGACCCGCCATGATGCGCTGGAGCTGGGGGAATCACGGCCCGACTACGTGTTCTTCGGCAAGATCGGCTACGACAACAAGCCCGAAGCCCATCCGCGCAATCTGGGCCTTGGCGAATGGTGGGCCGAAATGGTGGCGCTTCCCTGCGTCGTCATGGGCGGCTCGGATCTCGCCTCGGTTCCGATCGTTGCCGCCACGCGCGCCGATTTCGTGGCGCTGTCGGATGCCATCTTCACGGGCACGCGCTCGCCAGGCGAAGCCGTGGCCGAAGCCAACCGCCTGCTCGATGAAACCGCGCCGGAGCTGGACGCTGCATGAAACGATTTGCCTTTTCCCTGATGCTGTCTGCCATGCTGCTTGCAGCAGGGATGGCACATGCCGAGACCAAGGCCGGGGAAAAGCCTGAAGCACAGGCAACGGAAGAGCAGTCAACGGAAGCCCCGGCAAAGGATGCACCGGTCAATTCGCTCGTTCTGCCGAGCCTTGCCGATCGCGTCGCCCGCGCCGTCAAGGAGGAAACCGTCATTGACCCGGACCGCTTTGGCGATCATCCGGCCAACACCGCCTTCGGCGCCTATCAGCGCGGCCTCTACATCACCGCCCACAATCTGGCCAAGCCGATGGCCGAAAAGGGCGATGCCGCCGCACAGATGCTGATGGCCGAGATCCTGTCGCGCGGGCTCGGCATGCCGCGCGACGGCAAGCTGGCAGCCGAATGGTATGTCAAGGCCGCAGCCCAAGGCATTCCCGAGGCCAAGTTCCAGCACGCGCTGATGCTGATGGACGGAAAGCTGGTGCCGGCTGACCGCGACAAGGCCTTCGCCCTGATGGGAGAGGCTGCCGCGCTCGGCAACCGGCTCGCCCGCTTCAACTATGCGCAGATGCTGATCGCCCGCAAACCCGGCGAAAAAGGCTTGGCCGAAGCCCTGCCCTTTTTCGAGGACGCGGCCAAGCAGGGCCTTCCCGACGCGCAATATGCGCTGTCGCAGTTCATCGCCGAAGGGGCCGCCGGAAAGACGAAGGACGATCCGCTGGCCCGCAAATGGCTCGAGCTTGCCGCGCGCGGCGGCTATGACAGCGCCATGGTCGATCTCGGCATCTGGCTGGTGGAAGGCCGTGGCGGCGAACGCAAGGCCGAGGAAGGTTTTTTCTGGCTGCGCAATGCCGCCCTTGCCGGCAATGTCGCCGCGCAAAGCCTGGTCGCCAAGCTCTATCGTCTTGGCATCGGCGTGGAAGGTAGCTCCATTGATGCCGCCGCCTGGTATGTGCTGGCGCGCCGCGCCGGCCTGCACGACCGGGAACTGGATGTTTTCCTCGACGGTCTGACGCCCGAGCAGATGAAAACCGCCATTGAAAAGGCAAACCGCCTGCGCTGATGCGCTTCGCACCGCGCCGCACTTGCCTAATGCACCGATTTGTGGTCTTGGAGCGCCGGACAAATTTCCATCCTGTGCGGCCGGTCCCGCTTACGCGTTGCGCCCCATTTCGCCGCACTTTTTGCAAACGGACAGGCAAGATGAAGATCAACGGCAATGAAATCCGTCCCGGCAATGTGATTGAGCACAATGGCGGGCTTTGGGTCGCGGTGAAGACCAATGCGGTGAAGCCCGGCAAGGGCGGCGCCTTCAACCAGGTCGAACTGAAGAACCTGATCGACGGCACCAAGCTCAACGAGCGCTTCCGCTCTTCCGAGACGGTCGAGAAGGTGCGCCTCGAGCAGAAGGATTTCTCCTATCTCTATGAAGAAGGCGAAATGCTGGTGTTCATGGACCAGGAAAGCTACGAGCAGCTGGAACTCCAGAAGGAATTCGTCGGCGACCGCTCGGCCTTCCTGCAGGAAGGCATGAAGGTCACGGTCGAGCTCTATGAGGAAAAGCCGATCGGCATTTCCCTGCCGACCTATGTGACGCTGACGATCACCGAAGCCGATCCGGTGGTGAAGGGCCAGACGGCTGCGTCGTCCTACAAGCCCGCCATCATGGAAAACGGCGTGCGCGTTCTCGTGCCGCCGTTCATCGAAGCCGGCGAGCGCATCATCGTCGACACCGACGAAATCACCTATGTGCGCCGCGCCGACTGAGGCCGACGCAATCCCGACGAAACGGAGTAAGCCCTGATGGCGCGTTCAGCGATCATTCATGTCATGGTGCAAGCCGCCCTCAAGGCCGGCCGCTCGCTGACGCGCGATTTCGGCGAAGTCGAAAACCTGCAGGTCTCGGTCAAGGGTCCCGGCGATTTCGTCAGCCAGGCCGACCGCAAGGCTGAGGAAATCGTCTACCAGGAACTGTCCAAGGCACGGCCTTCCTATTCCTTCCTGATGGAGGAGCGCGGCGGCATCGAAGGTTCCGACCCGCAGCACCGCTGGATCGTCGATCCGCTCGACGGCACCACCA
>JBGSQC010000143.1:0-6216 GCA_041738295.1 Zhengella sp. | reverse complement strand
GGCCGGGTCCGCCGAGCGCCACGCCGAAACCATGCGGCAGGGCCAGTCTTTCCTCGAGGCAGCACGGCACTGGTTTGCCGATGGCGTCTTGCCCCAAAAGCCGACACCGCTTGCCGTTGCCATCGGTGCGGCAGCCGGGCTCTCCGGCATTGACCGGGAGACGGCGCTGGCCGCCTTCCTGCACGCTTTCCTCTCCAACCAGCTGCAAGCGGCCATCCGCCTGTCGTTGACCGGCCAGCAGGGCGCGGCGCGCATCCTGGCGGCGCTGGAGCCCGCCATCGCGGCGATGGCAGATCGCGCCGTCCGTTCCTCCCTTGATGATCTCGGCAGCTTTGCCCATGGCGCCGAAATCGCCTCGCTCACCCACGAAACCCTGCAACCAAGGCTGTTCCTGTCATGACTTCATCCCACGGACCCCTTCGCGTCGGCATTGGCGGGCCGGTCGGCTCTGGCAAGACGACGCTCACCGAAAAGCTTTGCAAGGCGATGCGCGAGCGCTGGTCGATCGGCGTCATCACCAATGACATCTACACGCGTGAAGACGCCGAGGCGCTGATGCGAATGCAGGCATTGCCCGCTGACCGGGTGATCGGCGTGGAGACGGGCGGCTGCCCGCATACGGCCATCCGCGAAGATGCTTCGATCAATTTGCGCGCCGTCGACGAATTGAATGCGCGCCATCCAGACCTTGACCTCATCTTCATCGAGTCGGGCGGAGACAACCTCGCCGCCACCTTCTCGCCGGATCTGGCCGACCTGTCGATCTATGTGATCTCGGTCTGCCAGGGCGGCGACATTCCGCGCAAGGGCGGCCCGGCCATCACGCGCTCCGACCTGCTGCTGATCAACAAGACCGATCTGGCGCCCTATGTGGGCGTGGAACTGGACCAGATGCAGGCGGATGCCGCCAAGGCGCGTGGAACGCGGCAGTTCCTTTTCACCGACCTTCGCCACGGACAGGGCGTGGACGCCATCGTTGACTGGCTGGTGCAGACAGGCGGACTGGCGACGCGCGCCGCAGCCGAATGACAAAGCCCGGCGCAAAGGGCCGGGCTTCTCGTTTCTCACATGGATTGAAGGCTTACTTGACCGAAGCCACCGACGCTGCTGCACCGGAATAGAGTGACACCCAGCGGCCGGTATCGGTGGAAGCCTGGCGCTTCAGATAGCGGTAGCCGGTCTCGCTCCACATCGTCACGTGGTCGTTCAGGTTGTCGAGGATGTAGTCGCCCTTGTCGGTGCGCACCGTCAGCACTGCATGGCCTTCACCGTCCGGCTTGCGCACGACAGTGATCAGCAGGTTGGACAGCGGCATGCCGGCTGCATGCAGCTTGCGGCGCTTTTCCAGCACATAGTCCTCACAGTCACCAACCTTGTCCTTCGGATAGGCCCAGACCTCGTCCTTGCCGTAAATGTCGAAATCATTCATCGGCTGGATGGAGCGGTTGACCGAGGCATTGACCGCATGAATTTTGCGCCAAAGAGCGCCCGTCAGCTGTGTCGGGCCGTTGTCGGCGGAGAAGATGGTGCATTCCTCGACATTGGCCTTGCAGAACTCGTAATGGCCGATCGGCTGCGACGTGATGGAGCCGGTCGTCATGTTGACGCTTCCTGCCACGCCCGCGCCGCCGGATAGCACAAGGGCACCTGCGCCGCACAATGCTCCCAGAAGGCCTGTCAATCTTCGCGCCATCACCCGCCGCTCCGCCTGAAACATCCGTTAACGAAGTGTTAACTTCCATGGCGCTGCTGTGTCAATTGAGTGTCGGGAAAGAGGGTTAATCGCAACAGGCGATTTTCGCCCTTCCGGCTGGCAAACGGCCTGCCCAAGCAAAGGGGCCGCCCGGTATCATCCGGACAGCCCCTTGTTTCTGCTGGTTCATCGCCTGGCTGTTGCGCCAGAGCATCAGTGGGCCACCTATTTGGCAGCCGTCGCTGCCTTGGCCGGCTTGGCCTTGGATGCCGGCTTTGACGCCATCGCCATGAAATCGACGATTCGCGGCACAATGTTCTCGCGGAAGCGGGACCCGTTGAACACGCCGTAGTGGCCAACCTTTGGCTGGGTGTAGTGCATGCGGCGGCTGTCGGGAATGTTCGGCGTCAGGCCGTGCGCGGCTTCAGTCTGGCCGCCGCCGGTGATGTCGTCGTTCTCGCCCTCGACGGTCAGCAGCGCGACGGTCGTGATGGCCTTCGGGTCCACAAGCTCGCCACGATGCTTCATCGTGCCGTTCGGGATCGAATGCTCGATGAACACGGTCTCAACCGTCTGGAGGTAGAATTCCGCCGTCAGATCCATGACCGCCAGATACTCGTCGTAGAAGTCGCGGTGCTTCTCGGCGCTGTCCCCGTCATTCTTGACGAGGTGCATGTAGAATTCCTTGTGGGCGATGATGTGCCGGTCAAGGTTCATGCTCATGAAGCCGGAAAGCTGAAGGAAGCCCGGATAGACATCGCGGCCGAAGCCCGGATGCGGCCAAGGCACGGTCATGATGACGTTGTCGCGGAACCAGCCGATGCCCTTCTGCTGGGCAAGGTCGTTCACCGCGGTCGGCGACTTGGTGCAATCGATCGGGCCGCCCATCAGGATCATGGAGGCTGGAGCAAAGGGATCCTTGCGCGCTTCCATCACCGAGACGGCGGCAAACACCGGAACCGAGGGCTGGCAGACCGCCATCACATGGGTGCCTTCGCCCAGATGGTGCAGCATTTCGATCACGTAATCGATGTAATCATCCAGATCGAAGCGGCCGGCTGTCGGCGGCACCATGCGGGCATCGGCCCAATCGGTGATGTAGACGTCGGAATGCTGCATCATGGCTTCAACCGTGCCGCGCAGCAGCGTGGCGTAGTGGCCCGACATGGGTGCGACGATCAGCAGCTTGGGACCGCCATCGACACCGGCAGGCAGGTCGCGCTTGAAATGCAGCAGGTCACAGAAGGGCTTTGACCAGACCACTTCCTCGGTCACATCGGCAAGGTTGCCCTTCACCTCGGTAACCGGAAGCTCAAAGGCGGGCTTGGCATAGCGGCGCGTCATGCGCTCGAAAAGCTCGGCATAGGCCGCCATGGACTTCCCGAAAGACGAGCGTGTCATCGGATTGAGCGGATTGGAGTAGAAGAGCCTGGTGGCGTCGGCGACGGCCCGGAAAGGCTGCAGCGCGGCGTGATTCATTTCGTAGAGGTGATAAAACATGGATTGCTGAAACCCCCGTCAACCCGTCAAGGAATGAACATCCGGCTTGTTGCGCCGGTTTTTATCGCAGTGCACCATGGGGGTGTTTTCACAAAACTGCAATAGATCAAAAGGGAGTATGCTTTCTTATGTGGAAATCGTGCAAAAGCCCCCTTTGCGATCATTCGGCGCCTTCGACGATAACCATCTGCGCATCGGCCACCTGCTGGCGGATCGCCTTGGCCGCCTGGTACTCGGCGCTGTGGTAGCAATCATGGGCTGCCTGGAGCGACGGGAACTCGATCACCACATTGCGGGCACGGTCATCCCCTTCAAGGGTTTCGTAGGTGCCGCCGCGGGCCAGAAACTTCGCACCATGGCGCTCGAAAGCGGGCTTGGCGGTCGTGACATAATCCTTGTAGCGCTCGGCATCGCGCACTGTCACATGGGCAATCCAGTATCCCTTGGGCCCCGACTTGTCTGGCATGGTTTTCCTCCGGCTTGGCCGGACAGCGTCATGCCCCGGCCATTTCGGCAAGGATAGCCTGAGCGGCGGCCTTCCTGTCAACCGCGCCGATGATGGGACGGCCGACCACCAGATGGCTGGCCCCGGAAAGGATGGCTTCACGCGGCGTGACGATGCGCTTCTGGTCGCCGGCATCCGCGCCCGCCGGCCGGATGCCCGGCGTGACCACGGCCATGTCGGGACCGACAATGTCGCGCACAGCTTCGGCCTCGGCAGCCGAACAGACAATGCCGCCCATGCCGGCAGCACGCGCCTGGCGGGCGCGCTTCAGCACCAGGGTTGCCGGATCATCGTGGTACCCGGCATCCGACAGGTCATGGCCGTCCATCGAGGTCAAAACAGTAACGCCCAGCAGGCAGAGATTGGTTCCCCGGGCTGCCTCGACCGCCGCCTTCATGGCCTTGGGATAGGCATGCAGCGTCAGCATGTCGACGCCGAGCCGCGCCACGCCTTCCACGCCCTTGGCAATGGTGTTGTCGATGTCGAGCAGCTTCATGTCGAGGAAAACCGACTTTCCTGCGGATTTCAGCTCGCGGGCAAGGTCAAGACCGCCGACAAAGGCCAGCTGGTAGCCGATTTTGTAGAAGGAGACGCTGTCGCCAAGGTTTTCAACGATGCCGGCAGCCGTCAGCACGCTCGGCACGTCGAGCGCGACGATCAGGCGTTCCTTGAAGGGCAGGGTCATGGGTGCCTCCTGGTGATCACAACGGGTCTCACGCTCTTACCCATAGGCGGCCTTGTCAGGCAAGGCTCAGCGGCGGGCAAAGGCGATGCAGTATTCCATCAGAGCCTTGCAGGCAGCATCCAAAAAGGGCTTTCCCATGTCATCCTTCAGCATGCCGTCCTCGCCAAAGGCTTTCGACGCCTGCGAGATGCCAACCTGCTCGGTCATCACCGGGCAGCCGATATTCATCAGCACCGCGCGCAGATGATAGAGGCAGCGGATGCCGCCGAGCTTGCCGTCAGACGCCGCACCGATCGCCACCGGCTTTCCCTTCCACGGACGGAAGGCGCGGCCCTCGTCGGAGGTGATGCGGCTTATCCAGTCGATGGTGTTCTTGGTGAGCGGCGGGATGGAGGCGTTGTATTCCGGCGTCGCGATGAAGACACCGTCATGGGCGGCAATCAGGCGACCGAGCTTCATGGCGTTGGCGGGCACGCCTTCCGCCTTCTCCAGATCCTGGTCGACCAGCGGCATGGGATAATCGGCCAGCGAGACGCGCGTCACCTGCGCGCCCATTTCGGCCAGTGTTTTCTGGGCGGCATCGGCGAGCTGGATGTTGAACGACCCGGTCCGCAGTGATCCGGCAAAGACGAGGATTTTCGGCGTGATGGACATGAGGGAAGGGTTCCGGTTTCAGGGTTTGACCATCCCCATAAAGCGCGCGAGGCCGCACCGGGCAAGACCCGCGCGATGAACGCTCAGTCGCCGCGCCGGTAGATCCAGAGATTGGCCGGCGGCACATTGCGCAGGATGAAGTCGTGATGCTTGACGGAGAAATTGCCGGATCCCGTCCGCACCGGGGATTTCGGGCCATAGGTGAGCTGCATCACCGGCCTGCCGGCAGGGATGCGCAACAGCAGGTTTTCAATCAGTGAAATGCGCTGGGCCATCGGAAAATTGAGCAAGGGAACTGCTGAAATCACGCAATCGAACTGCTGATCCCGGTGTTCACCAAGGGTCTTGTCGAGATCAAAAGCGTCGCCGTTCAGGAAGTTGACGCCGGGAATTTCCTGCTTGAGGTGCTCGAAGAAATCCTCCGAATATTCGATCGACCACAGCTTCTCCGGCTTCACGCCGCGCTCAAGGATGGCGCGCGTGATGGGGCCGGTGCCGGGTCCCAGTTCCAGAACAGGCAGATCAGCGTCGGGATCGGCAACCGAGGCCATGGAGCGCGCGCAAACCTTGCCGGTCGGCGTTACCGAACCGACAGACTTGGTGTTGTCCATCCAGCCGCGAAAGAACTTCAGGTCGTCATCAAAATTGCTCAGAAACTTCCTGATGCCGGGCAGAAGGGTCATGGGATGGCTCCGAAGGCCGGGGTTCATCATGGATGCCGGTCTCCCGGCAATCCCTAATCCCTCTGCCACACAAATACGACTAATATCTTATCAGGACAGCCGGTATCTTAGCGGTCACTTCTCGCCCAGAGAATCAAAGAAATCCTTCATGCGCGAAAAAAATCCGGCTGATTGCGGGCTGTTGTCTTTCGACGAGATGGATTCAAACTCCTGCAGAAGCTCGCGCTGGCGCTTTGACAGGCTCTGCGGCGTTTCCACCGAGACCTGGATGTAGAGATCGCCCATCGCAGGCTGGCGCAGGATCGGCATGCCCTTGCCCTTCAGGCGGAAGCGCTTGCCGTGCTGGGTGCCCTCGGTCACCTTGACGCGGGCCTGGCTGCCGTCAAGCGTGGTCACGTCAAACTGACCGCCAAGGGCAGCCGTGGTCATCGAGACGGGGACCGAACAATAGAGATCGGCGCCATCGCGCTGGAAGAACTCGTGCGGGCGAATCGAC
>JBGSQC010000141.1:0-14632 GCA_041738295.1 Zhengella sp. | reverse complement strand
GAGGCGCTTGGCGACCGCGCAGAACCGATCGAGGGGCTGGACCGGCGCGCCGAGGAAGACCCCTATGCGCCGCTCGGCCTGCGGCTTGGCAGTTTCACGGTCACGCCGAGCCTCGAAACCGGCATGACCTTTTCGGACAATGTGAATTCCAGCCCGGTCAAGGAAAAGGGCGCGACCTGGGAGACCACCGCTCGCTTCAATGCCATCAGCGACTGGTCCACCCATCAGGCCACCATCAACGGCTATGGCACCTGGCGCGAAGGCGTTTCCGGCCCCGCCCGCTCCGAACCGGACGCCGGCATTGACGCGACCTTGCGCCTCGACATGATCGACAATCATGCCCTCACCGCGAAGGCCGGCTATTCCATCAAGCGCGAGGATGCCGAATCGCCCGTCCCACTGCCTCCGGGCGCAGGCCGCCCGCTTCTCCACGAGCTTGAAGCGAGCCTGGCGCTGGAAAAGACCGAAGGCCGCCTGCGCTACGGCATGACCGGCAACCTGACCCGCAATGTCTATGGCGATGCCGACATGCCGGAAGCAGGCTCGCTCTCCCAGAAAGACCGCAATTTCACGCTGGCCACCGCCAAGCTGCGCCTTGGCTATGAGATCTCCCCGGCCCTCATTCCCTTTGTGGAAGCCGAGTATGGCCGCCGTATCTATGACCTTGAGCTGGATGCCTCTGGCTATCGCCGTTCGGCTGACCGCATGGCACTCAGGGCGGGTGCGACCGTTGATCTCGGCGAAAAGCTGACCGGCGAAGTGGCTGCCGGAATGATCCGCGAAAAGGCAGATGATCCGCGCCTTGACGCCATATCCGGCCTGTCGCTGATGGCCAATCTCAACTGGTCGCCGCAGCGCGGCACCACGGTCTCGCTCAATGCCGAGACGACTGTCGAAGGCACGACGACAGCTGGCAGCGCCGGTTCACTGCTGCAATCTGGAACGCTGGCCATCGAGCACCGCTTGCTGTCAAACCTGACCGCCAACGCCCAGCTTTCAGCCTCGCTTCGTGAATATTCGGGTGCGACCGCCGGAGAGGATGTGACGCTGGCCGGCCAGCTTGGCTTCACATGGTGGCTGAACCGCAATCTGGGCCTCACCACCCGCCTGCGCCACGAGCGACTCACCAGCACGCTGCCCAACCGCGACACGGTGACGAACTCCGCCTTTGTCGGCATGAAATGGCAGCACTGAGACAAAAGGCTCGCGCCTGTAACAGCACGAGCCTTTGCATCTTCAAACCAGACTGCTGAGAGCTGTCAGCCGATCAATTGTCGGGCAATGCCCTCGACATGGGCGCGCATGTCGGCTCGGGCATGCGAGAACGACATGTTGGCCTCGACGAAACCCTCCGGATTGCCGCAGTCAAAGGTCTTGCCCTGAAAATGGTAGCCGTAGAAAGGCTGGTTCCCTTGCAGGCGCAGCATGGCATCGGTCAGCTGGATCTCGCCGCCGGCTCCGCTTGTCTGGGTTTCCAGAATGTCGAAGATCTCCGGCTGCAGGATGTAGCGGCCATTGATGAAGAGGTTGGAGGGCGCGGTCCCGGCGGCCGGCTTTTCCACCATCGCCGTCAGCTCGAAGCCGTTGTGGACATCCTTGCCCTTGCCGACAATGCCATATTTCGAGGCATCTTCCGGCTTGCATTCCTGCACGGCGATGATGTTGCCGCCGGTCTTGCCGAAGAGGTCCGCCATGGCGCTCATGCAATTGGTCTCCGATTGCATGATCATGTCGGGCAGCAGCAGCGCGAAGGGCTCATTGCCGACCAGGTCACGCGCGCACCAGACCGCATGGCCAAGCCCCATCGGCACCTGCTGGCGGGTGAAGCTGGTGGTGCCGGGCGCCGGCTGAAGCGCCTTCAGCTGGTCCAGCGCCTGGGTCTTGCCGCGTGATTCCAGCGTTTCATAGAGCTCGTACTGGACGTCGAAATAATCCTCGATGACGCCCTTGTTGCGGCCCGTGACGAAGATCATGTGCTCGATGCCGGCCTTGCGAGCCTCGTCCACCACATACTGGATCACCGGACGGTCCACCACGGTCAGCATTTCCTTCGGGATGGCCTTGGTGGCGGGCAGGAAGCGCGTACCGAGGCCGGCTACCGGGAAAACGGCCTTGCGAAGTTTCTTCATGTCAGGGGTCCTTGCGTGCAAATCAGACGATTGCGCCTCATTGGGCAACTTCATGCCAAAATTGTGGTTTAGGGACTGTTTCCATGGCCGGATCCCAACCGGGATTTGGTGGCGTTAGGGAAGGTAACTTTCCAGACATGGTAAACCAATTCCTAACCGAGTTGTGGCCAAATGGTCCAAACAAGAAACCGGAGACCGCTGCCATGAACCGATTTGACGGAAAATTGTTCCGCCAGACCGCCCTTGCCCTCTTCCTCGCCGCTTGCAACACGGGTGCAGCCCAGGCTGACGCAGGATTCCAGAATTGGATCGCAGGCTTCAAGTCCGTCGCCACCAAGAGCGGTGTATCATCGGCCACCTACGACCGAGCCTTTCGCGGCGTGACCGAGCCTGATCCCGAGGTGCTGGAGAAGGCCCGTTTCCAGCCGGAGTTCAAGGCCCCGCTCTGGCAATATTTCGACAACCGCATCCACGACGAATCGGTAGCCTATGGCCGTCAGATGGCCCGCGAATACAAGCCTTGGCTCGACAAGATCGAAGCAAGGTTCGGCGTTGACCGCCACATCCTGCTCGCCATCTGGTCGGTGGAATCGAATTACGGCCGCATCCTCACCAACGACAAGGTGATGCGCTCGGTTCCCCGCTCGCTGGCAACACTGGCCTATGCCGACAAGAAGCGTGCCAAGTTTGCCCGCACCCAGCTTGTCGCGGCGCTGAAGATCCTGCAGACCGGCGACATCGATGAAAGCCATCTGATGGGGTCTTGGGCCGGTGCCATGGGCCATACCCAGTTCATCCCGACCAGCTACCAGGCCTATGCCGTGGACATTGACGGCAATGGCAAGCGCGACATCTGGAACTCCATTCCTGATGCGCTGGCGACAGCAGCCAATCTGTTGAAGAAGAACGGCTGGAAGACCGGCCAGACCTGGGGATACGAAGTGAAGCTGCCTGCCGGCAAACTGCCGGGCGGCTCGATGAGCCTTTCCAAATGGCAGTCGCTGGGCGTTACCCGCACCAGCGGCAAGCCGTTTGCGCGCGGCGCCGACACGGCTTCGCTGAAAGTGCCGGACGGCCGGAACGGCCCGGCCTTCCTGATGTTGAACAACTTTTCCGTGATCAAGCGCTACAACAATGCCGACACCTATGCCATGTCGGTCGGCCTGCTGGCCGATGCCATAGCCGGATCTGGCGGCCTGAAGAACGATTGGAACCGCCCCTTCACGCGCCTTTCATTTGCTGAAAAGCAGGAAATGCAGACACGGCTCAAGCAGTTGGGCTTCTATGACGGCGAGGCAGACGGAAAGATCGGCAAGATCACCGAAACTGCCATCAAGACATACCAGGCGCGCGTGGGCTTGACGCAGGATGGTTATCCCAGCATGGAAGTCCTGAGCGCCCTTCGCAGGAAGTGACCGGAGAAACGATGCACACGGCAAGGACTGTGAAAAACCGGCGACTGTTGACCGTGCTGGTGGCTCTTTTGCTTGCCATGGTCTTGCTGCCGCTTCAGGGCTTGTCAGTTCCGCGTCCGGCCTATGCTGAAAATGACGGAGCGCGCCCCAATTTCTTCGAGCGCCTGTTTGGCGTTCCAAGACGAGCTGAACCGCGCCAGCCCCGTCCGAAAACAACAGTCAGGCCGCAGCAGAAAAAGCCGAAAAGGGCCAAGGCGGCTGTACAGTCCGCACCTGCCACCGAAGTGGAGAAGAAGGCTGTCGAAAAGCTGGGAGATGCCCGCAAGGTGCTTGTGGTCGGCGATTTCATGTCCGGCGGCGTTGCCGAAGGGCTCGAAACCGCGTTTGCGGATTTGCCGGGCGTCGTGATTGTTGACAAGTCGAGCGGCTCGTCAGGCTTTGTTCGCGATGACCATTTCGACTGGCCGGGCCAGATCACTGCGATCATTGCCGAGGTTCAGCCAGCAGCCGTTGTCATGATGATCGGCTCCAACGACCGCCAGCAGATGCGCGCCGACGGCCAGTCGCTGCGGCCGCGATCCGATGAATGGAACGTGCAATACGCCAAGCGTCTGGCTTCTTTTGCCACGCAGGTGAAAGAAGCCAAGGTGCCGCTCATCTGGGTCGGCGCGCCATCCTTCAGGGTTTCTTCCATGTCCGCCGACATGCTGGCCTTCAATGACATGTACAAGCAGGCAGCGGTGGATGCCGGCGGCGAGTTTGTCGATGTCTGGGAAGGTTTTGTCGACGAGAACGGGGCTTTTGCCACCACCGGGCCGGACATCAATGGCCAGCCGGTGAGGTTGCGTGCCTCCGATGGCATCAACATCACCAAGGCGGGAAAGCGCAAGTTGGCCTTTTACGTCGAAAAGCCGTTGCGCAAGCTTCTGGGTTCTGCCGTTTCCCCCGATGGCAGCCTGACCGGAGACCAAGGCGTGCCCGGCTCCGACACTGGTCTTGATGCAGGCGTCCCGAAGATCGATGTCAGCCTGCCCATGGCCCTGACCGACCCCGACCTTGATGGCGGGGATGAGCTTTTGGGACAAGTCGCCTTGCCTGTCCCGTCTCCGGGCGCAGATTCATCTACCGCCAAGGCGCAACCCATTCAGGGCGTTTCCCCGGTCGCCACGCCCGGCCGGGCCGACGATTTCGCCCGCGCGGCACAACGACCGGACCCGCAGGACGCGACCCCCGCCAAGGATACGACCGGCGCAATCAACCGGTAACTGGTCTCACGCGCCGTGCGTCAGCGCCAGGATGCGCTTGCCAACGACCCAGGAAATGGGAAGCGAGACAATGGCACCGGCAACGGCAGCGATAATGATCTTGCTGCTGTCGAACATGTTCATCGACAGGAGTACAACGATCAGAATGCCCATGATGGTGGGTGCGGTGAGATTATAGATCGCTCCGAAAATCTTCAGCATGTCCGTCTCCATGAATGCCGCCGCTATGCGATGCGGCGGTGATGGCGGACGTTCGCGCCGCACGAGGCGCAGTGCTTTGATTCACCTCAATAGTTTCATACGGAAATAAAAAAGCGCCCTTGCGGGCGCTCTTTCAAGGCAGGCTGCGACACTATGTCAGCGCGGCAGCAGTGTCTCGCCCATCAGGTCAAGGTCGATGGCACGCGCCGCCTGGCGTCCTTCACGGATGGCCCAGACCACCAGCGACTGGCCACGGCGCACATCTCCTGCCGAGTAGAGCTTGTCGATTGACGTCTTGTAGGTGAGATCGTCGGCGACAACATTGACCGAGCCTCGCTGGTCCTTGTTGAGCGCAAGCTTCCCATCAAGCTCGGCGGTCACGCCGCCTGCGATGGGACCTGCAAAGCCGATGGCGATGAAGGCAAGGTCAGCCTTGATGATGAACTCGGTCCCGGCAATCGGCTTGCGGCGGTCATCCACCTTGCAGCACTTGACGCCGGTCAGCACGCCATCCTCGCCGATGAACTCCAGCGTTGCCACCTGGAATTCGCGCTCGGCGCCTTCAGCCTGGCTGGACGAGGTGCGCATCTTGGTCGCCCAATAGGGCCAGACTGCCAGCTTGTCTTCCTTTTCAGGCGGCTGCGGGCGGATGTCGAGCTGGGTCACGCGAACCGCACCCTGGCGGAACGAGGTGCCAACGCAGTCCGAGGCCGTGTCACCACCACCGACGACCACCACATGCTTGCCACCTGCCAGCACGGGCTCTGACGGCCAGGCAGACGACGTGATGGCCTCCCCGCCCATGCGCTTGTTGGCCTGCACGAGGAACGGCATGGCATCCAGCACGCCCTCGAGATCGGCACCGGGAATGCCGGCCGGGCGCGGGGTTTCAGATCCGCCGCAATAGAGCACGGCATCATAGGCGGCGAGCAACTCGTCGACCGCCTTGTCAGCACCAATGTTGACATTGCAGAAGAAGGTGACGCCTTCGCCTTCCATCTGTGCCACGCGGCGGTCGATGAAGCCCTTTTCCATCTTGAAATCGGGAATGCCGAAGCGCAGCAGGCCGCCGGGCTTGCTCTCGCGCTCATAGACATGAACCACATGACCAGCGCGGCCAAGCTGCTGGGCAGCTGCCATGCCTGCGGGGCCGGAGCCGATGATGGCAATGGTCTTGCCGGTGACAATCGAAGCCGGCTGCGGCCGCACGAAGCCCATCTCATAGGCCTTGTCGGCCAGCGCCTGTTCCACCGTCTTGATGGCGACCGGAGCATCCTCGAGGTTCAGCGTGCAGGCTTCCTCGCAAGGCGCAGGGCAGACACGGCCGGTGAACTCAGGGAAATTGTTGGTGGAATGGAGGTTGCGGATCGCCTCTTCCCAATTGCCATTGTAGACCAGATCGTTCCAGTCGGGGATCTGGTTGTGGATCGGGCAGCCCGTTGGACCATGGCAATAGGGAATGCCGCAATCCATGCAGCGCGCCGCCTGGTCACGCACAGCCTCATCCTTCATCGGCAGCGTGAACTCCCGGAAGTGGCGGATGCGATCCGATGCCGGCTGGTACTTGTTGACCTGCCGGTCGATCTCCATGAAGCCTGTAACCTTGCCCATTGGTCTTTCCCTTACCGCACCACGACAGCAGTTCCGGTGATCGATACCATCAGCATCGAACCCTGGCCGCCCACAGTTTCATAGTCGATGTCGATGCCGATCACGGCATTGGCACCCAGTTCACGCGCCTTCTCGGCCATCTCCTCGAAGGCCTGTTCGCGGGCTCCGCGCAGCACCTTCTCGTAGGACCCTGCCCGGCCGCCGACAATGTCGCGGATCCCGGCAAACAGGTCCCGGAAAATATTGGCGCCCAGAATGGCCTCGCCTGTTACGATGCCGCGATAATCTGCGATCTCGTGGCCTTCCAGCGTGTTGGTGGTGGACATCAGCATGCCGTTCACTCCGCCGCAACGCCCAGCTTCATGCGCTCCATGTCCTGCAGGGCGCGGCGATATTCCACCGGCATCACCTTGCGGAATTTTGGACGGAAGATGGCCCAGTTATTGAGGATCTCGGCTGCGCGCTGCGAGCCGGTGTGGTGATGATGCGCCGCGATCAGACCGTAGAGGCGTTCCTCGTCATGGCTGGTCATGTTCTCCATCACGTCGACACGGCCCTTGTGGGCGAGATCGCCGCCATGGTGATGCAGCTTCTCCAGCAGGTCGTCTTCTTCCGGAACCGGCTCCAGCTCGACCATCGCCATGTTGCAGCGTTCGGCAAAGTCACCCGCCTCGTCCAGCACATAGGCAACACCGCCCGACATGCCGGCGGCAAAGTTGCGGCCCGTCTGGCCGAGCACGACCACGACGCCGCCGGTCATGTACTCGCAGCCATGGTCCCCCACGCCTTCGACAACGGTCACCGCGCCGGAGTTGCGCACGGCAAAGCGTTCGCCCGCCACGCCCGAGAGGAAGCATTCGCCCTCGGTCGCGCCATAAAGCACGGTGTTGCCGGCAATGATGGAATCCGCCGCAACGATCTTCGAATTGGCCGGCGGACGGATGATGATGCGGCCGCCCGAGAGGCCCTTGCCGACATAGTCATTGCCGTCACCCACCAGATCGAAGGTGATGCCGCGCGACAGGAAGGCCGCAAAGGATTGCCCGGCCGTACCCTTGAGCTTTACCGTGATCGTGCCGTCCTTCAGGCCCTTCTGACCGAAGCGGCGCGCCACTTCGCCCGACAGCATGGCACCGGCAGACCGGTCGACGTTCCGGATAGCCGCCTCGATCACCACCGGCTCCTTGCGCTCCAGCGCAGGCATGGCCTCGGCAATCAGCTTGCGGTCGAGCACATCCTGGATCGGATGGTTCTGCCGCTCGGTCCAGCGGATGGCTTGCGCCGGGGCTTCCGGCTTGAAGAACACTTTGGAGAAATCCAGCCCCTGCGCCTTCCAATGGGCGATCACATCGTCCTTGGTGAGCAGCTGCGACTGGCCGATGATGTCATCAAGCTTCGTGTAGCCCATGGCGGCCAGCAGCGTTCGCACTTCTTCGGCAAGGTAGAAGAAGTAGTTGATCACATGCTCCGGCGCACCCTTGAAGCGCTTGCGCAGCACCGGGTCCTGGGTGGCAACGCCAACCGGGCAGGTGTTGAGATGGCACTTGCGCATCATGATGCAGCCAGCGGCAATCAGCGGAGCCGTCGAAAAGCCGAACTCGTCGGCGCCCAGCAGAGCGCCGATGATGACGTCGCGGCCGGTCTTCAACCCGCCATCGACCTGCAGCGCAATGCGCGAGCGCAGGCCGTTCAGCACCAGCGTCTGGTGCGTTTCGGCCAGGCCCATTTCCCACGGGCTTCCGGCATGCTTGAGCGAGGTGAGCGGCGAAGCGCCCGTTCCGCCGTCATAGCCGGAAATGGTGATATGGTCAGCGCGTGCCTTGGCAACACCGGCCGCCACCGTGCCCACTCCCACTTCCGACACCAGCTTGACCGAAATGTCGGATGCCGGGTTGACGTTTTTCAGGTCATAGATGAGCTGCGCCAGATCCTCGATCGAATAGATGTCGTGGTGTGGCGGCGGCGAAATGAGGCCGACGCCCGGCGTGGAATGGCGCGTCTTGGCAATTGTCGCATCCACCTTGTGGCCGGGCAGCTGTCCGCCCTCGCCGGGCTTGGCCCCCTGCGCCACCTTGATCTGGATGACATCCGAATTGACCAGATACTCCGTCGTCACGCCAAAGCGGCCTGATGCCACCTGCTTGATGGCGGAGCGTTCCGGATTTTGCGATCCGTCCGGCATCGGATGATAGCGGTCAGGTTCTTCGCCGCCCTCGCCGGTGTTGGACTTGCCGCCGATGCGGTTCATGGCAACGGCCAGCGTCGAGTGGGCTTCGCGAGAGATCGAGCCGAAGGACATCGCGCCGGTCGAGAAGCGCTTGACGATGTCGGCAGCTGATTCGACCTCATCAATGGAAACCGGCTCGCGCCCTGTGTCCTCGGCCATGGCAATGCGGAACAAGCCGCGGATGGCCTTGGCACTGGCGGTTGCGGAATTCACCTGCGCGGCGAACTCCTTGTAGGTGTCGTAAGACCCCTTGCGCACTGCATGCTGCAGCGTGGCAATGTTGTCGGGCGTCCACATGTGGGCTTCGCCGCGCATGCGGTACATGTACTCGCCGCCGACATCCAGCGAGCTGCGCAGCACCGGGTCCTCCGAGAAGGCATCGCCATGGCGCATCACCGTTTCGGCTGCCACTTCCTCGATGCCGACGCCCTCGATGGTCGTCGCCGTGCCGGTGAAATACTTCTTCACGAAGGACGACTTCAAGCCGACCGCGTCAAAGATCTGCGCACCGCAATAGGACTGGTAGGTGGAAATGCCCATCTTGGACATGACCTTGAGGATGCCCTTGCCGATGGACTTGATGAAGCGGGAAACCACCTCATGGGAGTCCACTTCCGGCGGGAACTCGCCGCGGGCATTCATGTCGGTCAGCGTGTCGAAGGCAAGATACGGGTTGATCGCCTCGGCGCCGTAGCCCGCCAAGCAGCAGAAATGATGCACTTCGCGCGGCTCGCCGGTTTCAATGACGAGGCCGACCGAGGTGCGAAGGCCCTGGCGGATCAGGTGATGATGGACAGCAGCCGTGGCCAGCAGCGCCGGAATGGCAATGCGGTCCGGGCCGATCTGGCGATCCGACAGGATGATGATGTTGTAGCCGCCATGGACGGCTGCTTCGGCGCGTTCGCACAGCCGCTGGACAGCCGCCGGCATGCCTGCAGCACCCTCGCCCACAGCATAGGTCATGTCGAGCGTCTTGGTGTCGAAGCGGTCCTCGGTGTGGCCGATGGAGCGGATCTTTTCGAGGTCACCATTGGTCAGGATCGGCTGGCGCACTTCCAGCCGCTTGCGGCGCGAGGCCCCCTCATGGTCAAGCAGGTTCGGGCGAGGGCCGATGAAGGACACCAGGCTCATCACCAGCTCTTCGCGGATCGGGTCGATCGGCGGATTGGTGACCTGCGCGAAGTTCTGCTTGAAATAGGTGTAGAGCAGCTTTGACTTGTCCGACATGGCCGAGATCGGCGTGTCGGTGCCCATCGAGCCGATGGCTTCCTGGCCGGTCGTCGCCATCGGCGCCATCAGGATCTTGGTGTCTTCCTGCGTATAGCCGAAGGCCTGCTGGCGGTCGAGCAAGGAGACGTCCTTGCGTAGCGCTCGCGGCTCCACCGGCTTCAGGTCTTCAAGGATCAGCTGCGTGTTCTTCAGCCAGTCGCGATAGGGGTTCATCCCGGCGATCTCGGCCTTGATCTCCTCGTCGGAGACGATGCGGCCCTTCTCCATGTCGATCAGCAGCATGCGGCCGGGCTGAAGGCGCCACTTCTTGATGATCTTTTCTTCCGGCACCGGCAGCACGCCGGCTTCCGACGCCATGATGACGCGGTCGTCATCAGTGACGATGTAGCGGGCCGGGCGCAGGCCATTGCGGTCCAGCGTCGCGCCGATCTGCTTGCCATCGGTGAAGGCCACGGCAGCCGGGCCGTCCCACGGCTCCATCAGCGCAGCGTGATATTCGTAGAAGGCCTTGCGCTTGGCATCCATTGTCTTGTTGCCGGCCCAGGCTTCCGGGATCAGCAGCATCATGGCATGCGGCAGCGAGTATCCGCCCTGATAGAGGAACTCGAGCGCATTGTCGAAGCAGGCGGTGTCCGACTGCCCCTCATAGGAAATCGGCCACAGCTTCTCGATGTCGTTTCCGAACAGCTCGGAATCAACGGACTCCTGGCGCGCGGCCATCCAGTTGACGTTGCCGCGCACCGTGTTGATCTCGCCATTGTGCGCGACCATGCGATAGGGGTGCGACAGCTTCCAAGACGGGAAAGTGTTGGTGGAGAAGCGCTGGTGAACAAGCGCAATCGCGCTCTCGAAGCGCGGATCGGTCAGGTCCTTGTAATAGGACGCCACCTGCCAAGCTTCGAACATGCCCTTGTAGACAAGGGTGCGCGCGGACATGGAGACGATGTAGAAGCCGTTGTCGCGGCCTTCCGTCTCGTGATGGATTCGGCCGGAAATGACCTTGCGCACGATGTAGAGCTTGCGCTCGTAATCCTCGTCATCGGTGATGTGCGCCGGGCGGCCGAAAAAGGCCTGGCGGTGGAACGGCTCGGAGGCCACGACATTGGGCTGGCGCGACAGGCGCGAATTGTCGACCGGCACGTCACGGAAGCCGATAAAGGGCACGCCCTCGGCCTTTGCGGCATCAAGGATGATGGTCTCGCAATGGGCGCGCAGCGTCGCGTCCATCGGCATGAAGACATGGGCAACACCATATTGCCCGGCTTCCGGCAGGGTGATGCCCAGTGCCGCCATTTCCTCGCGGAAGAAGCGGTCGGGAATTTGCACCAGCATGCCAGCGCCGTCACCCATCAGCGGATCGGCACCAACTGCACCGCGATGCGTCAGGTTTTCCAGCATCTGCAAGCCGTCGGCCACCGTCTGGTGGGTCTTGACACCTTTCATGTGCGCAATGAAGCCGACGCCGCAGGCGTCATGCTCGTTGCGCGGATCATAAAGGCCCTGCGCCACCGGCAGGCCGGCATGGGACACGGCATGGGTTTTGAGGCTGCGCACTTCTGTCTGGGCGGCCGCGTCAATCCCGGTCGTTGCAGATGGCGTCTTGTCCGTCATCACCATGTCCTCCAAAGCGCCCCGAAGGGTTCGTCACTCACCAGTGGTGCCTGCCCTTGGGCAGCACCAGTTTTTTCTTATGGCCGGGTATATGGCCTTCGTCCATCGCGCAGAAATCCGGTTCGGGAAGCGTCGCCCGATCCGGTCTTGCACTTTCAGGAATATGACAGCATTGCTGTCCTATTACCTATTGCACAAAGCACGCGCCCATTCAAGGGACAAAAAGCGGCTGCGGCGGGTCGCCGCGCATCAATCGGTCCGGAAATCATGGGTGTGCGAACGAATATTACCGGGAAACGCGGCAAATCAATCCGGACTTGCGCAAGCCTCTCTCCCTCTTCCCTTCGGTCCGCGCGTCAGCCATTGTCCGCAGGCTCCAAAGGGAAATTTTCAGCCATGTTTTTCGCATCCGACAATTGGGCCGGCGCCCATCCTTCCGTCAATGCCGCGTTGGCACGCTCGGCTGAAGGCTTCGCGAGCGCCTATGGCACCAGCGATCTCGACAAGGCGATCGAGAGCCGCTTCAACGAATTGTTCGAACGCGAAGTTGCGGTCTATTTCGTCGGAACCGGCACGGCGGCCAATTCGCTGGCGCTTGCCGCACTCAACCGTCCGGGCGGCGTCGCCTTTTGCCACCGCGAAGCCCACATGATCGAGGATGAATGCGGCGCGCCGGAATATTTCACTGGTGGCGCACGCCTGCATCCGGTTGATGGCCCGCTGGGGCGCATGGACCCGGCTTTGCTGGCCCGTGAGTTGAAGCGCTTCCCCCCCGGCTTCGTCCATGCTGGCCAGCCCATGGCAGTCTCAGTGACGCAGGCAACTGAGATCGGCACGCTCTACACACCGGCCCAGGTTTCCGCCATCGCGGACGTCACGCGCGCCCATGGCCTGTCGCTCCACATGGATGGCGCGCGCTTTGCCAATGCGCTGGCCGCCTTGAACGTTACCCCGGCGGAAATGACTTGGAAGGCGGGCGTTGATGCGCTTTCCTTTGGGGCCACCAAGAACGGCTGCTGGTGCGCCGAGGCGCTGGTGTTCTTCGATCCCCAAAAGGCGCGCGACCTGCCCTTCATCCGCAAGCGCGCCGCGCAACTCTTTTCCAAGAGCCGTTTCATCGCCGCCCAGTTCGATGCCTATCTGACAGACGGCCTGTGGCTGGAACTTGCTGCCCATGCCAATGCGATGGCGACCCGGCTTGCCGCTGTCATCAATGCTGCCAACAGCGTGCGGCTGGCCTGGCAGCCGGAGGCCAACGAAGTCTTTGTCATCATGGAACAATCCCGCATGGAGGCCCTGAAGGCGAAGGGCGCGGTCTTCTACCCGTGGAATCCGCCGCACGGTTTCGAGCAGGAAATCGGGGAAAGCGAAGTACTCGCCCGCTTCGTCACCTCCTTTGCGACGACGCCGGATCACATCGCTTCATTCGAAACAGCTTTGATGCGGTGAACGCTCCGTCAACGGATTCTCACGGAGCCGTCATCGCCATGTGAGTTTTCGTCACGCGGCCTTTATTTCCAAGTGACGGTGCTTTTGGCGAAGTTGGTCTCACCGGCAAGGACAGCCGGACAGCAATCACCCGAGAGGAGCTACCCCCATGTCGAAATCCAACCTGAACACCGCCTTCCTGGCTGGCGCCATTGCCACCGCCATCTCCGGCGCATCCATGCTTGCCTCCACCAATGCTGCCTATGCCGCTGACCAGAAGTGCTTCGGCGTTTCGCTGGCTGGCCAGAACGATTGCGCTGCCGGCCCCGGCACCACCTGCGCCGGCACTTCGAAGGTTGACTATCAGGGCAATGCCTGGACGCTCGTCAAGGAAGGCACCTGCGAGTCCGCCAAGCCGGTACTCGCCAAGTCCGGCAAGGAAGCAATGCTTCCCGATGGCAAGATGGGTTCGCTCGCCGCGCTCGACCGCGACATGCCCAAGATGTGATCTGACGATCCTGGAACCACGGAAACAGGAGGAGGCCGCCGTGCATCACCCCCAAACGACCGCAAGCGCCAGCCGCCTGTTTCCCGACCTGTCCCCGGCAGCCATGCCGGGGGCTTCCTTCAAGCCGCAACACCTGCCCGCCATCCTCGCCGATCCCGACCCCGGAGTCTTCTTTGAGGTCCACGCGGAAAACTACATGGGTGCCGGCGGAATGCCTCATGCCGCCTTGGCCGAAATCCGTCAGCGGTTCCCGCTGTCGATGCATGGCGTCTGCATGTCGATCGGCGGCGAAAAACCCCTCGACAAGACCCATCTTGCCCGCTTCCGCGCGCTCGTTGACCGCTACAAGCCGGCGATCGTCTCCGAGCATCTGGCATGGTCAACCCATGACGATATTTTCTACAACGACCTGCTGCCGCTGCCCTACACCAAGGCCACGCTCGAGCGCGTCAGCGCCCATGTCAGCCAGATGCAGGATGCCATCGGGCAGACAATCCTGCTGGAGAACCCGTCGACCTACATCCTCTTTGATCAATCCGAGTTGAGCGAGACCGATTTCATGGCCGAGATCGTGCGCCGCACCGGCTGCGGCCTGCTTCTCGACATCAACAATGTCTTTGTATCCGCCACCAATCACGGTTTCTCGCCGATCCAGTATCTCGGTCGCTTCCCGCTGGAGCATGTCGGCGAAATCCATCTGGCCGGCCATGATCGCCAGATCGATGATGAAGGCCAGCCGCTGCTCATCGACAGCCATGACCGCCCCGTCTCCGACCCTGTCTGGGACCTCTACCGGATTGTCATCCGCCAGTGTGGACCGCTGCCGACGCTGGTCGAGTGGGATGCCGATGTTCCAGACTGGCCGGTGCTGAAGGCCGAGGCCCGCGCCGCCGGCGAAATCCTCGATGCCGCAGCGCTCGACTTCATGATGGGATCGCGCCATGCGCTTGCCGGCTGAGCAGGGCTGGCCGCGTGACGCTTTCGCCGGCGCCTTGACGGACCCGGCG
>JBGSQC010000128.1:0-1733 GCA_041738295.1 Zhengella sp. | reverse complement strand
TCAGGCGGCGAGCAGCAGCGCGTCGCCATCGCACGTGCGGTCGCCAATGCGCCGCTGGTGCTGCTGGCCGACGAGCCGACCGGAAACCTTGACCCGGTGACGGCCTCTTATGTCTTCGAGGCGCTGGAGGCGCTGGTGCGCCAATCCGGCCTGTCGGCGCTGATTGCTACCAACAATCATGAACTGGCGTCGCGCATGGATCGCCGCGTGACCCTGAAGGCCGGCAAGGTCGTCGAGTTTTAGAGGACCGCTCCCGCTCAAGTTATCCACAACCAACTTGTGAACTTGGGCTTCTCCGGAGTGTCCTGTTTTCCACTGTTTTTCCAGATCCGGTTCTTTGCCGGTTCGGCAAGGGTGACGGCGGAGCGCCGAGCCTCACACCGGGCCTGTCGCCTGCACTCACCAACTCCCTTCACTCTTCCTTAACCACGCATGCGGGGATTGCGGGGAAAAATGTTCTCGTTCTGTTTTCTCTCTTGCCATGGAACAAAAACGGAACTACAAAAAGAACATACAACGAACACAGGGGAGTTATCCACATGACCGAGATCGTTCAGGACGTCTTTTCGCTGGTTTCCGTTTCCATGTTCATCGTCGCCTCCGCCATGTGGATCGGCGCGATCTGAGTTTCGTATCACCCCGCCCATGACCCGCCGGCCCCGTTTTCCGGCAGGTCATAGGGGATATCGGGGACCAAGGGTCCTGTCTGCGGTCAAGACAGGTCAAGCCGCTGGACTTGGGTCTCCGCCCGTCCGAAACTCTGCCCCTTGATGGCGAGATTCGGACAAAGGGAACCCGGTCCATGGCGGAACAGGCGGCAGGACGGCAAATCTTCATTCACCTGCGGGTCCATTCGCAGTATTCGCTGCTGGAAGGGGCTTTGCCGCTGGGCAAGATCATTGCCCATGCGGTGAAGGATGAAGCTCCGGCCATTGCCGTGACCGACACCAACAATCTCTTCGGCGCGCTGGAATTCGCGCAGAAGGCTTCCAAGGAAGGCGTGCAGCCGATCATCGGCTGCCAGCTTTCGGTCGATTTCGCCGACCGGGCGGAGGAACCGGGCAGGGGCCAGCACCGCAGGGCTGAAACCTTGCCGTCGCTTGTCCTGATCGCAGCCAGCAGCCAAGGCCATGACAATCTGGTCCGTCTTGTCAGCCGCGCCTATCTCGGCACCGGCGAGGGCGAGCCGGTGCATGTGCGGCCCGACTGGCTGGAAGAGCTTGCCGATGGCATCATCTGCCTCACCGGCGGGCCGGAGGGCCCGGTTGGCCGCGAGTTGAAGGCCGGGCACGGCGCCAATGCCGAAGCCCGTCTGCTGCGCCTCAAGGCGATCTATGGCGACAGGCTCTATGTGGAGCTGCAGCGCTGCCAGGGCTATGACCGCGCGCTGGAAGCCGCCACGCTGGATCTTGCCTATGCCCATGAATTGCCGCTGGTCGCCACCAACGAGGCCTTTTTCCCGGCGCGCGATGATTATGATGCCCATGATGCGCTGATCGCCATTGCCGAGGGCACGGTGATCGCGGTCGATGAGCGGCGAAAGCTGACACCCGACAACTATCTGCGCAGCCAGAAGGACATGGCGGCCCTCTTTGTCGACCTGCCGGAAGCCATCGCCAACACGGTGGAGATCGCCCGGCGCTGCCATCACTACACGCAGACGCGCGCGCCCATCCTGCCGCGCTTCACCGGTGGCGACCTGGACGATGGAGACGCCGCCGTCGAGGCCGAAG
>JBGSQC010000117.1:0-2946 GCA_041738295.1 Zhengella sp. | reverse complement strand
AGCCGAACGCGCCTCGCGCCAGTGGTGCCGCGTCTCGCACATGGAAGGCGGGCGCATCCGCATCGGCTGGGTCAAGCGGCACTTCGTGGCCAAGGCACCCTGCCCTGCCAACGCCAGCTGACGCGGGCCTCAGCGCCGGCGTGGCTCGCGCGTGAGACCCTTGGCTTCCAGTTCATCCAGATAGGCCTGCCAGCGCTGGTCCTTCTCATCGGCCAGTTCCCGGAAATAGGCCCAGGTGAAAATGCCGGTCGAGTGCATGTCGTCAAAGCCGATGCGGATCGCGTAATTGCCGACCGGTTCGACGGTCAGGATCATCACGCCGATCTTGCCCGGCACCGTCTTGCGCTGGTCGGGCGCATGGCCCTGCACTTCGGCGCTGGGTGACATGACGCGCAGCATTTCAGCGGGAAACACATGCTCGCCATCCTCGAACCGCACCGTGATGGCTTTCCGGTCCTTTGCCACCCTGATTTCGCTTGGGGCTTCCATGGTCAACTCTCCTTGCTGCCGCCCGATTTGGGGCATATTGCCGGAAAGGACAAGGGAGCGGCGCAAACGGACCCTTGAAAGACCGGGCCAAATGGCCAACATGGCTGCTCAGGCTGCTTCAGAACGGCCACGGAATGGAGAAACGCGCATGACATTGGGCATGGAAAGCACAGGGACCGGAGCACCGGCGATGCTGGACCCGTTCGGGCGCATGGTCTCCTATCTGCGCGTTTCGGTGACCGACCGCTGCGATTTCCGCTGCACCTATTGCATGTCCGAGGACATGACCTTCCTGCCCAAGCGCGACCTGCTGACGCTGGAAGAGCTGGATCGCCTGTGCTCCGTCTTCATCGCCAAGGGTGTCCGCAAGCTGCGGCTTACCGGCGGCGAGCCGCTGGTGCGCAAGAACATCATGCATCTCATCCGCCAGCTCTCGCGACATCTGGAATCCGGTGCGCTCGAAGAGCTGACGCTGACCACCAACGGCTCGCAGCTTTCCCGCTTTGCCGCTGAGCTTGCCGATTGCGGCGTCAAGCGCATCAACGTCTCGCTTGATACGCTGGACGCGGCAAAATTCCGCGAAGTGACCCGCTGGGGCGATCTCGCCCGTGTCATGGAAGGCATCGAGGCGGCCGAAAAGGCTGGCCTCAAGATCAAGATCAATGCAGTTGCACTGAAGGATTTCAACGACCGCGAAATCCCCACCATGCTGGAATGGGCCCATGGCCGCGGCATGGACTTGACCATCATCGAGACCATGCCGATGGGCGACATTGATGGCGACCGCACCGACCAGTATTTGCCGCTTTCCCAGCTGCGCCGCGATCTCGAAACCCGCTTCACACTGGCCGACATCCCCTTCAAGACCGGCGGCCCTGCCCGCTATGTGGAGGTGAAGGAAACCGGCGGTCGCCTCGGCTTCATCACGCCGATGACGCATAATTTCTGCGAAAGCTGCAACCGCGTGCGCCTCACCTGCACTGGCACGCTCTACATGTGCCTGGGCCAGGACGACGCCGCTGACCTGCGCTCTGCGCTGCGTGCGTCCGAGGGCAATGAGCTGGTATCCGCCGCCATTGACGAGGCGATCACCCGCAAGCCCAAGGGCCATGATTTCGTGATCGACCGCACGACCCGCAAGCCCGCTGTTTCCCGCCACATGAGCGTGACCGGCGGCTGAACGCAGGAAATTTCACCTGAAACACGGGGATTCCAACGCCGGAAGCGATGGAATTTGCTTTTCCCGGTGTCCAAATCGCTTTAATCCAAGGTATGAAACTGAGCACGGTCGATCCTTCAGCATCGCCGTCCCTGACTGGATTCCTTTCAATTGACCCTGTCGCCCAATGCGCGCGCCGCACTCCTGATGTCCATGTCGATGGCAGTGTTCCTGATCAACGACATGCTGACCAAGCTTGCCGGCCAATCGATGAACATGGGACAGGTGATGGCCGTGCGCGGCATGTTTGCGACGGTCCTGATCATCGCCCTGGCATGGAAGCAGGGTGTGCTCGCCAACATGCAGGCCATGACCCATCCGATGGTGGCTCTGCGCACCTTGTCCGATGTTGCCGCCACCGTGGTCTTCCTGATTGCCCTGGCAAACACGCCCCTCGTTTCCGTGTCAGCCATCCTGCAAGCCCTTCCGCTTGCGGTCACCATGGGCGCGGCACTCGTCTTCAAGGAGCCTGTCGGCTGGCGGCGCTGGAGCGCCATCGCGCTTGGTTTCGTCGGCGTGCTGGTGATCATACGGCCCGGTGGAGACACATTCTCCGTTTATTCGGTACTGGTGATTGCCTGCGTCTTCTTTTGCGCCGTGCGTGACCTTGCCACCCGCGCCATACCGCCCGGCGTTCAGGTGATCCAGGTCTCGGTTGTCACATCAATCGCCGTCATGGTGACAGGCTTTGCGCTGATCCCGCTCATGGGCGGTTGGACGCCACTGACGGTGCAATCCACCTGGCCGCTTCTGGCTGCCGCAGTGCTGGTTCTGATCGGCTACCAGACACTGATCCAGGCCATGCGCACTGGCGACATCTCGTTTTCGGCCCCCTTCCGCTACACGGCGCTGCTTTGGGCCGCCGGTCTGGGCTTCGTTGTGTTCGGCGAGGTTCCGGACTTCTGGACGCTTGTGGGCGCGGCAATCGTCATCGCATCGGGCGTCTTCACAATCTACCGGGAGCGCCAGCGCAAGGGTGCCGCTCCTGTTGCCGCCGAAAGCACCGGCAAGGCTGGCGCACGCGGTATCTGAGCAACCTCTCCAAGCTCGATTGAAAACTTGGTGGGGCGTGGCGAAAATGGTATTTTTCGAGCACCGATGCGCAGCGTACTTCTGGTACGTGAGCATCGGAGCGCAGAAAAATGCCATTTGCAGCCCGTCCCGGCGAGTTTTCAGCCGATGCGCTTTGAACTGCGGAAAGCCTGGGTAGCCGCGCGGTCGGCCTCGATCTCGCCGAA
>JBGSQC010000074.1:0-5103 GCA_041738295.1 Zhengella sp. | reverse complement strand
TCTCCTCCAATGGCTTTTCTATGATTTTTCTATCGTGTGCCTTGGATCAGGAAGAGTATGTTCCAGAAAATTCGCCAGTCAATCAATTCCTGTGAGTTTGCATATCAATTCCAAAAGCGGGTTTTTGTCAGCCAGGGCATCCAGACCGGCCCTACCCTGCAATGGTGGTAGACATCTGCAAACGAGAAGTCTCGAACGCGTTCAGCCGGAGAGATATCCACAACCCAGGGCCCGAAGGAAAATGGACCGTCAGCTCGGACCACGAGAGGTCCGATTTGCACCTTGGCCGGCACGTTCTTCGCGCCTCGCTCACCCAGATACCACTTGATTTCCCTGAAGCTGCAAAATGACCGGAGCCGAGCTGATCTCCCCCAAATGGCGGTGCCCTGTTCCGTTTGGACAAGCTGATCAAGCTTCATTGGCGCCGAGGCCGGGAACAATCTGCCTTCAATCGTTCCCGGACCAACGAGTAGAAGCCAAAGGAGCCCGCTTGCCACGAGCCAAGAAGTCTCCTTGAATTGAGGAAGGTGAGTCTTCATTTGCCGCTACCGCGCCAGAGGGCAATCGCCCCCTTGAGGTCGAGCGATATGATCGCCTTGATCAGCTGCTCCCCTCCCCAGGCCAGCAGGCCTGCCGTAGGCAAGGTGTAGATGTCGGGATTGAGCGCCATCCAATCGAGCACAGGTCGGGTGAACAGCCATGGAATGAAGATTGCGGCGGCAAGGCTTGCCAACCCGATACGCCATCTGTCGTAAGTTGAGAACAGCCACTTGATCAGGGCAGCGATAGAAACTGTCACCCAAAACTGGAGATCATGGCCGAACATCATTCACCAGCTCCCGATATCACACGCTGACTTTGTGCGGCCTGTGTGTCGTACCAGGCGGCGCAGCGCCCGACCCTTGCGTTCGCTCTGCCGAGGGCCTTGTCAGTCTTCACCAGAGCGATATCGAGCCGGTCACCAGCCTTGACGCCAGACCGCTCGGCGACACGGCAATCCGTGGGCAACGCCGCGCGGACGGCAGCAGCATCAAGCGCAGCCTTGACCTGATCGGCTTCGACCTTCCGGCGGGCTGCATCTCGCATCCTGTCTTCAGCGGTTTGGCAGCCGGCCAAGAAGACCGGGATCAACAGCGCAGTCAGCAGGGGCAGGCTGGGCCGCCAGTTCTTCGAGGTCTTCGATCGCATTGGCGTAATCCTGGTTTGCCTTGGACAGATCCGCGGCGAATTGTGCATTGGCAGCGGCAAGATCGTCCGCCTTTCGCTTCTCATGGTCTGCAATGGCTTCAGCGGCTGCCCTCTGGGCCCTCAGAGCTTCGAGTTCGGCACCGGCAACCAGTTGCGTTGTCGCCCGCTTCACGGCTTCCTTGATGGCGCTGCCCTTGTCGACCTGCCACCAGATCCCGGCTGCGATGATGATCCAGATCGGAATCGTGATGCCCACCTTCAGGAACGCCCAAACCGGCTTGAGGAAAGCGATGATGGCGGGGTTCATCCTGCGGCCCCCTTCGGTGGTTCCGGAAGCGCGATATCGGATGGCCAGCCTTCGGGGACAATTGCCGGAGCTTCCTGGTAGGCCTTCGGCCCCATCTTCGACATGACGTTGAGATCATCCCATGATGCCCCCAAGACGTATGTTGCGATGATTGTGCCGGACAGGAAAAAGCACGACTGCACAATCAAGCGGTTGAGTTCGTTGTCTGCACCGAAACCCATCAGGTAGATGACACACCCGCCGCAGAAGAGCAGCGTGGCGATAATGATGCGACGGCGCACTTTCCACGGCGGGCGGTTCATCTTCAGACCTCGTTCTCAGTGACCATCAGGCCATTGGAATCGGCCACAAGGCGTCCGCCAGTCGGGAGCGGGAAGCCATTCGGCCAGCGAATTCCGCCCTCACGCAGACGGTTCTTGGCAATGCGTGTGATCGAGATGGAATCCGACTGGTTGCCGCCCAGCACATGAAAGTGCGTAGCGTCCTCGCCGACATAGAAGCCGACATGCCCCTGCCATCCGGACTTTTTCCCGCGCCAGAACACAAGGATCGCACCGAGCGCAGGCGTGGCCAATCCGCGGCCAAACTTGAGCCAGTTGATCGATACCATCGGGTTCGTCGGCATCGCTTCGCCAGGCAGGGTGCGGAGGATTGCCGTTTCGACGGCATCACCACACCAGGGCGTCGTCTTGGGGTTGACCGCAGCTCCGGCAGATTTCAGCCATGCCTGAACTTCCGAGAAGTGGCGCTCCTCGTGAAGGCCCTTGCGGCATGCAAGTTCTTCTGCCCAAGGCGGCAAGATCGGCCCGGGCGTCACGGGGCCATGTCCGGCTTTCGCGCTTGCGCGGTCGAGCGAAGCCCAGGACCGGGGACCTGCAACACCATCGATCACAAGGCCGTGGTCTGCCTGAAATTCGCGAACCGCCTTGGCGGTGAGCGGTCCCATTGCGCCGTCTGCCGGACCCGGATTGTAGCCGAGCGCGATCAGTCGGCGCTGGAGTTCCAGCGTCGTTTTCATTTGCAACCCTTTCTGTTTTATCGACTGGACAAATCCGCCGATGAAGCGAGCGGCGTTATTGCCGAACGCCATCGTTCGGCATCGATGTCATGGTTGAGCATCAGAGATTGCCGGTGCTTCAGGTTCATCGCATTGAAGGTGAAGCGGCTTATCGAACAGTCCAGAGAACGACGCCGTAGTAGGCCGGCAATGCGAGCCAGGCTTTGCGATCTTTCGCTGCCATGGCGCGAACCGCTCGCAGCCATTCTCCAGCTGCAAACGCTTTGTCGAACCCCTCTTCCAGGAGGCGGTCGTGAACAGCTGCAGCGAGAAGCCAAGGCCGGTAGTGTGGTGAAACGATCCAAGACGCAATGCGCGGGACGGAACTCTCAAAAACGAACCCTGCCGGAATGACAAGGAGCCATCCAGACCCCTTGTTCCCGATCTCCCAGGCCAGTGGCGAGCGCAGCCGATAGCAGTCGCCATCGCGCTCCCAATCGTCGTAGGTCGTTGCCTTGCTCATGCGCCCGGCAGCGGCGGCCACCGCTTGTCGGCTGCAATCGGATCGGCAACGTCTGCCGGATCATCCGCAAGGATCGCCTCGGCTGCCGCGTCAACCGCCTTGAAAAATGCAAAGCCGGCACGGATCAATGCGACGGTCTGCTTTTCCTCGGCGATCACTTCCTCGCCGACAACGGACTTGGCGGAAACCTCGTTGACGATCTCGGTGTAGCGGTCACGGATTGCCGCCAGCGCCTCGGCAGCCACCGGATAGGCAGGCCCACCGTCCGTCCTGGTCGCGTTGACGACGCCAATTTTGAGCGCCAGCGCATGGGCAGAAACCTCGGCAGCCAAGTCACGCGGTGCGGGATACTCGACCCATTTACCGCCCTCCCATATGTGCCAGGGACCGGGCCGGACAGGCACGATCTGCTCGTCTTCGCCATAGTCGATTTCGCGGTATTCGCCCGCTTCGTTCATTAGGCCGATGCGTGCCGGATCATCGATCTCGGCCACCCACTTCCCGGCAGATCCATCGAATCGAAAAACAGGCTTGAGCGGGATGATGGTTTCATCCCCACCAACGATAATTTCCCGATAGGAGCCCTCTGCCCCCAGAATGCCAATGCTGTTCATGGTGTCCTCGATTACTGAATGACCGACACTTCGTTCGGCGCTGTTGTGAATCGGTAGTACTCGCCCGGCAAGATATGGACCGTGACGGCCGAACCGCCGTTCGGCTGCCATGCCGCGCGTGGCCAAGTCGAATTGTCCGGGGACACGTCAACCCCCATGTTCCCACCACTGTTGCGAGCGGTCAGCGCAATCGTCTTTCCGGTCAGGTTTTGATAGCTGGTCATGGCAGTAAAGGTCGGCACCTGCCGCGTCTGCCCGGAGCCAATGCCACCGCCCCATGCTTGAGCCGCAGCCTTAAGCGCGGTTGCGGGCCAAGCCCGCTGTTCGGTGTCGCTGCCTGCCTGTGCGAGTACCGTTGTTCCGTCAGGTGTGTTGCCCTTGTCTCGAACAATGAACGATCCCCAATTGAGCACGCCAGCGGCAGACATATTGAGCGCCTTGCCTGCGGCTAAATGGGTAATCGAGAATGATCCAGCCGACCCAGAATAAAGGAAGTTGACCTTGGCGGTCAGATCGACATCACGCCATGAGAACAACGTGTTGGCACCCGCAACGGCAGCATCCATGTAAATGGAACCGCCACGGGCAAAGACGGTTCCGTGCGCATTCAGATTGAGCGTAGAGAAGGACTGAGTTGTCTGCCCGGAAATGGCCGCGTAGGTGTTGCCGAGCGCCGTACCGAAGTGATCAACCTTTCCAGTCAAAGGGTCGATGCGGAAGATGGTTGTCCATGTATTTGCCCCCGCTGGAGACCACTGGATCACCATGGAATTTCCGTTGACCTGCATGCGGAAGTCGTTTCCGCCATCGGTCTGCCGCAAGTCGAGGGCGGGCGCAGCGCCATAGGCGGAGACCAGGTTGCCAAAGGCTGGCTGGACACCGGCCAGTCGCGCTGCCGGAACGGTTCCGGCGGTCAGATTGTTGGCATTGAGCGCGAGTGGGATCGCTGCTGTCAGCAGCGCGAGCAACTGCGGGTCCTCATCCAGCAATTCGGCCAGGTCCGGCAACTGATCGGCGACAACAGCTGGAAGTGAGGCGGCAATGAACCGCAGAATGAACTCTCGAAGCAGAAAAGGCGACCGGGCTGTGATATCCGAGAGATCGATTGCGCCAGCCGTCAAAAGCCCGCGAAACTGGGCCTGGAGATAGGACCAATCCGGAGCGCCAATTCGAGTGGTGGTCTGATAGGTTCCACCTTCCATAGGCCACGTGTATCCAGACTGATGAACAGCGGCGAACTCGGCGGGCGGTTCGGAAGAGCGAACGGTATCAGAGATGCCGAAGATATCTTCTGCCATCATCAAGCCTCCAGTGTAATGCTGTATTCAACGGTGCTGACCTGAGACCCTGAAGCTCCTCCAGATTTGTGTAGAGTCCGTCCCAACCAGGAGACGGACAACATGAAGCGATCACGGTTCACTGAGGAACAGATCATCGGGATTCTGCGTGAGCAGGAAGCCGGGATGAAGACGGC
>JBGSQC010000351.1:0-3799 GCA_041738295.1 Zhengella sp. | reverse complement strand
CGCTCGCGCATCGCCTCGCTGACGGAGGGATATTTCTTCTCGATGGCGCCATAGGTGGCACACGCCATGTCGCCCTGCTTCATGGCGGTCAGCGAAATGCCGAGCTTCAGCATCATGTCGGGGGCTTTGGCAGCCTTGGGATGCGCCTTGCCGGCTTCGAGGAACACCTCTGCCGCGTCAGCAAAGCGTTCCTGGCCGAGCAGCGATTCGCCCAGCCAGAATTTTGCATCCGAGACCTTCTCGCCCTCGGGATACTTCTCGACATAGTCGCGGAAGCCCGTTTCCGCCGTGGTGTAGTCGCCCGACAGCACGAACTGGTAGGAATTGGCGTAAAGCCCGTCCGCATCATCGGCAGGCAGGGCTGCCACCGTCGTGCCGTCCGGCTGGGCCGCTTCGGTCTCGGCTTCCGGAGCAGCAGCCTCGGAACCGATCACATTGCCGTCCTTGTCGACCTTGAGCGCTCCGAGATCAGCGGCAGGCTTGCCGAGCTTTGCGGTATCGGTCGCTTTCGACCAGTCCACCTCCGGCACGGCCGGTTCCTGCCCGGCAGTCACGGTGGTTGGACTTTCCGCAGGCGCAGCGCCCGGCGTGCCGGTGTCGCTCGCCGAGGCCTGGTCCTTGTCGGCCGGAGTGCCGGGAACGATGTCCCCGGCGTCCGATTTCTTTTCTTCCAGCTGCTGGATGCGGAATTCGCTGTCTTCCTGCGCCTTGCGCAGGGATTCCTGCATTTGCAGGATCTGGAAGTTCATTTCCTCGATGCGCCCGTTCAGCTTGCGGATTTCTTCCTCAAGCTGGGTGATGCGCGGATCGAAGGCTTGCGCCAGCAGCACTGGCCGGTCGGCCCTTACCTCTGCGCGCGGCAGCGGCACGGGTTCCATGGCAGTGGCATCAAGCGCGCGGGCAGGCTGCAGCACAAGAAATGGCAGCGCAGTCAGAAGAAGGAGGGCAGGTCGCAGTCGCATCAGCGTCCTCTCGCATTGATCAAGTGTCTTGTTTGCCGCAGCGCGGCAGTCAGTCTTAGCAGGCAGCGAGACTTCGGCCAAATTTTGTTTGAAACCGCTGCATCGCGCTTGGCCCCAAGAAAAAAGGCGGTCCGTGCGGGCCGCCTTCCTTCAGGAACGAAGTGCCGGAAAGGTCCCGCCTCAGCTGCCGGCCCCGCCGAGCACCGTGACGGCGCGGCGGTTCTGCGACCAGCAGGAAATGTCGTCGCAAACCGCGACCGGACGTTCCTTGCCGTAGGAGATGGTCTTCAGGCGGTTGCCGGCCACACCCTGGGCGATCAGGTAGTCGCGGGTGGCGGCAGCGCGGCGCGCTCCGAGCGCAATGTTGTATTCACGCGTGCCGCGTTCGTCGGCATGGCCCTCGATGGTGATCGAGTAGTTGCCATAACGCGAAAGCCACTGGGCCTGGCGCTGCAATGTCGCCTGTGCATCGGCGCGCACGGCAGAGGAGTCGGTGTCGAAGAAGATGCGGTCGCCGACATTGACCGTGAAGTCCTGGGTGGAACCCGGAGCCGCGTTGTTGGCATTGAGGCCAAGGTCGGCAGCCGTGTTCGGCACGGCCTTCTTGGAGGCGCAACCGGCGAGGGCGAGAGCCGATACCAGCGCGATCATGGCGGGGTTGCGGGCGAGGGTGACGAATGTGCGCATGATGGCGCTTCCTTTAAAAAGCAGGGGAATGGTTTGACGTTTCAATAACCACGTCTGGGTTAAGCCCGGATCAACAAACAGGGTTAACAATTCGTTTGCTCATCCGGTCCTGAGCCCTTTCATGGTCCGGTGATGGGGCGCATCACTAGTCTTGAATGAGGCCAAAACGCGGCGTTTGCCTGAGGAAACGCCGCGTTCGGGCACTTTTGCCAAGGGTGTGTGTCAGTCGAGCAGCGGCGACCATGCCGGATCGGACGCGTAATTCGGCGTCGGGATGGCCTGCTCGTTGCGCCCGGTCAGGTCGATGGAAAAGAGCTTGGCTCCGCCCGATCCCGCCTGTTCCTTGAAGTACATCAGGTAGCGGCCATTGGGCGCCCAGGTCGGGCCTTCCGCCAAAAAGCCGGATGTCAGGATGCGCTCGCCCGAGCCATCGGTCTTCATCACGCCGATGGAGAACTGCCCGCCCGATTGCTTGGTGAAGGCAATGAGATCACCGCGCGGCGACCACACCGGCGTCGAATAGGTGCCGTCACCAAAGGAGATACGCTGCGGGTTGGAGCCGTCGGCTCCCATCGAATAGATCTGCGTGCGGCCTGCCCGGTCGGATGTGAAGACAACCCTGCTGCCATCCGGCGAATAGGAGGGCGAAGTATCGATGGCATTGGTATCGGTCAGCCGCTGGGTCGAGCGCGAGCGCAGGTCCATGGTGAAAATGTTGGAATTTCCGTCATCGCGGCCGAGCGACATGATCACCTTCTGGCCGTCCGGCGAGAAGCGCGGCGCAAAGGTCATGCCCGGCATGTCGCCAACGATTTCGCGCTGGCCGGTCTCGATCTGCAGCAGGTAGACGCGCGGCTGGCCACCGGCATAGGACATGTAGGTCACTTCCTGCCGGTTGGGCGAGAAGCGCGGCGTCAGCACCAGATCGCCGCCCTTGGTCAGGTAGCGCAGGTTCGCGCCGTCCTGGTCCATGATGGCAAGGCGCTTGACCCGCTTGTTCTTGGCGCCCGATTCGTCCACGAACACCACGCGCGTGTCGAAATAGCCCTTCTCGCCGGTCAGCTTTTCATAGATTGCATCGGCGATGATATGGGCGACGCGCCGCCAGTTGGCCTCGGTGGTGAAGAACTGTTCGCCCAGCAGCTGCTGGCCGCCGAACGTGTCCCACAGGCGGAACTCCGCCTTCAGGCGGCCATCGGCCTCCTTGGTCACCCGGCCCGTCACCAGCGCCTGCGCATTGATGACCTTCCAGTCTTCAAAGCGCGGGGCGACGTCCGGATTGGAAATCTTCTCGATAAAGGCTCCCTTGTCGACCGGTGCAAACAAGCCGGAACGCTTCAAGTCGGCAGCCACCACTTCGGAAATCTGCGCACCAATGCCGGTTCCCGACAGGAAATCGGTGATGGCCACCGGCAAGGGCTCGACCACGCCGCGATTGACGTCGATCTCCACCAGCGCGCGCGCCGGACCGACCGGTGCCGCGAGCATGGCCGCAACACTGGCGATGGCGATGCAGGCTGCCTTGAGGAATGTCTTCATGGTGCTTCTCTTATCCTTTTCCTGAACCCGTCCGGCCATGCCGCGGTCAGAAGAACATGTCTGTCGGATCGAAGTTGACGATCACTTCGCTCCAGGTCTCTTGTTTGCCTTCAGGCAGGGCAAGCCCGCGCATGTCGCACTTCTGGATGGCGCGAATGGCGGACCGGTCAAAGCTTGCATTGCCTGATGATTTCGTGACGACCGGCGTGCCGTCGAGCTTGCCGGAAGCATCCACATTGAACTTCACCGACACTTTCAGCTTGTCGGGATCGGAAATGCCCGCATCAATCGACCAGCAGCCGCCGATCTGCTCGCGCAGCACATCCATTTCGGCGCGCGTCAGCTTCTCGGAATTGGTGCGCGAATTGCCGGCAGCTGCTTCCTTGGTCTGGCGCTTGGCACCGGTGCCTGCTGCCTTTTCCTTGTTGATCAGCGCCTTGATGTCATCGTTGAGCGATGCGGTGTCGGATTTCTCGGCCTTTGAGGGCTTGGAATCGGTCGCCGGCTTGGCGTCCTTGGAAGGCTTGGCATCCGGCGAGGGCTTGTCGGAATCCTTGCGCTCCGGCGCCTTGGCGGTCTGGGCAGGCGGCGTCGGCGGGGCGGGCGGCGTC
>JBGSQC010000336.1:0-4108 GCA_041738295.1 Zhengella sp. | reverse complement strand
GACGCGCCCGGCCTCCTGGGCGGAGCACCGGGCCATGCTGCTTCCGATGCTGCAGGAAGCCGCCAAGGCAGCCGAAGGTTATGGTGTTACGCTCGCGCTTGAAAACCACATCGACTTGCTGACACCCGAGATCATCGAGCTGATGGAAGAGGTCGGCTCGCCGGCGCTTGGCATCTGCCTCGACACCGCCAACCAGTTGCGCCTGTTCGAGGATCCACTGGAAGCCGCGCGCGCCATGGCACCCTGGGTGCGCACCACCCATGTGAAGGATATCGTGGCGTGGAAGGGCGATCCCAAGACCTTCGCCTTCTGGCCCTCGGTTCCGGCCGGCACCGGACTTGTTCCGCTGGCCGACATTCTCGCTTTGTTGGAGGCGCAGGGCTATTCCGGCCTGCTGGCGCTGGAGATCGACTATCTGAAACCCGGCGCGGCAGCCGACGAAACCGACGCCGTTGCGCAAGGGCTGAAATGGCTGGCAACGGAGCCGTGGAAGTCTGCCTGACTATCCGCTAAAGGCGCCCGCTCATAATGTAATATTATTACAAGGTGGCGAGCTAGTCTTCCGAAGGGTCAAAGCCTCACCGCAAGGGTGACAGCGCCAGCGGGCGGACAAGCTCGCTCCAGTCCGATCCATGAGGGGCTTGCGGTGGCTGGTTGATCGCGCCGAGGGCCGACAATTGCACCCAGCGGCCGGGCTGATCGCCGGAGATGACGCGCCAGAGCGCGACCTCGCCTTCTGGTTCCGATGGCGCGGCGCCCTGCCCCGAAGCGAGGGTCATGAAGCCCGGCGCGAAGACCGGCTCTTCTGCCGGGCGGGCCTCGCAGATTGTCTTGCGTGTCTTGATGGCAGCGTCCAGCGCAGGCGAAGACCGCTCGACTGTCATCATGGCATTGGCCTGCGACAGGATCAGCGGAAAGGCCGCAGGCACGAAGTCCTGGTTCCAGACCGCATCACCGGCAAAGGCGGCCCGCGCGGCGGCGCGTTCCTCGAGGCTCTCGTAGATCCACAAATGATGGATGACATTGAGCCTGCCGCTGTCGGTCAGCCAGTAGCCGCCCATCGGCAGAAAGCGCGAGACGCGGGCCACGCCCAGCGTGCGGAACAGCTCCAGATAGGCCATCGCCTTGCCCGGCTGTAGCGCATAGCTTCTGAGTTCATGGATCATGGCATCCTCCCGTTCCGACAACAATGGCCGTCCGAGCGAAGAAGCGGAATGGACGGTGCGGCGGGATCACTGGACAATAAGCTCATCCGGCCTCGCCCGGCTTGCGCCCGGCACGCGCCGCAGCTCGGTAGGCGCCGGGCGCCTGACCGGTGCGCTTGGAGAAGAAGCGCGAGAAATAGGCCGGATCGTCAAAGCCGATGTCATGGCCGATCTCGGCCACCGTCATTTCGGTGTAGAGCAGATAGCGCTTGGCCTCGATGACGAGGCGCTCATGCAGCATGTCGGACGAAGTCTTGCCGGATTTCGCCTTGCAGGCGGCATTGAGGCGTGGCGGACTGACGCCGAGATTGCGGGCATAGAAATCCATCGCCTTCTGGCCCCGGTAATTCTGCTCCAGCAGTTCGCGGTAGCGGGTGAAGAGATCATAGTCGCGGTCGGCGGCCACCTGCTGGCGGCGCGTTTCGACCTCGCTGCGCAGCCTGAGCAGGGCAACGAGAATCCGCAGGAACTGCGCCATGATGGCCGGGCGGCGGCCGGGTGCCGACCAGACGAATTCGCGCATCAGCCAGCCGAAGGCATCCTTCACGCCCTCGGCGCGCACATCGGTGTTGGACAGCAGGTAAAGGCCCGGATGCATCAGCGCGTCGATGAGGCGGCTGTCGCCTTGCGCAACGTGCTTCACATAGGCAACCGCTGCCGTGATGACCGATCCGTCGGTGCCGGGCTCGAAGCGGATTTCGTGCACCATGGCCGCCGGGATGACCATGAGGGAATTGGGGACGATGGTGAACTCCTCGTCCTCCACCTGGAACCAGCCGCCGCCATCGAGGATCAGCAGGATTTGCACATGGTCCGGATGGGCATGGGGACGAATTGTCCAATCATGCATGCCGGAACGATCGCGGATCGGCTCAACATGGAGGAAGTTCAGTTCCACGTCGCTGTGCGCATCTCCATAGAGATAATAGCGCTGGATCGCGGGTTTGGCGCTTGCTGCCGGTTGTTTCATTCGCCTTGCCCTCCCCTGCACTCTTCGTGTTCCACTGCATCGAAGAGTGCAACAGAATTTGCCCTGCGTCCATTGGCGATGGTGCCCGTCCACGCCAGTGTGAAAGCCTGAAATGACAAGGTTCCAGCCAAGCAAGGGACCTACGGGAGGACTGCATGAGTGATTTCCTGACGGCGGATGCCGAATGCGACGTGCTGGTCATCGGATCGGGCGCGGGCGGATTGTCGACAGCGATCACCGCTGCCAAGGGCGGCCTGAAGGTGATCGTGGTGGAAAAGGCCGAGGTTTTCGGCGGCACCACGGCCTTTTCCGGCGGGGTGCTTTGGATCCCCGGCAACCGGCACTGCCCGGCAGCGGAAAATGACAGCCGCGAGGCGGCGCGCACCTATCTGAAGGCCGAGACCGGCAATCATTTCCAGGATGATGCGGTGGACGCCTTTCTGGAAGCCGGGCCGGCGATGCTGGATTTTTTCGAGCGCGAAACCGAGGTGCACTTCGTGACGACGCTCTACCCGGATTATCACCCGGACAGGCCGGGCGGGGTGGATGTGGGCCGATCGGTGCTGGCCAAGCCCTATGAGACGACGGGCTTGGGCGCAAACCTGAAGCGCCTGCGCCCGCCTCTCGAAACCATCACCTTCATGGGCATGATGTTCAATTCGTCAAATGCCGACATCAAGCATTTCTTCAATGCCACCAAGTCGGTCAAATCCTTCGCCTATGTGGCAGGGCGGCTCACCAACCACATGCTGGAAGTGGTGCGCCATGGGCGCGGCGTGCAGGTGACATCGGGCAATGCGCTGGCGGCGCGGCTGGCGAAATCCGCCTTCGATCTCGCCATTCCGATCCACACGCAAAGCCCGGCCAGCGAATTGCTGAGCGAGGATGGCAAGGTCACGGGCGCGCGGATCACCTCACCGGCGGGCACGTTCACGGTGACCGCCACCAAGGGCGTGGTGATCGCTACGGGTGGCTTTGCGCGCGACTGGGAGCGCTTGAAGCAGGCTTATCCGCATCTGAAGCGCGGCGGCGAACACTTCACCCCCGTGCCGGAAAGCAACACCGGCGATGGCATCAGGCTGGCGGAACAGGCGGGCGGCAAGTTCGAGATCGCTTTTTCCTCCCCTTCCGCCTGGATGCCGGTGTCGAAGGTCACTTACTCCGGCGGTCGGCAGGTGGCGTTCCCGCATCTGCTTGACCGCTACAAGCCCGGCGTCATCGCGGTGACGCGGGCAGGCAAGCGCTTCACCAATGAAAGCGAGAGCTATCATGATGTGGGCGCGGGCATGATCGAGGCCTGCGATGGCGAGAGCGAGACTGCTGCCTGGCTGATCTGTGATCATCCGACCATCCGCAAATATGGCCTGGGTTATGCCAAGCCCGCCCCCGTGCCGGTGAGCCTGTTTACACGCAATGGCTATCTGCAGACCGGCAAGACGCTTCGCGAACTGGCGTTGGCTGCAGGCATCGACCCGGCAGCGCTGGAAGCAACCGTCGCCGAATACAACCGTCATGCGGTCAAGGGCGAAGACCCCGAATTCCATCGCGGCGCGACCAGCTTCAACCGCTATCTGGCTGATCCTGACGTGAAGCCCAACCCTTGCGTCGGGCCGATCCTGAAAGGTCCGTTCTACGCCTGCAAGATCATCATGGGTGATCTCGGCACGTTTGACGGATTGACGACCACAGTCGAGGGACAGGTGGTCAATGAGGCCGGCCTGCCGATTCCCGGCCTTTATGCAGTGGGCAATGACCGCGCCTCGATCATGGGCGGCAACTATCCGGGTGCCGGCATCACGCTCGGGCCGGCCATGACCTTCGGCTACATCACCGGGCGGCATCTCGCCCACCAGTCCACGGCAGCGTGAGGAAACGAAAATGACCGATACAAGCTGGCTCGGACTGGAGGGCAAGGTGGCCGTCGTCACCGGCG
>JBGSQC010000284.1:0-2441 GCA_041738295.1 Zhengella sp. | reverse complement strand
GCCTGCGCTCCATCGTCGTGCTGATGGTGCTGGGCCTGTCAGCGCTTGCCGCCCAGCGCGGCCTGATCGCGCAGCTCCGGGTGCATCTGGTTGACAACATGGCCATCGACCTTGCCCCGTCGCAAACCCAGTCGATCGGCGAATTGCTTTCGCTGTGGACCGGGGCGGAGCTTACCATCCCGGCGGCAGTGCTGGCCTTCGCAGGACTTCTTTTCTGGGCCTTCCGGGATGCCGGGTTCCGGCGTGACAAAGGAAAAATCATGGCCGGAACGGTCATCGGCCTTGCCATCGGGTTCGGCTGGTGGGCAACCGCCATGGCGTCCCGTCATTCCTTTGATCAGGTGCAACTGGAGGCAGGCTCCTTCGTTGTACCGGTCGGCGACACGATCATGCACTTTTCCACCTTCACCGGCGTGATCCCGGATTATGGCGTAGGCTTGGTGTTTGGTGTGCTGCTCGGTGCCATTGCCTGCGCGTGGTGGCGCGACGACATGCGATGGGAAGCCTGCGACGATGCGCGCGAATTGTCCCGCCACATGGCCGGCGGTTTCCTGATGGGCGTCGGCGGCGTCTTCGCCATGGGCTGCACCATCGGACAGGGTGTCACGGCCGTCTCGACGCTGGCGATCTCGGCCCCGTTCGTCATGGGCTCCATCGTGCTGGGTGCCCGCATGGGCCTGTCCTATCTGCTGGAAGGCTCGGCCTGGGGAGCCTTCCGGCGGGACCTTCACGATCCCGCCGAGTAGCAAATCACATTATCCCGCGACGAAGCGATAGGCCGTGCCATCGCGCTCCACCCGACCCATGCCCGGATGCGGCAGATGGTAGGAGGCGATGCGTGCCTTGTCGCTCGCCAGCCGATCCAGCAGGACTTTCCGTGTTTCTGAACCCTTGGCGGGGTCATGGTCCGAACCAGACGGCCATTCGGGCTTCATGAACGAGAGAACGACGTTGGAAATCGCGTCGCCGATCACCATCAGTGATTCCGATCCGTCATGGATCATGAAGGACAGGTGGCCGGGTGTGTGGCCGGCGGTGTCCACGGCCTCAATGCCCGTGACCACTTCCTGACCCGGCTTCACAAGGTTGATCCGGTCTTCCAGCATGGCCAACCGGCTTTGTGCGCCAACGACGAAGGTCTTGCGCTCCTCGTCCATGGCAGCCAGCGTCTCGTCGGCGCGCCAGAAGTCCCACTCTGCCTGGCCGATATGGATTTTCGCCTCCGGGAACACGATCTCGTCGAGATCATCAACAATCCCCCAGAGATGATCCGGGTGTGCGTGGGTGAAGATGACATCGGTAACGGCAGCCGGATCAATGCCAGCCTCTTCCATATTGGCGGCGAGCTTGCCCGCCGAGGGCATGAAATTGCTGCCCGAGCCGGCATCAAACACGATGAACCGGTCGCCTGACTTGTAGAAGGTGACGTTGCAATCAGGCGTGATCGCATCGGTGCCCAAGCCGTTCGCCGTCAGCAGCGCCTTCATTTCATCCTGCGGCACTTCGGGCGCGATGAAGGACAGCGGCAGCATCAGAGTGCCGTCCGAGACGATGGTGACTTCTCCTGCGCCCAACGTGGCATTGCCGAGCGCGCCAGCCTTGCTCGGACGCATGATCATGGCCAAGGCTGCCATGCCGCCGGCACCCAGCGCCAGCATCTGGCGGCGGGACAGTTTCAGTTCCTCGGCAATGGCCCGGTCGCGCAATTTCATGAGATCCTCCCGGTTTGTTTTTCCCAGATAATCATGGACGGCCTAAACATTCAATCTTTTGCATTTGATATCGGGCCAAAGTCCAAGAGAAATTGTCGTCCGGTCTCTCCGGAGAATCCGGCAGCGGCGGATTGACACAGGTTTTGAAGTCCAACATACTCAGTAGTATGTTTGGCAAGAGGAGGAGCGCCGGGCATGAATTCTGGCCATTTGCGCTGTCGTGCGCCTGCCTTCCCGGCTTTTCCCGGCAAGGACGCGCGCGCATTGCTTGAGCTGCGACCGCGCCAGAGCCTGCTTCCAGGCGGCGCGGCCAATCCGCACTGACACACGGGCCAATCTCCTTCGACAGACGCGACACCAACAAGGAAAGACACCATGGCAGATATCGTCACCGTCACGCGCGACAAGGGCATCGGCATTGTCACCATCGACAATCCGCCGGTGAATGCGCTGAGCTATGCCATGCGCGCGCCACTGGATGCTGCCCTGCAAGAGCTTCGCGATGACGCAGCGATCGACGGCATCGTGCTCGCCTGCGCCGGGCGCACCTTTGTCGCCGGTGCCGACATCACCGAATTCGGCGGGCCGTCGAAAAGCCCGAACCTGCTCGATTTGATTGCGACGCTGGAAAGCATCTCCAAGCCGACCGTTGCCGCCCTGCATGGAACGGCGCTTGGCGGCGGGCTGGAACTGTCGCTGGGCTGCCATTACCGCGTGGCCGACCCGAAG
>JBGSQC010000261.1:0-5730 GCA_041738295.1 Zhengella sp. | reverse complement strand
TGACGGGCGGGCGCTTGGAGCGCCGCTCGATCATCGTGAACAAAAGGTCGGCATAGGTGTCGCCCTGCGGGGCATGCAGCACGTAGTGCAAGCCCTTCATGCCGGTGGCGACGCGCATGGCGCCGATATGCGGGGGTCCCTCGTAGGTCCAGAGCGTCAGCTGCATGATTACACCATCAGCCTTTCGCGCCTGTTCATCGGACGGGCAAACAGGCCAGCCAGATCGGCAGCCTGCTCAAAGCCGTGGATGGGGGAGAAGACGAGTTCGATCGACCACTTGGTGGTGAGGCCTTCGGCTTCCAGCGGATTGGCCAGGCCAAGCCCGCAGACCGTGATGTCGGGGCGCTCGGCCCGGCAGCGATCCAGCTGCGAGTCCACATCCTGGCCTTCGCTGAGCGCAGTGCCGGCGGGCAGCAGGGCGATTTCTTGCGCCATGTGGCGGGCGTGCAGATAGGGCGTGCCCACCTCCACCAGATGCATGCCGAGCTCGCGGGCGGCAAAGCGGGCAAGCGGGAGTTCAAGCTGGGAATCAGGGAAGAAGAAGATGCGCTTGCCGGTCAGCTTTTCGCGCTGCACGGCGAGCGCTGCCTCAGCGCGCTTGCGGGCGGGCGCTGTCACGGCATCCAGCCTGTCGCGTGAAATGCCAAAGGCATCGCAGGCAGCCTGCAGCCAGAGCATGGTGCCCTCGGCACCAATCGGGAACGGCGCCAGCAAGGGGGTGGCGCCGCGCGAAATCAGCACGCGCGCCGTATCGCCAAGGAAGGGCTGCGCCATGAGGAAGCGCGTGCCCTTGCCGACCTTGGGCATGGCACCGGCACGGCGGCCCGGAAGGAAAGAGCATGTGATGCCGAGCTCGGCGAAGATGCGGGCAAACTGGTCTTCCACCGCATCCGGCAGGCTGCCCGCGATCAATAGTGTGTTTTCGTTGCCGGCTTCGGGAAGTTCAGCGGCGAGGCTCGCCAGGCAGGCATCCTCGCCCTGAGTGAAGGTTGTCTCGATGCCGCTGCCCGAATAGTTGAGAACACGCACATTGGGCATGTGCTCGCGGTTGAGCCGTGCGGCGGCGCGCTTCAGGTCCAGCTTGATCACTTCTGACGGGCAGGAGCCAACGAGAAACAGCATCTTGATATCGGGGCGGCGCGAAAGAAGGCGTCCGACGATCTTGTCCAGCTCGACATCCATGTCGGCTAGGCCGGCCAGATCCTTTTCCTCGATGATCGCCGTGGCAAAGCGCGGCTCGGCGAAGATCATCACGCCGGCAGCCGACTGGATGAGATGGGCGCAGGTGCGCGATCCCACCACGAGGAAGAACGCATCCTGGATCTTGCGGTGCAGCCAGACGATGCTCGTCAGACCGCAGAAGACCTCGCGCTGGCCGCGCTCGCGCAGCACCGGCGGCTGGACCGTCGTCTGCTGGCAATCGGAACGGAGGGGCGCGACAGGAATGTTCATGCGCGTGCCCCCGCTTGCGAAACAGAGGGGCTGCTGGTGCGTGCCAGGCGGAACTTCCAAAGGAACTGTCCGGCATTGATCGCGTAGACCGCATAGGCAGCCAGTGCGAGGAGCAGAAGATCATTCTGCGGCAGGGCACCGGTCACCAGCGCAAAGACATAGGCGGTATGCAGGGCAATGACGACGAAGCTGACGACATCTTCCCAGAAGAAGGCCGGAGCAAAGACATACTGCCCGAACACGTCCTTCTCCCACAGGGAGCCGGTGATCATGATGGTAAAGAGAACCAAGGTCTTGAAGACCACCGAGGCGTTGGCCAGCCAGGCACCCTCGCCCGTTGCCAAGGTCCGCAGGACAAGGGCCAGGCTCACCAGAAAGACGATGAACTGGAAGGCAGCGAGGACACCCTGCACCATGGTCCACTTGGAAGAATCACGACGGCGCCGCTCTTCCGCTGTGTAAAGCGCCTTCCGCCTGGTGGTAGGTGTCGGCAAGCCCATTGTGTCACTCCGAGCCCGCCTCCTTGCATTTGTCGCATCCAGGGCGGGGCTTCAGGACCAAGGTAGACCTGCAATCGGCAAAGTGTCAACTTCTCTTGACGTCTATTTTTGTTGACAGTACCCTGCATCATGGTTGGTCGTGGGACGAGTGTAAAAACAACTTGACGCCGGTCTAATCGAGGTGAGAACATATTTTCGGAGGATGCGCGGTCTATTGGGGCCAGCATTCGGGGAGGACTAACCAATGTCCAACGACCTGCAATGGGCACCTCAGCAGTTCCGTGACCAGGATTTTGAACGATTGAGGTCGTTCACCGATCCTTTGTCGCCGGTGGTAGCCTCCCCGACAGAAAGTCATTTGCACGAGTTTGCTTCGGTCATCGAGAATGTGATCGTGCCGCGCCTGCTGATGAGCCATGTTCACACAACAAAGATGGCGCCGATTGAACTTGAACGGCTTGACCCGGAAGAGTTCAACGAATTCATAGAATTGACGATGGACGAATCGCCGCAGGCATCCATCGGTTACGTGCAAAACCTTTTGGATCAGGGTGTCCCGTTCCAGGATATCCTCCTCAACCTGCTGGCCCCGGCAGCGCGTGCCCTTGGCGAGCGTTGGGATCTTGATACGGCCAACTTCGTCGAGGTCAGTCTCGGTGTCGCGCGCATGCACCGCATCCTGCGCGAATTCGACGGAATACCCAAGAATATGTGGGGTCAGGCAGCTCTTGGCAGCCGTGCTCTCCTGCTGGCAACACCCGGTGAACACCACACGTTCGGCCTTCGGCTGGTTGAAGAATTCCTGCTGCGCGAAAGCTGGTCGATCACCAATGTTTCTCTTCGCAAGCCTGCCGAAATCGGACCGTTGGTGCAGTCAGAAGACTTTGATGTCGTGGGCTTATCCCTTAGTGGCGAGGCCTTGATTGATAATCTTCGCTCAGCTATCAGGATCATCCGTGCAAAATCAAAGCGTCGCGACTTGAAAATCGTTGTTGGCGGTCACATCTTTGTCGAACGTCCGGAGTTACTAAAGGTCATCAAGGCAGATGCCTATGCGCCTGATGCTCCGTCGACTGTCAAACTCGTCAATGGCTGGGTTCGAAAAGCCCACCCCTGACATGAAGGGAACGTTACTTGGCCATGGCTTCTGACTTGAATGGCCTGACCCTCAATCGGGATGCCCTTGCCATGCAGGATCCCGCTGCGGTGGCTTCGATCCTGTCTGCTGCGGTTGACATCACGGTCCTGATGACAGCTGACGGCGTGATCTGCGATCATGTCCATGCCAGTTCCGACATGCCGGAAAACCTTTTCACAGGCTGGCCAGGGAAATCGATGACCGAAACGGTGTCGATTGAGAGCCGGTCGAAGATAAAGCAACTGCTTGAGAGCGCGGCCAAGGGCCAGACCTCGCGGTGGCGGCAGGTCAATCACCCCATGCGCGACGGCAGGGATCTTCCCATCAGCTACAATGCTGTTCGGGCCGGACCGAGGGGTCATATCATCGCCATCGGTCGCGACATGAGCACCATTGCCGAGCTTCAGGAACGCCTGATGACGGCCGAACAGTCGGTCGAGGCGGAATACCAGCGGCTGCGCAATTCCGAGACACGGTTCCGTGTCCTGCTCCAGTCGGCCCATGACGGCATTCTGATTGCCGATGCCCGGACAGGAAAGATCGCTGAATTCAACAACAAGGCAGCTTCCCTGCTGGAAAAGACTGGCAAGAAGCTTCAAGGCGTTGATGTTATTGATGTCTTCCCTACAGAAAACCGTGACGCCGTTCGCTCGGCGCTCGAGACACTGCGCAATTCGGGAAAGGCCGACGACATCGTCGTCGACATGGCGGAAGTCCAGCAGCAGTCCCATGTCACTTTCGGCCTGTTCCGTCAGGAGAACACCCAGTATTTCCTGATCCGGATGGTGCCGCATATGGTCGGCAATTCGGGCGTGGTTATTCCGCGGGCGCAGTCCAAGGTCGTCAAGATCATCAGCGAGATGCCGGATGGCTTCGTTGTCACCGACACCAACCTCAACATCCTGACGGCCAATGCCGCCTTCCTCGAACTGGTCCAACTGGCTTCCGAGGAGCAGGTTCGCGGCGTCTCGCTGGAGCGCTGGGTCGGCCGGCAGGGCGTCGATATCGGCATCGTCGTCAGCCAGTTGCAGGAGCGCGGCGAGATCCGCAATTTCCACACGATCGTGCGCGGCCAGTTTGGCGCGCTTGATGATGTGGAAATCTCCGGCGTGTCAGTTACCGATGGCGACACGCCGTGCTTCGGTTTCTCGCTGCATCATGTGAGCCGCCACCGCTTTGCCGGCAAGAAGGCCGAGACCGGTCTGCTGCGGTCTATGGACGAATTCACCCGTCTGGTCGGCAAGGTTCCGCTGAAGGATCTGGTGCGCGAATCCACCGATATCATCGAGCGGCTTTGCATCGAGGCGGCGCTTCAGATGAACGGCGACAACCGTGCCAATGCGGCCGAAATGCTCGGTCTTTCCCGCCAGGGCCTTTACATGAAGCTGCATCGCTACGGAATCGACGGTTCCGAAGTGAATGACAATTAGCTTTTACATTTCAGCTGTAAATCTTAATTGACAGCCTCCGGGAGAGGGTCCATCCTCTCCCCATGAACCATTCAACCCCTGCAGATGTGACAGTCTCCGTGCCACAATGGCGGGCGGTGCTTGAGCTTTTGAAACCTGTCACCTGGTTTGCCCCCATGTGGGCTTTCGGATGCGGGCTGGTGTCTTCCGGCGTCGCCTTCGACGGCAAGTTCTGGACGGTGAGCGCCGGCGTGCTGCTGTGCGGGCCGATGGTTTGCGGCACGTCGCAGGCGGCCAATGACTGGTTTGACCGCCATGTCGATGCCATCAACGAGCCTGGGCGCCCCATCCCCTCGGGGCGCATTCCCGGTCGCTGGGGCTTGTGGATCGCCATCCTATGGACCGGCCTGTCGCTTCTGGTCGCAGCAACGCTTGGAACCATCGTTCTCGCCGCAACCGCCTTCGGCCTCATCGCGGCCTGGATCTACAGTGCGCCGCCGCTGCGCCTGAAGATGAACGGCTGGTGGGGCAACAGCATTGTCGGGCTTTGTTACGAGGGCCTGCCGTGGTTCACCGCAGCAGCCGCAATGACTGGCGGCATGCCTGCAACGGAAGTCATCATCCTCGCCGCGCTCTACAGCATCGGTGCCCATGGCATCATGACGCTCAATGATTTCAAGGCCGTGGAAGGCGATCGAAAGATGGGCATCGGTTCCCTGCCGGTGCGCCTCGGTGAGCGCCGCGCGGCAATTCTCGCGTGCTATGTGATGGCCATTCCGCAGGTCGTGGTCATGGCGCTTCTCGTAAAGTGGCACCTGCCGGTCTATGCCGCCGTCATCGGCGTTTCGCTCGTGCTGCAGGTCGCCGCAATGCAGCGGCTGCTGAAGGACCCGGAGAAATATGCGCCTTGGTACAATGGCACCGGGGTTACGCTTTATGTGCTCGGAATGCTGGCTGCTGCCATCGCCATCCGGGGAGGTGTCGCATGAGTGCAAAAGGCCTTGGCTGGCTCGGCATTGCACGACTCGGACTGGTGCAGACCTCGCTCGGCGCCATCGTCGTGCTGACGACTTCCACCATCAACCGGGTGATGATCGTGGAATTGTCGTTCCTGGCCGTCATTCCCGGACTTCTGGTCGCATGGCATTATGCGCTTCAGGTCCTGCGGCCGCGCTGGGGCCACGGATCCGACAGCGGCGGCAAGCGCACACCTTGGATCATCGGCGGCATG
>JBGSQC010000227.1:0-2271 GCA_041738295.1 Zhengella sp. | reverse complement strand
CGACATCGACCGCAAGCGCGAGGTCGAGGCCGCCGAGGAGGCGCGCGTGGTCGAACTGGCCGGCGCGCGGACCGCACGCGCTGTCGCCGAAGCAGAAGTGCGCCGTGCACAGGTTGCAGCCGAAGCCACGGTGGAAACGGCCGAAGTGGAGCGTTCTCGTGCCGTCGAGGTTGCCAAGGTTGAACGCCGCCAGTCGCTGGAGCAGCTCGAGATTGCCCGCGTGCAGGCCCTGCGCGAGGCCGAGATCGAAAGCCAGGAGGACGTGGAGCGCACCCGCATCGCTTCCGAACGCGGGCTCGACGAGATCCGCATCGCCCATCATACCGAACGCCGCCGGCTGGAAGTGGAAGGCGAACGCCTGGTCGAAACCGTGCAGATGGAAAAGGCCATCGCAATGTCGCAGAAGTCGCTGGAGGAATCGGCTGCGCGAGCCGATGCCGATGTGGCCCGTGCGCTTGCTGCGCAGGCCGAAGAAAAGATCAAGACCGTGCGCGAAACCGAAGTGGCCGAGCGCCGCAAGTCTGTCGATGTGCTGATGGCCGAAAAGGCTGCCGACGAGGCCCGCCACATGGCCGAAGCTGCCAAGCTGCGCGCCGTGGTCGAGGCAGAAGCGCAGCGCCTGATCAACGAGGCAGAAAACATCCTGACCGACGAGGCGCGCCATTCGCTGTTCAAGCGCAAGATGCTGGAGCATGTCGAGGGCATCGTGGCCGCGTCTGTCAAGCCGCTCGAAAAGATCCAGGACATCCGGATCATGCAGCTGGACGGATTTGGCGGTGGCGGCAATGCCTCCGGCAGCAGCCCGACAGACGAGGTCATCAACTCCGCGCTTCGCTACCGTGTCCAGGCTCCGCTGATCGACAATCTGCTGTCCGACATCGGCATCGAAGGCGGGACGCTTTCCAAGCAAGGCGGCCTGATCCGCGAGGCCTCGGACCTTGGACGCATCGCTGCCGATACGGCCAAAAAGAAGCCAGAGGAGAAAAAGTAAATGCCGCGCGTCTACATCTCCTCCGTGATTGGTGCCCCGGTGGCCAAGGTTTGGGAAAAGGTCCGTGATTTCAACGGGCTGCCACGCTGGCATCCGCGCATCCGCGACAGCCGCATCGAGAATGGCGAACCATCCGACAGGGTGGGATGCATCCGTGATTTCCACCTGCAGAACGGCGACCGCATCCGTGAAAAGCTGCTCGGCCTGTCGGACTTCGATTACTTCTGCACCTATTCCATCCTTGAAAGCCCGATGCCGCTGACAGGCTATGTCGCGACCTTGCGCCTGACTCCGGTGACCGATGGCGACCAAACCTTTGCGGAATGGACTGCCGAATTCGACTGTGCCGATGACGCTGCCGAGGATCTGGTGTCGGGCATCGGGCTCAACGTCTTCCAGGCAGGCTTCGATGCCCTCAAGCGCCAGATGGTGGGCTAGGCCATGGTCAAGGTGTTGAAAAGCACGATCCTGAATGCGCCGGTCGAGGCGGTCTGGGATGTGTTGCGTGATTTCAACGGCCATGACCGCTGGCATCCGATTGTCGCGGAAAGCCATGTGGAAAAGGGCTGGCAATCCGACCGGGTGGGATGCGTGCGAAATTTCCGTCTGGCGGACGGGGCGAACCTTCGTGAACTGTTGCTGACGCTGTCGGATGCCGACATGGCATTCAGCTATTGCCTGCTCGATACGCCGGTGCCGCTTTTGAACTACGTCGCCCATGTGCGCCTGTCTCCGGTTACCGATGGGGACCGCACCTTTTGGCACTGGGAGAGCCGCTTCGACACGCCGCCCGGACGCGAGCGTGAACTGCACGAGATGGTTTCCGAACAGGTCTATCAGGGCGGCTTTGATGCCGTGCGCGCCCATATGGGGCTGGAAAGGACATGACGATGCAAGTCGAGACCTTTGCAACACTGGCTGATGCGGCCAAGGCCATGGGGGCCGACACTGCCTATCTGGCGGGCGGAACCCTGGTGATGCGCCATGTGAATGACGGCACCGGCCCGGCGCGCATCCTGCGCACGACCGATCCGTCGCTGGCGCACATCCGCATGTCGGGTGATGGTGCAGTGCTGGGAGCAGGCGTGACGATGGCGCAAGTGCTGGCCTCGCGCGATCTCGACTGGCTGCACCCGGCAGCGCGCGCTGTCGGTGGCCCGCAGGTTCGCAACATGGGCACGGTGGGCGGCAATCTGTTTGCGACACATCCCTATGGGGATTTCGCGGTGGCGCTGCTGGCGCTTGGCGCCCGCGTGGTGCCGGCCGGTCAGGGTGCCCGC
>JBGSQC010000223.1:0-32186 GCA_041738295.1 Zhengella sp. | reverse complement strand
CTGGTGGCGCGACGCAATTTCGGCAGCGGCTCCAGCCGCGAGGCGGCGGTCTATGCACTGGTTGATTTCGGCTTCCGGGCAGTGGTGGCGCCCTCTTTCGGCGACATCTTTTCCTCCAATGCGGTCAACAACGGCCTGCTGCCGCTGGTGCTGGACGAAGAGGCGGTCGAGCAATTCATCGCTGGTTTGGGCGACGGGACAGGCTCGGCCCGCATCGATCTTGAAGCCGGGACAATCGCGATTGCAGGGCGTGACCACCGGTTCAGCCTGCCGCCGGTCTGGCGCGAGAAGCTGATGAACGGCTGGGATGACATCGACCTGACTGTCAGCAGGTCCGCAGAGATTGCTGCCTTCCGTGAAACATGGACGGCGGTGCAACCATGGGTGGTGCCCATGGCATGAAGACCCCGCCTGCCGGCGGGTTGGAATACGGGAACCAGAACGGGACGCGAAGTCCTTCAACAGGGCGGGGCCATTCCCCCGACAAGGAGAGAGACGATGAAACATTTCATGATCGGCAGCCTTGCTGCCTTCACCCTGATCGCCGGTCCGGCCAAGGCAGAGGACGTGCTGTCGGCAGTCCATGCCTTTCCGCAGACGCTGATCTACACCCAGTCCTTCCTGAAGTTCGTCGACAAGGTGAACGAAGCGGGCAAGGGCGTCGTGAAGATTGAGGTGCGCGGCGGACCGGAAGCCATCGGCACGCCGCAGCAGCCTGACGCGGTGCGCGACGGCGTGGTTGACCTCGTCTATACGCCCGGCTCGTTCTACGGCGGCGCGCTGCCTGAAAAGGACGCGCTTGTTGCCTCCAACCTGACCGCCGTCGAGGCGCGCGCCAATGGCGGCATCGCGATGATCGACGAGATCCACCAGAAGAAGATGGGCGTGAAGTATCTCGGCTGGTTCGACAGCGGCGTCTGCTACAATCTGTGGACCCGCAATGCACCGGAATTTGACGAGAAGGGCAACCTCAAGGTCACCGGCCTGAAGCTGCGTGGAAACAATGTCTACAACGCTTTCTTCACCGACTATCTCGGTGCGCAGGTGATCGACCTGCCGACGGGCGAAGTGTTTGCCGCACTTGAGCGCGGCGTGGTCGATGCCACGGGCTGGACCCAGATCGGCCTGATCGACCTGAAGTGGAACCAGTTCCTGAACTATCGCATCGAGCCTTGCTTCTTCTCCACCGATCTCGGCGTGATCATCAATCTGGAGCGCTGGAACAAGCTCAGCGAGGAATCGCGCAAGATCTTGCAGGACGTGGCGATTGCGCATGAGGCCGAAAGCGCTGCCGCGCTCAAGGGCAAGCGCGACGAGGATTTCGCGGCGCTGGAAAAGGCCGGCATGAAGGTTGTGACGCTGGAAGGCGAAGCCAAGGCCAATTACCTTGCTGCCGCCCGCGAGAAGACCTGGGCCCGCATGAAGGAACAGATGGGCAAGCATGAAATGGGCGACGGCCAGTATGACGCGCTGATCGCCAAGTTCTACGACGCAGCTCGCGACAAGTAAGGCTCGACGGGCCGCTCCTTTCCGGGGCGGCCCGCACTCTTTCAAGAAGGGGCTGCGCGTGGCGCCACTGATCCGCATCTATACCGGCATTCTCACCGCGATGGCCATTGTCGCTGGTGCCATGCTGGTCTGGCTCATGATCGCCGTGATCGTCTCGGTGACCATGCGCAATCTCGGCATGCAGCCCTATGCCTGGCTTTTCACATCCACGGAATACGCCATCCTCTACATGACCATGCTAGGCGCGCCCTGGTTGGTGCGCGAGAAGGGCCATGTCCACATCGAACTGGTGACCGCAGCGCTGCCGCCGAATTTGAGGCGCATCATCAGCCGACTTGTGTCGGCGGCCTGCGTCGTGGTTTGCCTGATCCTTGCCTGGAAGGGCGCGGACCTCGTGATGGCCAACATTGCGCGCAATGATTTCGACACGCGCTCCTATTATTTCCCGCGCTGGATCCTGACGATCAGCTTCCCCATCTGCTTCACGCTGATGGCCATTGAGTTCTCCCGGTTTGTCTTCGGAAAAGAACTCCTCCACTCCGGCGAAGCGGGGATCCACGAATGATGGAGTGGTATTGGGCGCTTGCCCTTCTTCTCGGGTCGATCCTGCTTCTGATGGCCGTCGGCATGCCGGTGGCGTTGGCTTTCCTCGCCACCAACATCATCGGTGCCTGGGTTTTCATGGGCGGCGAAAAGGGCGTGCTGACGCTGCTCAACAATGGGCTGGGCTCGCTCACCAGTTTCGCACTGGTGCCAATCCCGCTCTTCCTGCTGATGGGCGAGATCGTGTTTCACACCGGGCTTGGCGAGCGCATGTTCAATGCCATCGACAAGTTGCTGGGCAGGTTGCCAGGGCGTCTCAGCTACGTGACCGTGCTGGGCGGAACCGGGTTTGCGACGCTGTCGGGAAGCTCCATGGGATCGACCGCGCTTCTCGGCAGCCTGATGGTGCCCGAGATGAACAAGCGCGGCTACAAGAAGCACATGTCCATCGGTCCAATCATGGGCACCGGTGGGCTCGCCATCATCATTCCGCCGTCGGCACTGGGCGTGCTGCTGGCGACGCTGGCGCGCATTGATGTCAGCGCGCTGCTGATTGCCGGCATCATTCCCGGCCTGATCCTTGCGCTGTTGTATGTCGGCACGATCTGGCTGCAATGCCGGATCGACCCGTCTGCCGCACCAGCCTATGACGTGGAACCGCTGAGTTTCACGCAGAAGCTCATGCTCTTCATGCGCGACGTGGTGCCCATGCTCTCGGTGATGAGCATCATCGTGATCATGATGGTGGCCGGAATTGTCACCCCGTCAGAGGCGGCCGCCTTTGGCGCGCTGGGCGTGCTGATCCTCGCCGTAGCCTTCCGCTGCCTGACCTGGGTGTCGATGCGCAAATCGGTCATCGGAGCGCTGCGCGTCACCCTGATGGCCTATCTGATCGTGTTCGGCTCGGCCACCTTCAGCCAGATCCTCGCCTTCTCCGGCGCGTCGCGCGGGCTGATCGCATGGGCAACCAGCTTCGATCTTGACCCGATCATGATGCTGCTGGTGATGTTTGCCGTGCTGCTGCTGCTCGGCATGTTCATGGAACAGATTTCCATGATGCTGCTGACCGTGCCGATCTTTTTTCCGCTGGCGGCCAATCTCGGCTTCGATCCGGTCTGGTTCGGCATCATCATGCTGCTCGGGCTGGAAATCAGCTTCACCACGCCACCCTTCGGGCTGCTGCTCTTCGTGATGAAGGGTGTGGCACCGCCAGAAACGACGATGCGCGAGATCTACATGTCGGCTTTCCCCTATATGGCCTGCGCGCTGTTGCTGGTGGTGCTGCTGGTGATCTTCCCGCAACTTGCGCTTTGGCTTCCGGGCCTTTGAGCAGGCCTCAAGTCTTGAATGCCTGCCCGGTCCTCACACCGGGCTGGCAACCACCACTTCGGTGCCCCAGTCGCTGCACTGCGCGGTCAGGCCGGGGCTGAGCGGCGCATCGGTGAAGAATACGTCGACATCGGAGAGCGAGGTGATGCGGCCGGGCGCGGTGCGCTGGAACTTGGAATGGTCGGCAACCAGATAGGTCTTGCGCGCCTGGCGGATGATCGACTTCGACACGTTCACTTCCTGGATGTCGAAGTCCAGCAGGTCGCCTTCCTGGTCGATGGCCGAACAGCCGATGACGGCGAGGTCGAACTTGAACTGCATGATGGTCTGGGTGGCGAGATCGCCGACCAGCCCGCCATCGGACCGGCGCAGCGTGCCGCCGGTGACGATCACCTGGCAATCCGGATTGGCGGCAAGGATGTTGGCGACATTGATGTTGTTGGTAACGACCAACAGGTTGCGGTGGTGGATGAGCTGGCGCGCCACGGCTTCAGTTGACGTGCCGATGTTGATGAAGATCGAGACGTCTTCGGGAATGAGCTCTGCGCAGGCGCGCGCAATATGCGCCTTGCCGCCTTCATTCAGCGCGCGTCGGTCTTCATAGCCGATATTGGTGATGCCCGATGGCAGCACCGCACCGCCATGGACGCGCTCCAGCCTGCCATTGTCTGCGAGTTCTGCCAGATCGCGGCGGATGGTCTGCTGGGTCACCGAAAAATGGTCGGCCAGGCCCTCCACGGTCACGCGGCCTTCGCGCCGCGCAATGTCCAGAATCTCGGTATAACGAAAGCTCATCTTGGCACTGGTCTCCCTCACGCGGATCAACACGTGTTCCTTTCGGAACTTTTCGATACTGCACGCATCCTGTCAATCAGCGGGAGCCGCAGTTTCGATCTGGCACCAGTAGGCGGCAGATGATTGGCAAACGAATCCTCACGACGCTCGATTCCTGAAGAAATATTCTAATCAAATCGCTTGATGCGGCAGATTCATGAAAACGAACAAAAACGAAGATTTTCTCTTTTCATTTTTGGATGGTTGTCGTAGCGTTCGGGTGCACCAAATGTCTGGGAGGATCATTTGCCGCTTGCCCGCTCCATTCCTGAGACTTGCGACCTGCTGATCATCGGCGGCGGGATCAATGGATGTGGCATTGCGCGCGATGCGAGCGGGCGCGGCCTGTCGGTCGTGCTGGCGGAAATGAACGATCTGGCCTCGGCCACGTCCTCGGCCTCCACCAAGCTTTTCCATGGCGGATTGCGCTATCTCGAATATTTCGAGGTGCGGCTGGTGCGCGAGGCGCTGATCGAGCGCGAAGTGCTCTTGAAGGCCATGCCGCATATTTCCTGGCCGATGCGCTTTGTCCTGCCTTGGCACGAGGGAATGCGCTTTGACACCGAGACACCGGCCTCGCGCCTGCTCAACCGGGTGATGCCGTGGATGAAGGGCAGGCGGCCCGCCTGGATGATCCGCTTCGGGCTTTTCCTCTACGACCATCTGGGCGGTCGCAAGATCCTGCCCGGAACCTCCACGCTTGATCTGCGGAACACGCCGGAAGGCCTTCCACTCAAGGCGGAATTTGCCAAAGCCTATGAATATTCGGACTGCTGGGTGGAAGATTCCCGGCTTGTTGTCCTCAATGCCCGGGATGCGCAGGCGCGCGGGGCGCACGTTCTCACCGGATCCAAGGTGGTTTCGGCCACCGGTGGCGAGGGCGGCTGGGAGGTGGTGCTCGAACACCGCGAGAGCGGCAGGCGCCAGACAATGCGCGCCCGCATGCTGGTCAATGCCGCCGGCCCCTGGGTCGGCGATGTCATTGCCGGAACCGTGCGGCTCAATTCAAGCGAGGGCGTGCGGCTGGTGCGCGGCAGCCACATCGTCACGCGCAAGCTTTACGATCATGACAAGTGCTATTTTTTCCAGGGCCGCGACGGGCGCATCATCTTTGCCATCCCCTACGAGACCGATTTTACGCTGATCGGCACGACCGATTGCGAGCATGCCGATCCCGCCCAAAAGCCGGAATGCACGCCTGAAGAACAGGATTATCTCTGCGCCTTCGCCTCGCAATATTTCAGCAAGCCAGTGACGCGCGATGACATTGTCTGGACCTATTCCGGCGTCCGCCCGCTTTACGATGACGGAGCGAAGTCTGCGACGGCAGCCACCCGCGATTATGTGCTGAAAGTTGACCGGCAGAACGGCGCGCCGGTGCTCAATGTCTTTGGCGGCAAGATCACCACCTATCGCCGGTTGGCCGAGCATGCGCTGGAACAGATCGGCGAGGCACTTGGCACCAAGGCCAAGGCGTGGACAGCCGGCGTGGCGCTTCCCGGCGGTGACTTTCCGGTTGACGGCTTTGACGCGCAGGTCTCCGGCCTGTCGAAGGCCTACCCCTTCCTGTCAGCGGTCCATGCGCGGCGTCTGGTGCGCGCCTATGGCACCGAGGCGCGCGCCGTGCTTGGCGATGCGCGTTCCATGGCCGATCTTGGCCGCGAGTTCGGCCCGACGCTGACGGAACGCGAAGTCATCTGGCTGATGAGACACGAGTTTGCACGTCACGCAGCCGACATTGTCTGGCGGCGCAGCAAGCTCGGCCTGCGCATGGGTGCCGGTGAGATTGCCGCGCTCGACGAATTCATGGACGGCGCGCGCACGACGATGCGCCACGCTCCGGCAGCCGAATAGGACAGGGAGAGGAAATGCAATGACGCTTGTCCTTGAAGGAGTGTCGAAGAAGGTGGCAGGCCAGGTGCATGTGCATCCGACCGACCTGACGCTCGAGAACGGCACGATGAACGTGCTGCTCGGACCGACGCTTTCCGGCAAGACCTCGCTGATGCGCCTGATGGCCGGTCTCGACCAGCCGTCGACCGGCCGGATCTGGTGGGAAGGGCGCGATGTCACCGGCATGCGCGTGCAGGACCGCAAGGTGGCCATGGTCTATCAGCAGTTCATCAATTACCCGTCGATGACGGTCTATGACAACATTGCCAGCCCCATGAAGCTGGTGGGCAAGAGCGCGACCGAGATCGACGCCGCCGTGCGCAAGACGGCTGACCTGATGAAGCTGACGCCGATGCTTGCCCGCAAGCCGCTGGAACTTTCCGGCGGGCAGCAGCAGCGCTGTGCGCTTGCCCGCGCACTGGTCAAGAATGCAGGGCTCGTGCTGCTGGATGAGCCGCTGGCCAATCTGGATTACAAGTTGCGCGAGGAATTGCGCGTCGAGATCCCCAAGATCTTCGAGGAAGCCGGCTCGATCTTCGTCTATGCGACGACGGAGCCGGAAGAGGCGCTGCTGCTTGGCGGCAACACGGCGGCCCTATGGGAAGGCCGGGTCACCCAGTTCGGCAGGACGCCCGATGTCTACCGCCGGCCGGTTGATGCAACAACGGCGCGGGTTTTCTCTGATCCGCCGATGAACTTCCTGCGCGTTGCCAAGGCCGGCAGCAAGCTGCTGTTCGGCGACGGGCAGGCGGTACCGGCAGCTGGCAAGCTCGCTGAACTGGCCGACGGGCGTTATCTTGCAGGCTTCCGGCCCAACCATGTGGAGATCGCGCGGCATACGCCCGACGCCATGGTGTTCACCGCCGGGCTGAACGTCACCGAGATCACCGGATCGGAAACCTTCATCCATCTCGACCATCACGGCGAGCGATGGGTGGGCGTGATCCATGGCGTGCGGGACCTGCCGCTGGGCAGGCCCATCGAGGTCTTCCTTGATCCGTCCCATGTCTATGTCTTTGCCGAAAGCGGCGCATTGGTGGTTCCTGCTGCCTATGCGCTGGCAGCCTGAGGGGAGGCGACGATGGCCGCGATCACACTCGACAATCTGGCCCATTCCTACCTGCGCAACCCGAAGGGTGAGGTTGACTATGCGCTAAAGGAGCTGAATTACGTGTGGGGCGACGGTGAGGCCTATGCGTTGCTCGGCTCGTCCGGCTGCGGCAAGACCACGCTGCTCAACATCATTTCCGGTCTGGTGCAGCCGAGCCAGGGCCGCATCCTGTTCAACGGGCAGGACGTGACCCACGCGCCGACGGCTGAGCGCAACATTGCGCAGGTGTTCCAGTTTCCGGTCGTCTACGACACGATGACCGTGCGCGAGAACTTGGCCTTCCCGCTGAAGAACCGCGGGTCGGATGCGGCCTATGCGGCGGCGCGCGTGCAAAAGATCTCCGAGATGATCGGCATGGAAGCCGTGCTTGACCGCAAGGCGCGCGGCCTGACGGCGGATGCCAAGCAGAAGATCTCGCTTGGCCGCGGCATGGTGCGCGAGGATGTCAACGCGCTGCTTTTCGACGAGCCGCTGACGGTCATCGATCCGCACATGAAGTGGGAACTGCGCACCCAGCTCAAGAGCCTCCACCGCCAGTTCGGCCACACCATGATCTATGTGACGCATGACCAGACCGAGGCGCTGACCTTCGCTGACAAGGTGGTCGTCATGTATGACGGGCGCGTGGTGCAGATCGGCACGCCGCAGGAGCTGTTCGAGACGCCGGAACACACCTTTGTCGGCTATTTCATCGGCTCGCCCGGCATGAACATCATCCCGGCCAAGGTTGAGGGCCGCAAGGCGCATATCAACGGGTCGGTGATCGATCTGGCCACGGGCTATGGCCCGGTCGGCGGCAAGGTCGAAATCGGGATCAGGCCGGAATATGCGCGGCTTTCCGATAAGGAGGGGCTGCCTGTCCGGGTGCGCCGCGTCGAGGATGTCGGGCGTCACAGGATCGTGCGCGCCGAGTTCTTCGGGCGCGACATCAACATCATCGCCCGTGAGGAAGACCGCATCAGCACTGACATGAACCGGGTCGTCTTCGATCCGGCCCATGTGAATGTCTATGCCGACGACTGGCGCGTGAAGGGGGAGGCAGCCTGATGGAAAAGACCGTCAACCAGAAAGCCTGGTTCCTGGTGCTGCCGGTGCTGGTGCTGGTGGCGTTTTCCGCCGTCATCCCGCTGATGACCGTGGTGAACTATTCGGTGCAGGACACGTTCGGCAACAACCAGTTTTTCTGGGCCGGCTTGGAATGGTTCGACGAGATGCTGCATTCGCAGCGCATGTGGGATGCGCTTGGCCGGCAGCTCATCTTCTCGGCCATCATCCTTGCCATAGAGGTGCCGCTCGGTATTTTCGTGGCGCTGAATATGCCGAAGAAAGGGTTTTGGGCGTCGGTCTGCCTGGTGCTGATGGCGCTGCCGCTGCTGATCCCGTGGAATGTCGTCGGAACGATCTGGCAGATCTTCGGTCGCGTCGATATCGGCCTGCTCGGCCATACGCTGGCCGCACTCGGCATCTCCTACAACTACACGCAGGACATTGTTGCCGCCTGGGCTACCGTCATCATCATGGATGTCTGGCACTGGACCTCGCTGGTGGCGTTGCTCGCCTATGCCGGGCTGCAGTCGATCCCGGACGCCTATTACCAGGCTGCCAAGATCGACCAGGCGAGCCGCTGGGCGGTGTTCCGCTACATCGAGCTGCCCAAGATGCAGGGCGTGCTGATGATCGCCATCCTGCTTCGCTTCATGGACAGCTTCATGATCTACACCGAGCCCTTCGTGGTGACCGGTGGCGGCCCCGGCAATGCGACCACCTTCCTGTCGATTGATCTGGTGAAAATGGCGCTCGGCCAGTTCGATCTCGGCCCGGCAGCAGCTTTCAGCCTGATGTACTTCCTGGTGATCCTGCTGATTTCCTGGGTGTTCTACACCGTGATGGTGAACCTCGACAAAAGGGATGGCGTGAAATGACCACAGCGACCATGACCGCCACCCCGACCCGCGCGCGCCCTGCTGTCCGCATCAACGGCTCGGCCGTGGTGATGACGGTGTACCTGCTGTTCCTGCTGCTGCCGATCTACTGGCTGGTCAACATGAGCCTGAAGACCAACCAGGAAATCCTGTCGGCGTTCACACTGTGGCCGAACGACCTGACCTTTGCCAACTACGCGACCATCCTGACGGACGCCTCGTGGTACATGGGCTATGTCAATTCGCTGATCTACGTGCTGATCAACACGGCGATCTCGATCACCGTGGCGCTGCCTGCAGCCTATGCCTTCTCGCGCTATTCCTTCATGGGCGACAAGCACCTGTTCTTCTGGCTGCTGACCAACCGCATGGCGCCGCCGGCGGTGTTTGCGCTGCCCTTCTTCCAGCTCTATTCGTCGGTCGGCCTTTTTGACACGCACATCGCGGTGGCGCTCGCCCATTGCCTGTTCAACGTGCCGCTGGCGGTGTGGATCCTCGAAGGCTTCATGCGCGGCGTGCCGAAGGAAATCGACGAGACTGCCTATCTCGACGGCTATTCCTTCACCCGTTTCTTCACGCGCATCTTCATGCCGCTGATTGCTTCGGGCATCGGCGTCGCGGCCTTCTTCTGCTTCATGTTCTCATGGGTGGAACTGCTACTCAGCCGCACGCTGACCTCGGTCAACGCCAAGCCGATTGCCGCGACCATGACGCGCACGGTCTCGGCGTCGGGCATGGACTGGGGCGTGCTGGCGGCAGCCGGTGTGCTTACCATCGTGCCCGGCGCGCTCGTGATCTATTTCGTCCGCAACTACATCGCCAAGGGCTTTGCCCTCGGTCGCGTCTGACCGGCTGAGAAGGAAAACCGACCATGGGATGGATGGCCTGGACCACACCGACGGCGATCTTCTTTGCCGTCATCGCCTGCCTGCTGGTGACCTTCACTGTGCTGGCAATCCGCTTTCCTGAAACGCCAAGGGTGGGCGTGCTCAGGATCGAGACCACAAGGGGCGACCGCCTCTTCATCACCCTGCTCGGCTCGGCCTTCATCAATCTGGCCTGGCTTGGTCTGGTCAGCGGCCCGCAATGGGGCGCGCTGATCGTCTGCCTGTTCTATGCGATGGCGGTGTTCCGCTACGTCTAGGCAGGTCCATGGAATGCCGTCCGGCTCGGAGAGGAACCGGACTGCGAGACTTCGACACCGCTTCGAACATTGGGAGGACCAAAATGAAGCATCTCTTGAAATCCACGACTGCGCTTGCCCTTCTGGCAGGCCTCATGAGCGGCCCGGCCTTTGCCGACATGAATGCCGCCAAGGCCTTCCTCGACAAGGAAATCGACCAGTCGGCGCTGGACCGCGCCGGCCAGGAAGCAGAAATGCAGTGGTTCATTGACGCTGCCAAGCCGTTTGCCGGCATGGAAATCAAGGTGGTCTCGGAAACCATCACCACGCATGAATACGAAGCCAAGGTGCTGGCACCCGCCTTCACCGCCATTACCGGCATCAAGATCACCCACGACCTGATCGGCGAAGGTGACGTGGTGGAAAAGCTGCAGACACAGATGCAGTCGGGCGAGAACATCTATGACGCCTACATCAACGACTCCGACCTGATCGGCACCCACTGGCGCTATCAGCAGGCCCGCAACCTGACCGACTGGATGGCCGGCGAAGGCAAGGATGTCACCAATCCGGGCCTCGACATTGCCGACTTCATCGGCACCAAGTTCACCACCGCTCCCGACGGCAAGCTCTACCAGCTGCCCGACCAGCAGTTCGCGAACCTCTACTGGTTCCGCTATGACTGGTTCAATGACGAGAAGAACAAGGCTGACTTCAAGGCCAAGTACGGCTATGACCTCGGCGTTCCGGTCAACTGGTCGGCCTATGAGGACATTGCCGAATTCTTCACCGGCCGTGATCTCAGCCATCTGGGCGTGAACGGCGCTGTCTATGGCAACATGGACTACGGCAAGAAGGACCCCTCGCTTGGCTGGCGCTACACCGACGCCTGGATGTCGATGGCCGGCATGGGTGACAAGGGCGAGCCGAACGGCATTCCCGTCGACGAATGGGGCATCCGTGTTAACGAGAAGTCGCAGCCGGTCGGCTCTTGCGTGGCCCGCGGCGGCGCAACCAATGACGCGGCTGCCGTTTATGCCGTGACCAAGGCCATCGAGTGGCTCAACAAGTACTCGCCGCCTGCTGCCATGGGCATGACGTTTGGTGAAGCCGGCCCGATCCCTGCCCAGGGCAATGTTGCCCAGCAGATGTTCTGGTACACCGCCTTTACCGCCGACACGGTCAAGGAAGGCCTGCCGGTCATGAATGCCGACGGCACGCCGAAGTGGCGCATGGCGCCGAGCCCGCACGGCGCCTACTGGTCGGAAGGCACCAAGATCGGCTATCAGGACGTGGGGTCCTGGACGCTGATGAAGTCGACCCCAGTCGATCGTGCCAAGGCGGCCTGGCTTTATGCCCAGTTCGTCACCTCCAAGACCATCGACGTCAAGAAGGCCCATGTCGGCCTGACCTTCGTGCGTGAATCGACCATCAAGCACCAGTCCTTCACCGATCGTGCGCCGAAGCTCGGCGGCCTCGTCGAGTTCTACCGCTCGCCGGCCCGCGTTGCCTGGTCGCCGACGGGCACCAACGTGCCGGACTATCCGAAGTTGGCGCAGCTGTGGTGGCAGAACATCGGTGATGCCATGTCGGGTGCCAAGAGCCCGCAGGAAGCACTCGATGCCCTTTGCGAAGCGCAGGAAAAGGTGATGGAACGCCTTGAGCGCGCTGGCGTGCAGGGTGACATCGGCCCGAAGATGAACGAGCCGAAGGATGCCAAGGAATGGCTTGATGCACCCGGCTCGCCGGTGGCCAAGCTCGAAAACGAGAAGCCGAAAGGCGAGACCGTTTCCTATGACGAGCTGATCAAGTCCTGGCAGTAAGCCTGAAGAACACACGCGGCCGGGGTCTTGTCACCCCGGCCGCTTTTTTGTCTTGCATCGCCGGCCAGCCGCGAAGATCGTGGCATCCGGACTGCCGTTTGGAGGGGGAGCGCAAACCATGACCCATGTCCTTGCCATCGACCAGGGAACCACGTCGAGCCGGGCGATCCTGTTCGACAGTGCCATGAAGCCGGTGGCCGTGGCGCAGGAGGAGTTCACCCAGCATTTTCCGCAATCGGGCTGGGTTGAGCATGATCCGGCGGAAATCTGGTCGTCAACGGCTGGCACCTGCCGGGCGGCCATTGAGCGCGCGGGGGTGGGCGCAGGCGACATCGCTGCCATCGGCATCACCAACCAGCGCGAGACAACCATTGTCTGGGACCGGGAAACCGGCGAGCCGGTGCACAATGCGATTGTCTGGCAGGACCGGCGTACGTCTTCCTTCTGCCAGGAGCTGAAGGCTGCGGGCCATGAAGCCGATATCACCAAGCGGACCGGCCTGCTGCTTGACCCTTACTTCTCTGCCACCAAGATCCGCTGGATCCTTGATCATGTGGAGGGCGCGCGCGCCAAGGCCGAGGCCGGCCGCCTTGCCTTTGGCACGGTCGACAGCTGGCTGATCTGGAAGCTGACCGGCGGCAAGGTGCATGCAACCGACGCGACCAATGCATCACGCACCATGCTTTATGACATTGTGAAGGGCGAATGGAGCGATGAGCTTTGCGCGCTGTTCGCCGTTCCGAAGTCCATGCTGCCGGAGGTGCGTGATTGCGCAGCCGACTATGGAACGACAAGGCCCGATTTGTTTGGCCGCGAGATCCCGATCCTCGGCGTTGCCGGTGATCAGCAGGCGGCGACCATCGGGCAGGCTTGTTTTGCGCCGGGCATGATGAAATCAACCTATGGCACGGGCTGCTTTGCCCTGCTCAACACCGGGGCAACGCCCGTCACGTCGAACAACCGGCTGCTGACGACCATTGCCTACCAGCTGGACGGCAAACCGACCTATGCGCTGGAAGGCTCGATCTTTATCGCAGGCGCCGTGGTGCAGTGGCTGCGCGACGGGCTGAAGATGATCCGCCATGCGTCGGAAACGCAGCCGCTGGCCGAGAAGGCCGATGACAAACAAAATGTCGTTCTGGTGCCGGCGTTTACCGGGCTTGGCGCGCCGTACTGGAATGCCGAGTGCCGGGGCGCGGTGTTCGGTATTACCCGCAACACCGGGCCAGAGGAGATGGCGCGCGCCGCGCTCGAAAGTGTTGGCTACCAGACACGCGACCTGCTGGAAGCCATGCGCGCCGACTGGAAGGCCGACAGCAATGCGCCGGTGCTGCGGGTGGATGGCGGCATGAGCGCATCGGACTGGGCGATGCAGTTTCTCTCCGACATTCTGGGCGCGCCGGTGGATCGTCCATCGGTGCTGGAAACAACCGCACTTGGCGCGGCATGGCTGGCCGGGCAAGGGGCCGGTGTCTATCCCGACCGGGACGGCTTTGCCGCGACATGGGCGCTTGAACGGCGCTTCGAGGCGGGCATGGACGAGACGGTGCGCAGGCAGAAATATGATTCCTGGAAGCGGGCAGTGGCGGCAGCGCAGATGTTCTGAGCGCTCGGTCGGCGTTCAGGTTTTACACGTTCGATGGCACCAGATTGGCAATGAACTGGCTGGTGCAGCGGTTCCAGGATTGCTGCTCGGCGAAGGCCCGGCATTCGGCCCTGTCAATGTCGAGGGCGGCGAGCGAAGCAGCGCGCAGGTCCTCCGACAACACGCCGCATGTGGCCGTGCCGAGGATGTCCATCGGACCATGCACCGGATAGGCAGCGACCGGCGTGCCGCAGGCGAGCGCCTCCAGCACCACCATGCCGAAGGTCTCGAAACGTGACGGCATGACGAAGACGTCTGCCGCCGACAGATGGCGGGCAATGTCTTCTCCGGTTCGGAATCCCAGGAAATGCACATCCGGCCAATCCTTCCGATAGCGCGGAAGGATCGGCCCGTCGCCGACCACGACCTTGGAACCGGGCAGATCCAGACGGAAGAAGTCCTCCAGGCTTTTTTCCTTCGAGACGCGACCGAGATACATGAAGATTGGTCGGGGCAAGCCGAGGAAATCGGGATCGAAACCTTCCTGTCCCCGCCATGGCCGGAAAAGGCGTGTGTCCACGCCGCGACCCCACTCCACGATGTTGCGGTAGCCGCGCCCTGACAGTTCCGTCTTGAGGCTTTCGGTCTGGACCATCAGCCGCTTGCCGGCATTGTGGAACCAGCGCTGGAAGACATGGGCGCGGTCGGGGTTCATGCCGAAACGGTGCTTGAGATAGTCACCGTAGCGGGTGTGGTAGGAAGTGGTGAAATCCCAGCCGCGCTTCAGGCACAGATGCCGCATGGAAAGGCCGATGGGACCTTCCACCGGAATGTGAATGGCATCCGGCCGGAAGTCCTCGGTCATGTCGGCAAGCTTGCTGCCCGGAAACAGGGCAAGCCGGATCTCGTCATAACCGGGCATGGCGATGGTGCGGAACCGGTCAGGCCCGGCAAGCAGCACTTCATGGCCATCAGCCTCAAGATGGCTCTTGGTTGTGTCGAAGACGCGAACCACTCCGTTGATCTGCGGATGCCAGGCATCGCTGGCTATCATGACGCGCATGGTCGGCTCTCCTGTATCCGACAGGGCATTTGGTTGCGCCTTCCTGATTGCTGTCGACAGCTTCTCAGCCGATCCCAAATAACGCGCAAAAAGTGCTTCCCACGAAGGCGACGGGGATTCGCCCCACCGGTATGAACCGGGCCGATGTGCCACGCGATCATGACAGTCCTGTTACACGGACACGACACCAGACATCGTCAGACATCGTCCTGTCCTGTGTTCCACTCCCGGTGTAGCGACCTGTGACAGGTCTTTGCCGGTTCGGACAGACCGTGTTCCGGCATTGGGCTAAGCAGGTTTCGGGTGTTCAATTTCCAATGATACGCGGTCTGCGGCAAATCGGGTGACCGATTGCTGGAAGGCCTTTCCCGAGGGTTCCGCATTCACTGAATGGGTCACCAGAACGATGGCTCCGGGTGAAAGGCCAAGGCTCTGGCGGTCTGCAGCATCGGCGTGAACGGCTTCGATGCGCGTGGCAATGCGGACATAGTCGCCAAGCCCGAATTCCGCCAGCGCGGCCGTGACCGACCCTGTTCGGGCGACCACCGCTCCAAGCCCGTCGAACCGCGCCGCTTCAAACCAATGGGTTGCAACGGACAAGGGCAAGCCGTCGGCAGACGAGACCATATCCAGCCGCACGACCCTGCTGGCCGGGTCCAGGCCGAGCATGTGCGCTGTGTCCGGCCTTGCAAGTTCGATCTCTTCCGCTATGAGCGTGACCTTGCGCTGCTGGGCCTGGCCTTCAAGCCCGGCAGAAAAGCGGGTGCGTGTCCCGATCGGATAGGTCAGGCGGGAGCGGCGGGTGATGAAGGTGCCCCGGCCCTGCTCGGCACGCAGCACGCCTTCCGACACCAGTGCAGATATGGCGGCGCGAACCGTGTGACGGTTCACCCCGAACCTCGAGGCCAGCTCGGTCTCGGGCAGCAACCGGTTAGAGCCGGCATCGGCTGCCAGTTCCGTCAGGTCCATCCGGATGCGGTCTGCGATCTGGCGCCAAAGCGTGATGCCGGATTGCCGTTCAACGGGTTTCTGCCGTGCCGCCAATGGAGGCTCCTTTTCTGCCGACCGGTTCCTTGCGCCGTCATGTGTTTGTCATGCCGGAGCGCTATGAAATTCCTAACAGGTATGGTTGTCTAAATCAATAGACAAATAATCGGAGGCACCGATGACCTCGCAAAGGGCATCCGGACAGGCGGCAGACAATCAAGAGCGGGCCAGGCGGATGGCTGTACTGGCCATTGCCGAGCCAGGCGAAATGACCCGCCTTTGGGAAACGCTGGAGATTGACCCTGCCTTCTCGTTGCTGCGCGGACCGGAGACCGGCCTGGTCACGGTGCGCGGCCGGATCGGCGGCGGCGGCTCTCCGTTCAATGTCGGGGAGACCACGGTCACCCGAGCCACTGTCAGGCTCGACGACGGGATTGTCGGCCATGCCTGGATGCTTGGGCGCGACCATACCAAGGCGACGCTTGCGGCCGTGATTGATGCGGTGGCCATGAGGCCGGGAATGGCCGGGGCGGTCGAGGAGGCCGTCATTGCTCCGCTCGAGCGGCTGGCAAAGGAGGCTGACCTGCGTCTGGCAGAGGAAACCGCCGCCACGAAAGTCGACTTCTTCACCATGGTCCGCGGAGAAGACTGATGGGCGGGACACAGAGCCTTTCGGGCGGATTTGCCGAGCCGGTCATGGATGCCCAGGCCGCGTTTCGTGCCCTCATGGCCGCCATGGCTGAGCCCGGAACGCTGCGCCCCCTGGAGGCTGATGTCGAAGCGCCCGAGCCATTGTCGCCGGAAGCGGCTGCGGTGATGCTGACGCTTTGCGATGCAGACACGCCCGTCTGGCTGGACCAGCGGCTGGCCGCTACCCCCGGGCTTCTTCAATGGATCGCCTTCCATTGCGGGGCGCCCGTCACGGCGGAACTGATGGATGCCCATTTCGCCTTTGTCAGTGATGCGAGGCGCCTTCCGCCGCTGGGCACTTTCTGCGCCGGTACACAAGAGTATCCGGATCGCTCGACCACACTGATTGTGCAGCTGAACCGTCTTTCCGGCGGAGAAATCCTGCAGATCGCCGGGCCGGGAATTGACGGAAGCCGCGAAGTGTCGCCGCATCTCCTGCCGGCCCGATTCACCATGGATTGGGCTGCCAATCGCGACCTTTATCCGCGCGGCGTCGATCTTGTGCTGGTGGCGCCCGGTGGGCTTGCAGCCCTGCCACGGACAACCCGCATCCTCTCAAACGGGAGCCAAGGCTGATGTATGTTGCAGTCAAGGGTGGCGAAGCGGCCATCGACAACGCCCATCGCCTGCTGGCTGACCGCCGTCGCGGTGAAAGGTCGGTTCCGGCGCTCACGCTGGAGCAGATTGCCGGGCAACTGGCGCTTGCCGTTGACCGGGTCATGGCGGAGGGCTCCCTTCATGATCGTGAACTGGCGGCGCTGGCGGTCAAGCAATCCCGCGGGGACCTGATCGAGGCAATCTTCCTGACGCGCGCCTATCGCACCACGCTGCCGCGCTTTGGCTATTCGCGACCGGTGGAGAGCGGGGCGATGGTGATCGAGCGGCGCATCTCTGCCTGCTACAAGGATCTGCCCGGCGGCCAGCTTCTGGGCCCAACCTTCGATTATACGCACCGGTTGCTTGATCCGTCGTTGGCCGGTGATGAAAACCGGCCGAAGCCGTTGCGCAAAGAGGGCGGAACCGAACCTGTGATGCGGGTCTCCGACATCCTGGCCGGGGAAGGGCTGATTGAAGGTGACGGAACGGTGCCGCCGGAAGACGGCATCGCCGACATTACTCGCACCCCTCCCGAATTCCCCATGAACCGGGATGCAAGACTGCAATCGCTGGCGCGCGGCGACGAGGGCTATCTTCTGGCGCTCGCCTATTCGACGCAGCGTGGCTATGCGCGCACCCATCCCTTTGCCGGCGAAATAAGGATCGGTCTGGTCGATGTGGAGTTTGATGTTCCCGAGCTCGGCTTTGCCGTGACCCTTGGCCGCATCCGCATCACCGAATGCCAGATGGTCAACCAGTTCAAGGGATCAGCCAAGGCCCCGCCGCAATTCACGCGCGGCTACGGGCTGGTGTTCGGGCAGTCGGAGCGCAAGGCCATGGCGATGGCACTGGTGGACCGGGCGCTCAGGGCAAGCGAATTGGGCGAGGATCTGGTTGCGCCGGCGCAGGATCAGGAATTCGTCATTTCGCATTGCGACAATGTGCAGGCAACCGGCTTTGTCGAGCATCTCAAATTGCCTCACTACGTCGATTTCCAGGCTGAACTCGATCTCGTGCGCCGCATGCGGGCAACCCATGGTCAGGCGGAGCCGGCTGCGCAGCAGGAGGCCGCGGAATGAACGGCGCGATCGCACACTACAATTTCGCCTATCTGGACGAGCAGACCAAGCGGATGATCCGCCGGGCCATCCTGAAAGGCATCGCGATACCTGGCTACCAGGTGCCGTTTGCAAGCCGGGAAATGCCGATGCCCTATGGCTGGGGCACCGGTGGCGTGCAGGTGACAGCGGCAATCATCGGCCCGCTCGATGTGCTGAAAGTGATCGACCAGGGAGCCGATGACACCACCAACGCCATTTCAATCCGCAAGTTCTTTGAAAAGACAACCAGCGTGGCGACGACAACGCATACGGCTGATGCGACGATCATCCAGACCCGTCACCGCATTCCGGAAACGCCGCTGAAGGCGGGCCAGGTGCTGGTCTATCAGGTTCCGATCCCGGAGCCGCTGCGTTTCCTTGAGCCGCGTGAAACCGAAACGCGCAAAATGCATGCGCTGGCCGAGTACGGTCTCATGCATGTGAAGCTCTACGAGGACATTGCGATCAACGGGCATATCGCCACCACCTATGCCTATCCGGTGAAGGTGGAGGGGCGCTACGTGACCGATCCGTCGCCGACGCCGAAATTCGACAATCCGAAAATGCACATGAACCCGGCGCTCCAGCTGTTCGGGGCGGGCCGCGAGAAACGCATTTACGCCATTCCGCCCTTCACCGATGTGCGCAGCCTGGATTTCGACGATCATCCCTTCACGGTCCAGCGCTTTGACAAGCCGTGTGCGCTGTGCGGGGCCGAACAGGTCTATCTCGACGAAGTGGTGCTCGATGATCGCGGCGGACGCATGTTCATCTGCTCCGACACCGATCATTGCAATGAGCGGATTGAACAAGGCCATCGCGGCGAATTGTCGGGCATGGAGGCTGCTGAATGAACGCTCCAAACCCCGCTTTTCCCGAAACCGCTGACGAAGTGCCGTTGTTCTCGGTGCGCGGCCTGTCCAAATTCTATGGCAACCGGGTCGGCTGCCAGGATGTTTCCTTTGATCTGTGGCCCGGCGAAGTGCTGGCAATCGTGGGCGAATCGGGATCCGGCAAGACCACCTTGCTCAATGCCATTTCATCGCGCCTCCTGCCGGATGCCGGCACGGTTCGCTACCGCATGCGAGACGGCGTTGAGCGCGAACTTTACCGCATGAGCGAGGCCGACCGCCGCGTGCTGCTGCGCACCGACTGGGGCTTTGTCCACCAGAACCCGGCTGACGGGCTGCGCATGACGGTCTCTGCCGGTGCCAATGTCGGCGAGCGGCTGATGGCCATCGGCGATCGGCATTATGGCAAGATCCGGTCTTCGGCCGAGGACTGGCTTGGCCGGGTGGAGATCGACCCACGCCGCATTGACGACCAGCCGCGCGCCTTTTCCGGCGGCATGCGCCAGCGCCTGCAGATTGCGCGCAATCTCGTCACGTCGCCGCGCCTTGTGTTCATGGATGAGCCGACCGGCGGGCTCGATGTTTCGGTGCAGGCGCGCCTGCTGGACCTGTTGCGCGGGCTGGTGCGCGATCTCGGACTGTCCGCCATCGTGGTGACCCATGACCTGGCGGTGGCGCGTCTCCTTTCGCACCGCATGATCGTCATGAAGGATGGACGGGTGGTGGAGGCCGGCCTGACCGACCGCGTGCTGGACGATCCGCAAGCGCCCTACACCCAGCTTCTCGTTTCCTCGATCCTGCAGGTGTGATGCCATGACCACGCCGCTCGTTGTTTCCGATGTTGCCAAGACCTTCACCATGCATCTGCGCGACGGGTTGAAACTCGCCGTCGTCGAGGGTGTCAGCTTTTCCCTTGCTGCGGGCGAATGCGCGGTGCTTGGCGGGCCTTCCGGCTCCGGCAAGAGCTCGATCCTGCGCATGCTCTACGGCAATTATGGTGCCGATCGCGGCCAGATCATCCTGCGCCATCATGGCCGTCTGGTGGACATTGCCAAAGCCAGCCCCCGCTCCATGCTGGCGGTTCGCCGTGACACGATCGGCTATGTGAGCCAGTTCCTGCGTGTTGTGCCCCGTGTGAGCGCGCTGGACGTGGTGGCCGAGCCGCTGGTGCATCGCGGAGTTGACCGGCCTGAAGCGCTGGAGCGCGCCGCAGACCTGCTGGCAAGGCTGAACCTGCCGGAGCGGCTGTGGCGGCTTCCGCCATCCACGTTCTCCGGCGGTGAGCAGCAGCGGGTCAACATTGCGCGCGGCTTCATCACCGATCATCCGGTGCTGCTGCTGGATGAACCGACCGCCTCGCTTGATGGGGCCAACCGCGATGTGGTGATCGGGCTGATCCGCGCCAAGAAAGCCGATGGCGTCGCCATGCTCGGGATTTTCCACGATGCCGATGTTCGCGAGGCGGTGGCTGACCGGGTGATCGACGTTACCGCTTTTGCGCCGGGAGCCGGCCAATGACCCGCCTTTCCGAACAACCACTCATCCATGGCAGCGCCGTGGTCAGCGACAGCACGTTCGGCCGCTGGACGGAGATCGCCGAACGCTGCCAGGTGTCGGAATGCACGCTTGGCGACTATTCCTACATGATGCGCGAATGCGAGGTCTGGGCGGCCGACATCGGCAAGTTCGCCAACATAGCCAGCCATGTCCGCATCAATGCCACCAACCACCCGGTGTGGCGGGCAACGCTGCATCATTTCACCTATCGCGCAGGCGACTACTTCGAGGATGCCGGTCACGAACAGGAGTTCTTCGACTGGCGACGGGTCAGCAAGGTGACCATCGGCCATGATGTCTGGATCGGCCACGGCGCAACCATCCTGCCCGGTGTCACCATCGGCAACGGAGCGGTGATCGGGGCAGGGGCTGTCGTTTCCAAGGATGTTCCTTCCTACACGATTGTCGGCGGAGTTCCGGCACGGCAAATCCGCCCGCGCTTTGCCGAAGGCGTGGGCGAGCGGATGGACCGGCTTGCCTGGTGGGACTGGGACCACGTGCAGCTCCGCGGGGCGCTGGATGATTTCCGCAGGCTTGATGCGGCTGAGTTCGTCGAAAAGCATGAAGCCTTGCAAGGCGCGCAAGGCAGCCTGTGAACTGTCATCGCATTGTCATCCAAACGACATGGCGGCTTCACATGAGGGCTTTAGGCGTTTTAAGGAAGCGTGGTTCCGGCCGCGACCAGAATGGGCGAGAGACAGGGACACCCCATGCTTGAACTGACCAAAGTCACGCGGCGATTTGGCCAGAATGTTGCAGTGGATTCCGTGTCACTCTCCATTCCCAAAGGCCAGATGGTCGGCATCATCGGCCGCTCGGGTGCAGGCAAATCTACGCTTCTGCGCATGATCAACCGGCTGGTTCCTGTTTCGGAAGGCGCCATCCGCTTTGAAGGATCGGAAGTCTCGAGCCTTCAGGGGTCGGCACTCAGAAACTGGCAGCGCGACTGCGCGATGATCTTCCAGCAGTTCAACCTTGTGCCGCGCCTCGATGTGGTGGCCAATGTGCTGCATGGCACGCTGAACCGGCGCTCGACACTGAGCACGCTGTTCAACATCTATCCGCGCGCCGACATCCTTCGTGCTGTCGATATCCTTGAAGAGCTTGGTGTTGGCGAAAATGCACTCAAGCGTGCCGAAGCGCTTTCGGGCGGCCAGCAGCAGCGCGTGGCCATTGCGCGCGCCCTGATGCAATCGCCCAAGATGATCCTTGCCGACGAGCCGATTGCCTCGCTCGATCCGATGAACGCCAAGATCGTCATGGATGCGCTGGCAGCCATCAACCGCGATCACGGCCTGACAGTCATTACCAACCTTCACACGCTCGATACCGCGCGCACCTATTGCGAGCGGGTCATTGGCATGGCGGCTGGCAAGGTGGTCTTCGACGGCCCCGCCCACGAACTGACCCAGGATGCTGTCCGCATGATCTATGGCGTTACCGATGGCGAGCTTTCCGAAGAAATGACGTCCACCGCGCTTGAGCGCGCGCCTGCCCCATCTGCCGGCATTCCTCACATCGCCGAAAAGCGCGTGCTGGAAGCCGGGATCGTCTCGCCTGCGTAACGGGCCCCAATTCAGGGAATGTGACCGGGCAAGCCGGTCAAAACCAGGAGACCACCCATGTTCAAGAAAGCTCTTCTCGCAGCCGTTTCCTTTGCGGTGCTGGCGATTGCCGCTCCGGCCCAGGCCGAAGACATCAAGGAATTCCGTATCGGCGTGCTCGGCGGCGAAAACGCCCAGGACCGCCTGACGTCCAACGAATGCGTGCGCAAATATGTGCAGGACCTGCTTGGCGTGGAAACCAAGATCTTCACCCCGGCTGACTATGACGGCGTGATCCAGGGCCTGCTCGGCGGCACCATCGACATGGCCTGGCTCGGCGCTTCGGCCTACGCCAAGACCTACATCACCAATCCGGAAGCCGTGGATGTCGTGCTGGTCAAGACCAACCTCGATGGTTCGTTTGCCTATCATTCGATCGGTTTTGCCCGCAAGGACAAGAACATCAAGTCGCTGGCCGACATGAAGGGCAAGAAGTTCGGCTTCGGTGATCCGAACTCGACCTCGGGCTACCTGATCCCCTCCATCGAGATCCCGCAGGAAACCGGCGCTTCGATGGACAATGGCGCCTATTTCGGTGAAGTCGTGTTCACCGGCGGTCATGAGCAGACCATCGTTGCTGTCAAGAACGGCGACGTGGATGGCGGCGTAACCTGGGCCGACGGCCAGGGCAAGTGGGAAGACGGCTACAATTCCGGCGCCCTGCGCAAGGCGGTTGATGCCGGCCTCATCGACATGAACGACATTGTCGAGATCTGGAAGTCCAAGCCGATCCCGGAAGGCCCGATCGTGCTTCGCCGCGCCCTGCCGGCCGACGTGAAGACCAAGGTCACCGACTTCCTGAAGGGCCTGCATGCCAAGGACGAGAAGTGCGCCTATTCGATGGCGGCAGGCGAGACCGCTGGCTTCGCCCCGATCACCCACGACGCCTACCAGTCGATCATCGACGTCCGCAAAGCCAAGGGCAGCTGATCTGATCCTCCCCGGACCCGGCGGCGGGCGGCATCTGCTGCCCGCCGTCTCCACTTTTGGAAAGCTCCATGACACAGATCGCCCCGATGTCTTCGGCATCCCTCACCGGACAGGCCTATATCGACCTGGCCCGTCGGAAGCAGCTCTACACCGGGATCATTGTCCTGGTGTTTGCCCTGCTGTTGATTTCCGGGTTCCGGCTGGCTGATGGCCGCAATGCGGGCGGATTCTGGGACGGCATCCACCGCTTTTTCGAGTTTCCAGGAGAAGTTGTTTCCGAGGGATTGGATCGGGCGGCAAACCTGCCTGCGCTTTTTATCAAGTTCTTCCCGTCGCTCATCGAGACGCTGAACATAGCTGCCGTATCGACCCTGATCGGGGCTTTGGGCGCGGTTGTGCTCTCGCTGCTTTCGACGCGCGGTCTTGCCGCCTTTCCTCGCCTCATTCCGGTTGTGCGGCGCATGATGGACATCATGCGTGCGCTGCCGGAAATCGTGATCGCACTGGTGCTGATCTTCATCATTGGCGGTGGTCCTGTGCCCGCCGTTGCGGCGATTGCCTTTCATACGGTCGGCGCCCTTGGAAAGCTGTTTTCCGAGGTCAACGAGAATGCCGACCTGAAGCCTGTCGAAGGCCTTTCGTCCGTTGGTGCCAACTGGGTCCAGCGCATGTGGCTGGGCGTTGTTCCGCAGGTCAGTCCGAACTGGCTGTCCTATGGCCTGCTGCGCTTCGAGATCAATGTGCGCGCTTCAGCCATTCTCGGCTTTGTCGGCTCGGGCGGCATCGGCCACGATCTCAAGCTTGCCATGCAATGGGGCACCGGCCGCTATGACGAGGTGGTGGCCATCTTCATCCTTCTTTTCATTGCCATCGTGGCCATCGACCAGTTTTCGAGCCATATGCGCAAGCGTCTCGTGCATGGAGCCTGACCGATGTCCCTCGATGCCATCATGAGCCAGCCGACCCGCAAGCATACAAGGCTTGTCGATGCGGTTACGACTTCATTTGACCGTCGCAAGAAGATGGCGCTGGCGGTCCCTGTCGTGATCGCCCTCTACTTCGTTTACATTTTCTTTGCCTTCAGCATCCCCGAGGTTATGTCCAAGGCGCGCATGGACAATGTCGGCGTGCTGCTGTCCGATTTCGTCTCCTACAAGACCCATGTCACCCGCGACAACCGCAATGACAGCCTGACTGTCGCGATCGAAGGCGAGAACAAGGGTGCCTATCCTGCAGGCATTTTCCCCGAATGGATGACAGCCCAGGGTGCGGACGCAGAGATCGATCTCGGCAACGGCCATCGCGTCACCTATCGCGGCAATGATGTGATCTATGAGCGGCCCGGTTATGGCGAAGTGCTGATCCGCCGGGATGGCCGGACCATTGTTCTTACAACACCGGACGGCACGACACCGGACTGGATCAATGCCTCGTCCAATCGTGTCTCGCTGACCGCTCCGGGCGGGCGTGTTTCGGTGACCAATGCTCGCACCGAAACCTTCCGCTACAATTATGGCTGGGAACTGTTCTTCTTCACGCTGGACAGCCCGTTTTCCGGAAAGAGTGTTGGCGAACTGGTGTCGCTGGCTGTCAGCGGCGATCGCATAGATCCGGCGCGCTCCAACTTTTCCACCATGGTCTCGGAATTCCTGACCAACAAGATGTGGCGGCATGCCGATGTCGCCTGGGCCTTGTTCGAGACGCTGCTGATGGCCTTTCTCGGCACGATGAGCGCGGCGCTGATCGCATTTCCGCTCGCCTTCCTTGCTGCGTCCAATTTCACGCCACTCCGCTCCGTCCGGTTCGTGCTGCGGCGCTTCTTTGATTTTGTTCGCGGCGTGGACGGGTTGATCTGGACCATCATCCTGTCGCGTGCCTTCGGGCCGGGTCCGTTGACTGGTGCACTCGCCATCCTGATGACCGACACCGGTTCTTTCGGGAAGATGTTTTCCGAAGCGCTGGAGAATGTCGACAACCGGCAGATCGAGGGCGTTCGCTCAACTGGCGCCAATGCCCTTCAGAGCGCCCGTTTCGGCGTGCTGCCGCAGGTTACGCCGGTATTTCTCAGCCAGGTTCTCTATTATCTGGAATCCAACACGCGCAGCGCCACTGTGATCGGGGCGATCGTCGGCGGCGGTATCGGCCTTCTGCTGACGCAGGCCATCGCCACCCAGAAGGACTGGGAGGAAGTCTCCTACTACATCATCCTCGTCATCCTGCTGGTGATGCTCATGGACACGATCTCCGGCTGGCTGCGCATGAAGTTGATCGGCAAAAGATGAGCCCTTCGGAAACCACGCAAGAACTGTGGTCACCCGTTTTCAGCGGTGGCCAGCCAGAGGCAAGGCAAATGCGTTACGCCATCTATTTCACGCCGCCGCCCGAGGATGCCCTCGCCATTGCTGTAGCAAGCTGGCTCGGGCGCGATGCGTTCACCGGGCGGCCGGTTGACGGTCCGGGCCATGGCCCGACGGATGGCGCCGCCATTTCCTTCCATACGGCAGCGGCGCGGCGTTATGGGTTTCATGCCACGCTGAAAGCCCCGTTCACCCTGGCAGAAGGGATGACCGAAGCCGAGCTGCTGGCCTCCTTTGACCGGTTTTGTGCCGAAAGGGAGCCCTTCGTTCTGCCGAAGTTGGAGATCGGGCAGATCGACGGTTTCTTCGCGCTGGTGCCCGGAGAACCCTGCATCGGCCTCACGCAGCTTGCCGCCGATGCCGTGATGCATTTCGAGCCATTCCGGGCACCGCTCACCCAGGCTGAAATGGAGCGCCGGTCTGCCATGCGGCTCAGCCCGGCCGAGATGCGCTACCTTCAGCTCTGGGGATATCCGCATGTGTTTGATGCCTTCCGTTTCCACATGACATTGACCGGCAGGATCTCGGGCAGTGAGGCGGAGCGAATCCGCGATGCGCTTGAGCACCATTTTGCGCACATTCTGCCCGGCCCGGCCGAAATAGGAACGCTTGCCGTGTTTGTCGAACCTGAAAAGGGCTCTCCCTTCGAAGTGCTGAGCCTGCGCCGTCTTGGCCTTGGCATTGAAAGAAAGACCGTCCGAAATGGCTGACGAAATGGTTTTCTCGAATGCCTGCATCGTGCTTGAGGGCGAGGTGCTCAAGGGGACAGTGATGATCCGCGACGGCCTGATCGCGGACATCAGCGAGGGAGCGTCAGCCGGTGGCGAGGATATGGAAGGCGACTTCCTGATCCCCGGTCTCGTCGAGCTGCATACCGATCATCTGGAAGCCCATTATTCGCCGCGTCCAGGCGTGCGCTGGAATGTCACATCTGCCATCCAGTCCCATGATGCCCAGGTGGCAGCCTCCGGGATCACCACCGTCTATGATTGTCTGCGTCTCGGATCAGACGAGGCGGACGGTTTCGTAAAGGGCGAGATGCGGGCCATTGCCGATGCACTGGCAAATGCGGCAGGCGAGAACCGCCTGCGTGCCGAACACCGCATTCATTTGCGGTGCGAGGTTTCGGCCGCCGATGTGATCGATCATTTTGACGATTTTCGCACCGATCCGCTGGTAGGGCTTGCTTCACTGATGGACCACGCGCCGGGTCAGCGGCAGTTCCAGACGATGGACCAGTACACACTCTACTACAAGGAAAAGCGCGGCCTTTCCGATGAGGCCTTCGCGCATTTCATCAAGCGGCGGCAGGATGCTTCGGCGACTTACTCCGCCCGTCACCGGCGCGAGATTTCGCAGGTTTGCCGTGAGCGGGGCATTGCGCTGGCCAGCCATGACGATGCCACGCTCGAGCATGTGGACGAGGCGCGAGACGCCGGGGTGAAGGTGGCCGAATTTCCGACCAGCCTTGAAGCGGCAAAGGCCAGCCATGAGGCGGGAATGGGTGTGTTGATGGGTGCGCCCAATGTGGTGCGCGGCAAGTCGCATTCCGGCAACATCTCGGCGCGTGACCTTGCATCGGCTGGCGTGCTGGACATCCTGTCGTCGGACTATGTGCCGTTCAGCCTGATTCATGCGCCTTTTGTTCTGGCCGAGGAAGAAAACGGCATGTCATTGCCGGAGGCAATTGCCCTCGTGACAGCCAATCCGGCACGGCAGGTAGGCCTTGATGATCGGGGCAGAATTGCGAACGGCTTGCGCGCCGATCTCGTGCGCGTCCATCGCACCCAAGGTGTGCCGGTGGTGCGAAGTGTCTGGCGCGGGGGGCGCCGGGTGGCGTGACCGCGCACGCAGACCGTTTGGAGCGCCTTGCATCTTCTCCGGCGAATGGACGGCTTGTCGTCATTGTCGGGCCCAGCGGATCGGGCAAGGATACGCTTCTGGCATGGCTTGCCCAAAAGTTGCGGCAAGACAGCGGTGTCCGGTTCGTGCAAAGGATCATCACACGGCCGTCCGAAGCCGGTGGCGAGGATCACCTTGCGGTATCGGCAGAAGAGTTTGCGGCGATGGATCGCCGGGGCGCTTTTTGCGTCAGCTGGCAGGCGCACGGCCTCAATTACGGCCTGCCTGCTGGAATGCGATACGACATTTCCGATGGCGCAACCGTTTTCGTAAACGGTTCCCGCCAGGCCCTTCCGCTCATCCGGGAGGCGTTTCCTGATGCCATCGTGATCATGCTCAGTGTCGAGCCTGCCGAACTGGCGCGGCGTCTTGGCGAACGCGGGCGCGAGGGGGCCGAGGACATCCGGCGGAGACTGGAGCGGGCCCGCATGGATATGGAGGCCGGCGGAGAGATCCATCTGGTGGACAATACCGGAGCTGTGGCTTTTGCAGGAAATGCGATCCTCGTCCTTGCCGGTCTTTTGCCGGGTGATGATCATCAGATCGGTCACAGCGCCGCCTGAAACCGTCACATTGCTGAAATGCAAATCGGGTCTAAGGCCTCGAATTGACGCAATGGACCGACGCCATGACCCAAGCCCGCCAGTACCGCACCCTCTTCATTTCGGATGTGCATCTGGGTACGCCGGATTGCCAGGCGCAGATGCTCGTTGATTTCCTGCGCGAGCATGAAGCGGACAAGATCTACCTTGTCGGAGACATCGTTGATTGCTGGCGCATGAAGCGCAAGGGTTTCTACTGGCCGCAAGCCCATAATGACGTGATCCAGAAGCTGCTGCGCAAGGGTCGTGCCGGTTCCGAAATAATTTTCATTCCGGGAAACCATGACGAGGTGCTGCGCGACTGGCAGGGCATCCACTTTGGCGGCATCGTGGTGCGTGACCGCGACATCCATGAAACCGCCGATGGCAAGCGCCTGCTCATCCTGCATGGCGACCAGTTCGACATGGTGGTGATGAACCATCGCTGGCTCGCCTATCTCGGCGACTGGGCCTACAGCGCGGCCATGTGGGGCAACAAATGGTTCAACCGGGGCCGCCGCATCTTCGGGTTCCAGTACTGGTCGTTTTCCAAATGGGCCAAGCTCAAGGTCAAGCGCGCTGTCAATTATATCGGCGACTTCGAGACCGTACTGGCCGAGGAGGCCCACAAGGAAGGCGCGGACGGTATTGTCTGCGGTCACATCCACCATGCTGCGGACCAGATGATCGGCGAGGTGCGCTACCTCAACACCGGCGACTGGGTGGAGAGCTGCACGGCGCTTGTCGAACATGAAGACGGAACCATGGAAATCATCGACTGGGCGGCAATCATGCGGCAGCGCGCTGCAGACCTCGCCGCCCGGACGGAAACAGCCAGATTGCCGCGCCTGACGCGGCGCGTGGCGTAAGATTGCGGGAGTTTGAGGAATGAGTGACGCAGCCACATTGACCGTCGGCAAGCGGCTTGGCGCTGCCGTTCACCAGAACCCGGCGTACACGCTGGACGGCGTGCTGGAGCGGGTGTTCTCCAATGCCTTCAGGGGTCTGGTTTATCCGCAGATCTGGGAAGACCCGGTGATCGACATGGAAGCACTGGCCATCCAGCCCGGCGACCGGATGATTGCAATCGCTTCCGGCTCCTGCAATGTGCTTTCCTATCTCACAGCAAACCCGGCCTCAGTGACAGCGGTTGATCTTTCGCCGGCTCATGTTGCCCTTGGGCAGCTGAAACTGGCCGCCGCGCGCCATCTTCCGGGCCATGGCGATTTCGTCCGGTTCTTTGCCCATGCCGACAATCCGGTGAACGTGATTGCCTATGACCGGTTCGTCGCGCCGCATCTCGATGCCGAGACACGTCAATGGTGGGAAAGGCGCAGCCTGACGGGCCGCCGCCGCATTTCCATGTTCGCCAAGGATTTCTACCGGCACGGCATGCTGGGCCGCTTCATTGCCGCTGGTCATGCACTGGCGCGCCTGCACGGAACCGACCCGCGTGATCTGGCCAAGTGCGAGACCATCGGCGATCAGCGCCGCTTCTTTGAACAGGAGCTTTCGCCGCTGTTCGACAAGCCTCTCGTGCGCTTCCTCACCTCGCGTCGCGCCTCGCTGTTCGGCCTTGGCATTCCGCCTGCGCAGTATGAAGCGCTGGCCGGTCCTGACGGCGACATGGCCGAGGTGCTGCGCGAGCGCACCCGCAAGCTCGCCTGCCATTTCCCGCTGAAGGACAATTACTTTGCCTGGCAGGCCTTTGCGCGCGGCTATGGCCGGGATGCCGGCGCGCCGCTGCCGCCTTATTTGCAAGCCGAGAACTTCGAGGCTGTTCGCAAGAATGCAAGCCGGGTGCGGATCCTCAACGAGAACTTCACCGACCATCTGCGCGCCCAGCCTGCGGGTTCCCACAATGCCTATGTCCTGCTGGATGCGCAGGACTGGATGACCGACCGCCAGCTGAATGATCTGTGGAGCGAGATCACCCGCACTGCTGCGCCTGGTGCCCGGGTGATCTTCCGCACCGCTGCCGATCCGAGCCTGCTTCCGGGCCGGGTGGAAGATACGGTGCTCCGCCAGTGGACCTACAGCCAAGACCAATCGCGTGACTGGTCGGCGCGTGACCGCTCAGCCATCTATGGCGGCTTCCACCTCTATGTGAAGGGTGCATGACATGGCCCAGATGGAAGGGCACGATCATGCGGGCCTGATGGATGGTGTCTACCGCACCCAGCGCCATTTCTATGATCTCACGCGCAAATATTATCTGCTCGGCCGTGACGAACTGATAGAACGCCTTGATGTGCCCGCCGGGGGCAGCGTGCTCGAAATCGGCTGTGGCACCGGGCGCAACCTGGCCATTGTTGCAAGGCGCCATCGCGATTGCACCCTGTTCGGGATCGACATTTCGCGCGAGATGCTGAAATCGGCGCGTGCCACCATCGACAAGGCAGGTCATCGCGACCGCGTGCATCTGGCCTATGGCGACGCCACGGCGCTCGACCCGGAGGGTGCCTTCGGGCGTTCAGGCTTTGACCGCGTCTTCCTCTCCTACGCCCTGTCGATGATCCCCGGCTGGGAAAGCGCGCTGGAGCAGGCCGTGACGGTTCTTGCGCCCGGCGGCGAATTGCATCTGGTTGATTTCGGCCAGCAGGAGCGTCTGCCGCGCTGGTTCAAGGCGGCGCTCCATGCATGGCTTGCGCGCTTCCATGTGACACCCAGAAGCGAGCTTGAGGCTGTTGTCCGCCGGATGGCTTCCGAGACCGGGTCAACATTGGTCTTCACGCCGCTCTATCGCGACTATGCCCGCCACGCGATCCTTCGCCGCCCGGCTTGAATGGCTCAGCGCGTGATCTCGTAGATTTCGCCACGCCCGCCCTTTGGCGCGAACAGCATCATGTAGCGGTCCTTGCCGATCTTATAGAGTGCGCCGACGCTGTCGGTGCTGCGGTCGGGTTTTGATCCCGGATTGTCCAGGCGGTCAAACCCGCTGTATGGGCGCGGGGAGGTGTAGTCGTAGTAGCTGCCGCCGACAAACAGCAGGCCATCGCCAAGATCACCCTCTTCGAGGATCACGCCAAGACGGCGCTGCGAGCCCGTCTCCTTGCGGAACTGAAGGCCGCCCGACCCTTCGCGGCGGAACTCGCATTTGAAGAACGGGTAGACATAGGCGCCCAGATCATTGGCCTGGAGGCTACGCACCTTGCACGGACCTGCCAGGGCGAGACGATCAGCGATCGGCTGCGGTTCCATATCAAGCAGGGCAACGATTGCGGCTGATTCATCCCTGTCGGTTGCAGCATGCTTGTTGGCCAATGCCCGCATGGAAATCTCGGCAGAGGCGAGGGCGTCGGCATCATCGGGCCAGAGCAGGTCGTCTTCTGCCGTTGCGGGAACCACTGCCATGCCGACGAACAGAAGCAGGGTAAATGCGGTGCGTGCAAGGTGAAGGGATTTGCCGATCATAGCCGGGTCTCCTTGAAAGGGGCAGTCCGCTTCCTCGGACCATCTGGATTGTCCGCTGGCACATCAGCAGGCCAAAGCGGAAGCGCTGCGCCAAATGCAGCCTTCGATGCCAGTCGGACGTGAGAGAGGACGGGGTTCAAAACGGGGCACTTCCCTGAAGATCGGGTTCTTCCGGAACTGCCCCCGTTCCATGGCCAAAATGGCCATGCACTCCGGTGGTTGTCAACCTCAATGGCTATGCTTTGACTGATCCGGCGACAGGATCGACATGAATGATGGCGGGCGGATGATGCGTCCGCCAATTCCTTTTACGGGCTGTGGTTCTAGCCGACCGACAATCCGGCAAAGACCAGTTCGCACAGGCTGCTGGCCAACGGACTCAGCGTCTCGCCGCGCCGGGTGATCAGGTGATAGGCATTGACCACCACCGGCTCTTCCAGGTCCAGCGTCACGAGGTTTCCGCCGATCCCCTCTGATCCAAGCAGGCCCGCCACCTCGCGCGAGATCGGGGCAATGGCATCGGACGAGGCGAGATAGGCCAGCATGACCAGCAGGGACGTGGTGTTGACGATCTCTGCGGGCGGGGAAACCTGACGGCTGGCGAGAGCCACCTCGATGGCCTGGCGCAACGGGGTGTGCGGCGCCTGCACCACCCATTCGTGCGATGCAAGGTCGGCAAGGTCGGCCACCGGCTTTGCGGCCAGCGGATGGCCGGACCGCGCCAGAAAGCGGATGATCTCGACACGACCTCGGCGGACCGAGAATTGGCGGGCATCGACGCCCGGTGGAACGCGCGACAGCACGAAGTCGAAATCGCCGCGGATCAGGCCGTCGATCAGCTCGTCACTTGGAGCCACATCCACATGGATGTCGGCACCGCG
>JBGSQC010000034.1:0-16502 GCA_041738295.1 Zhengella sp. | reverse complement strand
GCGTCTGCCGTCACGGCTCCGGCGCCATGGGCAATGGCCTGGTCAAGGATGGAAAGCGAATCGCGCACTGAGCCTTCCGCAGCACGCGCGATCATCGACAGCGCCTTGTCTTCAACCTCGACGGCCTCCAGCCCGGCTATGCGGGACAGATGGCTCATCAGGGTCTGGGCGTCGACACGGCGCAGGTCAAAGCGCTGGCAGCGCGACAGCACGGTGATCGGAACCTTGCGGATTTCGGTGGTGGCGAAGATGAACTTCACATGCGGCGGCGGCTCTTCCAGCGTTTTCAATAGGCCGTTGAAGGCCTGGTTGGAAAGCATGTGCACTTCGTCGATGATGAAGACCTTGTAGCGCGCGACCGACGGCACATAGCGCACCTGCTCGATGATCTCGCGGATATCGTCAATGCCGGTATGCGAGGCAGCGTCCATCTCGATCACGTCAACATGGCGGCCTTCCATGATGGCCTGGCAATGGATGCCCGGCTCGGCAAGGTCGATCGAAGGCTGGTTGGCCGTCTCGGTCTGGTAATTGAGTCCGCGCGCCAGGATGCGCGCCGTCGTCGTCTTGCCCACACCGCGAACGCCGGTCAGCATCCAGGCCTGCGCGATGCGGCCGGAATGAAAGGCGTTGGTCAGCGTGCGCACCATCGGCTCCTGGCCGATCAGGTCGGTGAAATCCTTCGGGCGGTACTTGCGCGCCAGCACGCGATAGGGGGCGGGTGCTGTTGCCCCGTTCGCCTCTGTGCCGGTCAAATCGCTCATCAGGAAGCCTCGATCCTCGTGTCAGCGCAATTCTTGCAGGGTGCGCCTTGCCGGGTCAATGGCAGGCAGCACGCCTGTGGCGGATGAAGACGGGAAAGGTGGGAGGCTGGCCCGGTGACCCGTGCCGAAACTCGTTGGGGCTGCTTCCTTCCGGACCTGACCCGGTTGGCGAGGGGCTCGTCCACCACCAACCTCCCGCGCTCCATATCGTCAATCCGGCGCTGAAAAGCAAGGCCGCGCGGAAAGTTTCACCGATGCCGGATCGCAAAGAAAGCACAAGACATTGCAGGCGGTTTGGGTCACCATGATCAAAATCACCAACAAACTTTCACGGGACGGACATGCTTCCTCGCACCAAGGCCGGTTTCGAGCTCGACATGAGGCTGGAGGCGGATACGCATCCCTTGATGTGGCTTGGCCTGTGCGAAGTTCGGTTGATGGATGATCGCCGCTGGCCTTGGCTGATCCTTGTTCCGCAGCGCCCCGGCATCGAGGAAATGCATGATCTGACACCGCTGGATCAGACTTTGCTGACCTTTGAAAGCAATCAGGTGGCTGCCGCGCTGAAGAATGTGACCGGTTGCCTGAAGATCAATTCAGGTGCGCTCGGCAACATGGTGCGCCAGCTTCACTTCCACATCGTGGCGCGCAATGAGGGCGATCCCAACTGGCCGCGTCCGGTCTGGGGTTATGGCGAGCGCGAACCCTGGCGCAAGGAAGACCGCCATGCCCTGACCGACCGTATCCGGAAAGCCATCGGCGGATCCTGATTTTCCAATTCCCTTTACTTCACAAAAGAGCCAACATCCATGAGCTTTCCCCTCTTTCATCCCGAAGGGCGCGAACCGTCGAGCCTTGTCGGTTATGCCGGAAACATCGTCGACCGCCAATCCGAGACCCGCAGCGAAACCTGCGTGGCCGAAGCTTTGGCGGACCCGGCAGCGCGGCTGATTGTGGTGCGCGCAGGCCGCGTTTACATGAGCGCTGCCGATGGAAGGCTGGAAGGCGTGCATGACCGTGCCGGGGCCCTTGAGCTCGGCGCAGAACTGGATCGCGCCATCCTGCTTGGCCACCAGGATGGCCGGCCCATGCTCACCGTCCCCTCCTCCATCGAAGCTGAGGCGCTGAGAGACGGCGTCAAGGCGATCGACTTCCGCTCAGCCTATGTGCAGCAGCTGATGACCAGCGCGGATGAAGGCGCCTTGGCACAAGGGGCTGCCCTTATGGCCTGGCATGATGCCAACAGGTTCTGCGGGCGCTGCGGCTCGCCCTCGGTGATGGGCGGCGGCGGCGTCAAGCGCATCTGTACCTCCTGCAAGGCCGAGCAATTCCCGCGCACCGACCCGGTGGCGATCATGCTGGCTGTGGATGGTGACCGCTGCGTGCTGGGGCGTAGCCCGCATTTCCCGCCTGGCATGTATTCGACGCTGGCCGGCTTTGTCGAACAGGGCGAGACCATCGAGAACACGGTGCGCCGCGAGGTGTTCGAAGAGGCCGGCATCCGCATCGGGCGCGTCGCCTACCACGCCAGCCAACCTTGGCCCTATCCGCATTCGCTCATGATCGGTTGCTATGCCGAGGCCATCAGCTTCGACATCGACAATTCCATCCCCGAGCTGGAGGATTGCCGCTGGTTCACACGTGCCGAAGTGGCCGAGATGCGCACGCGTCCCGTGGGAAACCCGGAGCTGCCGGCCTGCCCGCCATCACGCGCCATCGCCGCACGGCTGATCGGCGACTGGGTGGACGCAGGGTGAAGGCTTTCTACTGGCCCCGCGCTTCTTCCTTCTGGACTTCGCGGAACGGATGGGCGCGGTAGACGCCGAGAATGCGCACATCGCGTGAGAAGAAGTTCAGTTCTTCCAGCGCGCGGGTGACATTCAGATCGTCGGGGTGGCCCTCGATATCGGCGTAGAACTGCGTAGCGTAGAACTTTCCGCCCGTCTGGTAGCTCTCAAGCTTCGTCATGTTGACGCTGTTGGTGGCAAAACCACCCATGGCCTTGTAGAGCGCGGCCGGCAAGTTGCGTACCCGGAAGACGAAGGTGGTCATCACCAATTCGTCGGCGTCACGCGCCGGGATCACCTTGTCGCGCGACAGCACCACGAAGCGGGTGACATTGTTTTCCGCATCCTCGACGTCCTCGGCGATGATCTCCAGCCCGTAGAGTTCGGAGGCAAGGCGAGGCGCGAACGCTGCGTGGGCAGGGTTGCCCATGTCACGCACCAGACGCGCCGCACCCGCCGTGTCGCCGGCCACTTCAGGCTTCCAGCGATGCTGGCGCACGATCTTGCGGCACTGGCCAAGTGCATGGATGTGGCTGTGCACGGTCGTGATGTCCTCAAGCCTGGTGCCGGGCAGGACCATCAGCTGGAAATGGATGGGCAGGAAATATTCGCCGACGATGTGCAGGCGGCTTTCCGGCAGCAGGTGATGGATGTCGGCGACGCGGCCCGCAATCGTGTTCTCGATCGGGATCATGGCAAGATCGGCCTGGCCGCTCTCAACCGCGTTGAAGGCATCCTCGAAGGTGGCGCAGGGCAGCGGCTCCATGGAAGGGAACATGTTGCGGCAGGCGGTATCAGAATTGGCACCGGGTTCGCCCTGAAAGGCGATGAGGTTGGTCTTCTTGGCCATCAGGCTCGGTCTCCGGAAAGAATGTGGCGGGCGCGTTCGAGGTCTTCCGGCGTATCAACGCCCAAGGGCACGGTGTCAACGATTTCCACGTCGATGCGCATGCCGGCTTCCAGCGCCCGCAGCTGCTCCAGCCGCTCGCGTTGCTCCAGCGGCGAGGGCTTCAGCGTGACGAAGCGCTCCAGCGCGGAGCGGCGATAGGCGTAGAGGCCGATGTGGTGATAGAGCGGACCATCGCCATGAGGAGCAGTGGCGCGGGTGAAATAGAGTGCGCGCAGCCGCGTGGCCGACAGCGGCGAGCCCACCACCTTGACCACATTCGGATTGGTACGCTCTTCCTGCCGCGTAATCACCGCCGTCAGCGTAGCGATGTCGATGGCAGGATCAGCCAGCGGCCGAAGCGCGGCGCGGATGGTTTCGGCATCGATGGTCGGCAGGTCGCCCTGCACATTGACCACCACATCCACCTTGCCATCGGGATCAAGCTTCACCAGTGCCTCGTGAATGCGGTCGGAACCTGACTCATGATCGGAACGTGTCATCACCGCCTCAAAGCCCGCGGCGGTGACTGCAGACAAAACTTCTGGCGAATCGGTGGCGACAACGACGCGGCCAATGGCTGCGTCGGCAGCGCGGCGTGCCACCTGCACGATCATCGGCGCGCCGGCAATATCGGCCAGCGGCTTGCCCGGCAAACGGGTGGAGGCCATGCGGGCCGGAATGAGGACGAGGCAGTTCATGGGGACGCGGGCTCCGCGATGTTTCCGGCGTTTGGCGAAAGTGGCAATAAGTCTCAGTTGATTGCCGTCTTATAGGTGTTGCAAGGCGCGAGCAAAAGACATAGTTTCCGCGCGAATTGACCCGGCCCGCCGGAGGGGCACCTGTGCCCCAGAGGGCGCTCGCATGCCGGACTGACATGAATGCAGGAGCCTTCGATCCATGGACTCTTTTGAACTGAACAAGATCATCGGTGGCTTGCTGGCGACCGTATTCGTGGTTTTCTCGCTGTCCATCGCCTCGGATGCGATCTTTGCGAACCACGCCCCGGAAAAGGCTGGCTTCGTCATCGCTGAAGCCGAAGCTTCAAGCACCGAAGCCGGTGCGCCGGAAGCGGCCGCTGCCGAGCCGATTGCCGCTTTGCTCGCGTCTGCCGATGCTGCCGAGGGCGAGAAGGTGTTCAAGAAGTGCGCCTCCTGCCACACGATTGACAATGGCGGCGCCAACAAGGTCGGTCCGAACCTCTGGAACATCGTGAACCGTCCGGTGGCCAGCCATGAGGGCTTCAGCTATTCCGGCCCGTTGAAGGATTTCGCCCAGGGCGGCGCAACCCTCTGGGACTACGAGCATCTCAGCCAGTTCATCGCATCGCCGAAGGGCTTGGTGAAGGGAACTGCAATGGGTTTTGCCGGCATCAAGAAGGCTGAGGAGCGCGCGGCGCTGATCGCCTACCTGCGCGCCCAAGCCGAAACCCCGGCTGACCTGCCCACCCAGTAAGCGCTTTCGAGACAACCACACTGCAAAAGGCCGGTTTACCAACCGGCCTTTTTTGTTTCTTCATCACGCATTTGCGTTCCAGTCTGCCTTTCAATCGCTGCAAAAAGCCATAGTTTGAAAGAACGATTTGGTCTGGCTCAGACGTTTTCGAATGGGAGACTTGCCGATGTCCTTCGCGGATTTCATCCTCAACCGCCGCGCTTTCCTTGCCGGCACTGCCATGCTGCCCGTGATGATGCGGATGGCGAGCGCGCAGGAAGTTCCCGTCGATAATCCGCAAGTGCCGGATCAGGCCATACGGGACGCTGAACCCTGGAAGCATGCAACCGCGCTGACCGGCACGCCGAAATATGCCGAAGGATTTGCCCGGTTCGATTATGTGAACCCCGACGCGCCCAAAGGCGGGCGTGCGCGCATGGCTTCGCAGGGTGGCTTTGACAGTTTCAATCCGGTGCCGACCAAGGGCGAAGTGGCCGACGGCATGGGACTGGTCTTCGAAACCCTCATGGCCTCATCGCTTGATGAAGCCAACATTTCTGCCGAATACGGATTGCTGGCCAAGGCGTTGCGCCATCCGGCAGACTTTTCCTGGGTGTCCTTCCGCATGAACCCGAAGGCGCGCTGGCATGATGGTCAGCCGGTGACTGTGGAAGACGTGATCTGGAGCTTCACCCAGCAGACCGAACTCAACCCGCAGGTCAAATTCTATTATCGCAACACGGTGAAGGCCGAGAAGACCGGCGAGAACGAAGTGACCTTCGTCTTCAACGTTCGCGGAAACCGAGAATTGCCGCATATCATGGGCCAGCTTGCGGTCTATCCGAAGCATTGGTGGGAAGGCACCAATGCCAAGGGCGAGAAGCGATCCATCGCAGAGAGCACGCTGGAGCAACCGCTGGGCTCCGGCCCCTACAAGATTGCGTCTGCCGTCAACGGCCGTTCAGTGCGCTATGAGCGGGTGAAGGACTATTGGGGCGAGAGCCTCAACGTGAACATCGGACAGAACAATTTCGACCATATCGAATATGAATATTATCGTGATTCCGCCGTCATGGTCGAAGCGCTGAAGGCCGACGCCTATGATTTCCGGGCAGAAAATTCCGCCAAGAACTGGAAGACGCAATATGAGACGGAGCGCTTTCCCGCGCGCGCCAAGGGCCTGGTGAAGCTCGAACTTCATGAGGACAAGGCGACCGGTGCGATGCAAGCCTTTGTGCCAAACATGCGCCGCGCCCAGTTTGCCGATCCGCGCGTGCGCCGTGCGCTGAATCTGGCCTTCGATTTTGAGACGACGAACCGCACGGTGCTGTTCGACCTCTATTTCCGGGCCAACAGCTATTTCTCCGGCACCGAACTCGCCTCCACCGGCCTGCCAAGCGGCAAGGAACTGGAGATCCTGGAGAAAGTTCGCGACAAGGTGCCGGCGAGCGTCTTCACCGAAGAGTTCACCAATCCCGTGGCTGGCGACGACACCAAGCTGCGCGCCAATCTGCGCGAGGCGGTTCGGCTCTTCAAGGAAGCAGGCTACGAATTGCGTGATCGCAAGATGGTCAACGCCAAGACCGGCGAGCCCTTCTCCTTCGAGCTGCTGGACTGGAATTCCGATGGCGGGCGGGCCGAACTTCCGTGGAAGGCCAATCTGGAAAAGATCGGCGTCACCATGGAATACCGCGCGGTGGAAACGTCCACCTATATCCGCCGCCTGCGCGAATTCGACTATGACATGATCACTGCGGTCTGGGGGCAGTCGCTGTCACCGGGCAATGAGCAGCGCTATTATTGGGGCTCGGTCTCAAAGGACCAGCCCGGTTCGCGAAACTATGCCGGCATTGCCGACGAGGGCATCGACAAGCTCATCGACGAGGTGATCTTTGCGCCTGACCGCGACACGCTTGTCGCGGCGATAAGGGCCCTGGACCGAGTGCTGCTTCACCATCACTTCGTCATTCCGCAATGGTTCTATCCCTATGACCGCATTGTCGTTTGGGACCGCTTCGGCCATCCCGATCCGCTGCCGGAATATGGCGTCGGCTTTCCGGCAGTCTGGTGGTGGGACGAGGCAAAGGCCGCCCGCGTGGCCAAGGAGAAGGGATGAGCCATCCTGTGACGTCGCGGCGGTCCTTTCTGCAACTTGGCGCGGCGGCATTTGCCGCGCCCTTCCTGCCGGGGCCGGGCCTCGCCGCGCTGCCGGAGAACCAGCCGCTGCACGCGCTATCGGCCTTCGGACCGGTGAAGTATCCGCAGGACTTTACCCATTTCGACTATGCGAATGTTGAAGCACCAAAGGGAGGGACCTTCAATTTCTCGCCTCCGAACTGGGCCTACAATCAGGGCTCCCAGACCTTCGACACGCTGAACAGCTTCGTGCTGCGCGGCACAGCGCCGATGCGCATGGAGATGTGCTACGACAGCCTGATGGTGCCGGCACTGGACGAGCCGGATTCAATCTACGGGCTTCTGGCTGAAAGCGTCACCATCTTGCCCGACCGCAAGACCTACAGGTTCACATTGCGGGACGGCGCGCGCTGGCATGACGGCACCAAAGTAACCGCCGACGATGTTGCCTTCAGCTACGCGACCTTCAAGACGATTGCGGCCCACCCTGCCCTTTCACAGCCGTTGGCCGAACTGGCCGAGGCGCGCGCGGTTGATCCGCTGACGGTCGATCTCGTCTTTTCCGGCAAGCAGTCCGACCGGGCGATCCTGACGGTGGCGGTCTATCCCGTCCTGCAAAAGGCGTTTTTCGACACGACGCCCTTTGACGGCTCGAAGTTGGTGGCGCCGACAGGCTCCGGGCCCTACAAGGTCGGCAGTTTCAAGGCCGGACTGTTCATCGAATATGAGCGCGTGGCGGATTACTGGGGCGCGGAGCTGCCGGTCAATCGCGGGCTCAATCATTTCGACCGCATCCGAATTGATTATTACCGTGACCGGCAGGCAGGATTCGAGGCATTCAAGAAGGGCATCACCACCTACCGGCAGGAATTCACCTCCAAGACCTGGGCAACGGAGTATGACTTCCCGGCTCTGACGGAGGGCAAGGTGATCAAGCGCACCTTCCCGTCCGAGAAATACGCGACCATGCAGGGCTGGGCGCTGAACTGGCGACGAAACCACCTGACCGATGTCAGGGTGCGCGAGGCCATCGGCCTGTGCTTCGATTTCGAATGGACGCGCGAGAAAATGTTCTACGGCTCCTACGAGCGCTCACAATCGCTGTTCACCGGCTCGGAATTCGAAGCGATGGGCCAGCCAACAGCTGAAGAACTGGCGATCCTGGAACCCTTGCGCGGACAAATCCCGGACGCCGCTTTCGGCGAACCGGTGATGCAACCGGTTTCAGACGGGTCGGGACGCGACCGCAAGCTGATGCGGCTGGCGACAACGCTCCTGAAGGACGCAGGTTACACCCGCGCATCCAGCGGATTGCTGGCTGATGCCTCAGGAAAGACCTTGCCGCTGGAAATCCTCGTGCGCGACGAGGTTTTCGTGCGCGTCAACCAGCCCTTCATCGAGAACCTGCGCACCGTCGGCATTGACGCCTCGACACGTCTGGTCGATGCGGCGCAGTTCGAGATCCGGCTGCGGGATTATGAATTTGACATGGTGGGCATTGCCGCCAGCCATGGGGCGACACCGACGCGGGAGGCGCTCAGGCTGATTTTCTCGTCTGATGCGGCCAAAGCCACCGGAACCCGCAACCTGCCCGGCACCGCCAGCCCGGCGATTGACACCATTCTGGACAGGATCGGGATGGTTTCATCGCGCGAAGACCTCATTGCGGCGATCCGTGCGCTCGATCGGGTCTTGCGCGCGCGGCGAGACTGGATTCCAAATTGGCATTCGGCGAATCACCGGGCAGCCTACTGGGACATGTTCGGTTTTGATGAACCCAAGCCCGACTACGGCTTCCCGGTGGAGCGCCTGTGGTGGCTGGACGAGACAAAGGCGAGAGCGATTGGCAAGGCGTGAACCCGGCATGACAACAAGGATGGAAGGCTGATGGGAGCCTACATCCTTCGCCGCCTGCTGCTGATGATCCCGACTCTGTTCGGCATCATGGCCATTTCTTTCGCAGTGATCCAGTTTGCACCGGGCGGACCGGTGGAGCAGGTGATTGCCAAGCTGACCGGACAGGGCGGCGATGCGACCGACCGTATTTCCGGCAATTCAGCCGATGTCCAGCAAGGCCAGAATTTCGAAAGTGCGGGAGGCGACCTGTCGTCCAAATATCGCGGCGCACAGGGCCTCGATCCGGAATTCATCAAGAGCCTGGAAAAGCAGTTCGGCTTCGACAAGCCCTGGTATGAGCGCTTTGGCCTGATGCTGTGGAACTATTCGCGCTTCGATTTCGGCGAGAGCTATTTCCGCTCCATCGGAGTGCTGGACCTGATCCTTGAAAAGATGCCGGTATCAATCTCGCTCGGCCTTTGGATCACGCTGATCTCCTACGGCATCTCCATTCCGCTCGGCATCCGCAAGGCGATCAAGGACGGCTCTGCCTTTGACGTTTGGACGTCGGGCATCATCATTGTCGGATATGCCATTCCCGGCTTCCTGTTCGCTGTGCTGCTGATCGTGCTGTTTGCCGGCGGATCGTTCTGGGACATTTTCCCGTTGCGCGGGCTCTTGTCGGAAAATCTCAACGGGATGGTCTGCGCGCCGGTGACATGGGAAGGCTTTGCGGCCGGTTTCCCCTTCCGCTTCAATCCGGTGTTTGATGCCGGGCCCTGCCTCACCGACGTGGTGCCGGACTATTTCTGGCACCTCACCTTGCCGCTCACCGCCATGGTGCTGTCGGCCTTTGCCACGACGACACTGTTGACCAAGAATTCCTTCCTCGACGAGATCAAGAAGCAATATGTGGTGACGGCGCGCGCCAAGGGCCTGACCGAACGCCAGGTGCTTTACGGTCACGTGTTCCGCAACGCCATGCTGATCATCATCGCCGGCTTTCCGGGTGCCTTCATCGGGGCCTTCTTCACCGGTTCCCTTCTGATCGAGCAGATCTTCTCGCTCGATGGCCTCGGCCTGCTCGGCTACAAGTCGGTTCTCGACCGTGACTATCCCGTGGTCTTCGCCACACTTTACATCTTCTCGCTGGTGGGCCTTTTGATCGGCCTCATCTCCGACCTCACCTACACCTGGATCGACCCTCGGATCGACTTTGACCGGAGGGATGTCTGATGGCGAGCGTGCATGAGGCGGCTGTGGCGAAGGCTCCGGCCAAGCGGCCTTTCCTGTCGCCGATCAACCAGCGGCGCTGGGCCAATTTCAAGGCGAACCGGCGCGGCTACTGGTCGCTGTGGATTTTCCTTGTCCTGTTTTTCCTGTCGATGGCGTCAGAATTTGTCGCCAATGACCGGCCGATTCTCGTCTCGTACAAGGGCGAGATCCTGGCCCCGATCTTCGTCAATTATCCGGAGGAGAAATTCGGCGGCTTCTATGCGGTGACCGATTACCGCGACCCGGTGATCCAGGAGGAAATACAGGCCAATGGCTGGATGCTGTGGCCGGTGGTGCGCTACGACTACCGCACGGTGAACCGCGACATTCCGCAGGCCGCGCCCTCCAAGCCATCCTGGATGTATTCTATCGAAGAACGCTGCCAGCGCTATCCGCAAGGTGCCAGTGATCCAAACTGTACGGTTGGAAACTGGAACTGGCTCGGCACCGATGACCAGGCGCGGGACGTGCTGGCCCGCGTGATCTACGGCTTCCGGGTGTCGGTGCTGTTTGGCCTGATCCTGACCCTGTTCTCGGCTGTCATCGGCATCGCAGCCGGCGCTGTGCAGGGCTATTACGGCGGTTGGCTGGACCTCATCTTCCAGCGTTTCATCGAGATCTGGTCGGCAATCCCGGTTCTTTACCTGATCCTGATCATCGCCTCGGTGCTGCCGCCCGGCTTCTGGATCCTGCTGTCGATCATGCTGCTGTTTTCCTGGGTGTCCTTCGTCGGCATTGTCCGCGCGGAATTCCTCAGGGCGCGCAATTTCGAATATGTGAATGCGGCCCGCGCGCTGGGCGTCGGCAACCGCACCATCATGTTCCGCCATTTGCTGCCCAATGCCATGGTGGCAACCCTGACCTTCCTACCGTTCATCCTCAACGGCTCGATCTCGTCGCTGACCTCGCTTGATTTCCTCGGGCTTGGCCTTCCTCCCGGCTCGGCCTCGCTTGGCGAACTGCTGGCGCAGGGCAAGAAGAACCTGCAGGCACCCTGGCTCGGCATTACCGGCTTCCTTGTCATCTCCATCATGCTGTCGCTGCTGATCTTCATCGGCGAGGCGACGCGCGATGCCTTCGATCCGAGGAAGACGTTCCGATGAGCAAGCAACCCCTTCTCTCGGTTCAGAATCTCGCGGTCGCCTTTCGCTCCGGCGGACAGGACATGCTGGCGGTCGATCACATTTCCTTCGACATCATGCCCGGAGAAACAGTGGCGCTCGTGGGCGAATCCGGTTCCGGCAAATCGGTCTCGGCGCTGTCGGTGCTGAAGCTCTTGCCCTATCCGGCAGCCAGCCACCCTTCCGGCAAGATCCTGTTTGAAGGCGAGGACCTGCTGGACCATGACGAGCGCGACCTGATGCGGGTGCGCGGCAACGACATTTCCATGATCTTCCAGGAGCCGATGACCTCGCTCAATCCGCTTCATGCCATCGAAAAACAGATCGGCGAAGTACTGAAGCTGCACCAGCGCATGGACGATGCGACGGCGCGCCGGCGGGTGATCGAACTCCTGAACCAGGTCGGCATTCGCGACCCGGAAAAGCGGCTCGGCTCCTATCCGCATCAACTGTCCGGCGGGCAGCGCCAGCGCGTGATGATCGCCATGGCGCTGGCCAACGCGCCGAAGCTGCTGATTGCCGACGAGCCGACGACCGCGCTCGACGTGACCGTGCAGGCGCAGATCCTTGAATTGCTGGCCCGGTTGAAGACCGAGCGGTCGATGTCGATGCTGTTCATCACCCATGATCTCGGCATCGTGCGCAAGATCGCCGACCGCGTCTGCGTGATGACCAAGGGCAAGATTGTCGAGACGGGTCCGACGGCGGAAATCTTTGCCAATCCGCAGCACGAATACACCCGCCATTTGCTGGCGGCTGAGCCGAAGGGCAAGCCGCCGGCTGCCAATCCGGACGCGTCGATCGTCATGGAGGGCAAGGACGTCAAGGTCTGGTTCCCGATCCGCCAGGGCTTCTTCCGTTCGGTCGTCGACCATGTGAAGGCGGTCGATGGCATCAATGTGACGGTGAAGGCCGGGCAGACGCTCGGCGTGGTGGGCGAATCCGGTTCCGGCAAGACGACGCTCGGCCTCGCGCTTGCCCGCATGATCTCGTCGCAAGGGACGATCACCTTTGAGGGCAAGGCCATCAACGGCTTCTCCTTCAAGGAGATGAAGCCGCTGCGCAAGGAGCTGCAGATCGTCTTCCAGGATCCGTTCGGTTCGCTCAGCCCGCGCATGTCGATCTCGGAGATCATCGAGGAAGGCATTGTGATCCATTTCCCGAAGCTGACGCGCGAAGAGCGGGATACCCGCGTGGTCGATGTACTGAAGGAAGTGGGCCTCAACCCGGACAGCCGGCACCGCTATCCGCATGAGTTTTCCGGCGGCCAGCGCCAGCGCATCGCCATTGCGCGCGCCATGGTGCTGAACCCGCGCTTTGTCATGCTTGACGAGCCGACGTCCGCGCTCGACATGAGTGTGCAGGCGCAGGTGGTGGACTTGCTGCGCGACCTCCAGAAGAAGCATGATCTGGCCTATCTCTTCATCAGCCACGACCTGAAGGTGGTGCGCGCCCTCGCCAACGAGGTGATCGTGATGCGCAACGGCCAGGTGGTGGAATATGGCCCGTCGCAGCAAATATTCGACAATCCGCAGACCGACTACACCAAGGCGCTGATTGCTGCCGCCTTCAAGATCGAGACGGCACCTGCCGGAGCTGTCAACCAGTGAGCGCCACCCTGTCGGACCAGGCTTGCGACACGGAGGCTGACGGACCCGAAGTTCTGGCCGACGGCTTCCGGCGTCTCGTCCGTTACCGGATGCGCAACCGCCGCCATGACGGGTCTTGGAGCAACACGATGACGCGCGACCTGCACGAGGGCACGCGCGTTGCGGCGGTGATCATCTGGGACCGGAAAACAGACAGCTTGGCTCTGATCCGCCAGTTCCGCCTGGCCGCCCATCTGGCAAGTGGCCAGGGTTCCATGATGGAGATCGTCGCCGGCGGCATTGAACCGGGCGAAGATCCGGCGGAAGCTGCGCGGCGCGAAATGCACGAGGAAACCGGATTGGTGCCGCAAAGCCTGATCCACTGCTTCGATTTCATGGCGTCGCCTGGCATCACCACCGAATATTCCTCGATGTTTTTCGCCGAGGCTGATCTTTCTGCGCTCGCCGCCCATGCCGGGGAAGACGAGGACGAGGACATAGCGCCGGTCGCCGTGCCCGTTACCGAGGCGCTGGAAGCACTGGATGAAAACCGCATGCGCAACGGCTTCCTGCTGCTCGGCCTCAACTGGTTTGCCCGCCAGCGCGCCAAGGGAAACTTCCTGCCATGACACATCGCCCCATCCTGCTCGCCATTGGCGGTGACCGCGCCGAAGACTGGTTGCCAGTCTTTTCAGACCATTATCCGCAGGAAACGCCGCTCTGGCATGACCCGGCGAAGCCCGATCCGCGTTCATCGGACGCGGAATATGCCATTGTCTGGGCGCCGGATGCCTCGTTGTTCTCCGTCATCCCCAATGTCGCGGCGATCTTCTCGCTGGGTGCAGGCGTCGATCATATCACCCGCTCCGGCATTGCGCTGCCGGATGTTCCGGTGGTGCGCTATGTGAATGATGACCTGACTGCGCGCATGAGCGAATGGATCGTGCTGCAATGCCTGATCCATCTGCGCCAGCATCTGGCCTACACCGCGCAGGCCAAGGCACGCCAATGGCGGCCGTTGCCGCAGCCCGGTGCCGAAGACATCACCATCGGAATCATGGGGCTCGGCGTGCTCGGCCAGCATGCCGCGGAGAAACTGATGGCGCTCGGCTTCAAGGTCACCGGCTGGAGCCGGACGCCGAAATCCGTCCCCGGTATCCAGAGCTTTGCGGGAGCAGGCGAGTTCGACGCCTTCCTGAAGCAGACCGACATGCTGGTCTCGCTGCTGCCGCGAACGGCGGAGACCGAAGGACTCGTCACCCGTACGCTGCTGATGAAGCTCCGCAGCAACGGTGCGCTTGGCGGGCCGGTCTATATCAATGCCGGGCGCGGCAAGACGCAACTGGACGCAGACATCGCCGCCTGCCTTGCCGACGGCACGCTGAAAGGCGCGTCGCTTGATGTGTTCTCGGTCGAACCGCTGCCCGCTGACAGCCCGCTCTGGGATGCGCCGAACCTGGTCATCACGCCCCACGTGGCTGCCTGGTCGAAGCGCGAAAACGTCGTGCATCACGCGATGCGCCAGATCCTTCGCCGCCGGCAGGGGCTGCCGTTTGAACATGTGATCGACGCTCACGCCGGCTACTGAAAACTCACGGACGGCGGCAGCTGGTCGGGTCGCCATAGAGCCGGGCGATGCGGGTGATGGCCTCGTCCAGCGGCTCCAGCGACACCATCATGGACGCGCCATTGGCATGGATCAGCGTCTTGGCGTCGCGCATGATGCCGACATGACCCTTCCAGAAGACAAGATCGCCGCGCTTCAAACGGTCGCGACTGATTTCCGTGCCGATGGTCTTTTCCTGCATGCCGGTGTCGCGCAGCACGTCCACCCCACACATACGCAGGCAAAGCTGCACCATGCCGGAGCAATCAATGCCGAAGGCGCTGGTCCCGCCCCAAAGGTAAGGCGTGTGCAACAGCGTTTCGGCGACTGCCACGAAGTCGTCCGCTTGCTCTCCCACCGGCGCGGCATGCCCGGCAATCAGGAACTGGCCAGTGTCCAGTTCGAGATAGGACGTGCCGCGGGTTTCTGCCGTGCCGGTGACCGTGACGAGGCCTCCCATCGACAGGGCGCCTGAAACCGGAAACTTCATGTCCGGGCCGGGATAAAGAAAAGTGCGCGGCGCCGTGATGCGATGGGTCGGCGCGGCAGCCTGCGAAGAAAGGCAGGCGGTGCGCATGTAACCAACATAGCGGTCGCGCGCGCCCTGCACCCAAGCCCAGCCGCCCTTGCGCTCAAAAACGAGAACCTCCTCGCCCAGAAGGAACTGGGTGTGCAGTCCGGCGTCATCGGCGGGCCGTGCCTTCAGGTCGGCGACCGGCACGCTCACGCGGGCCGTCTTTCCCTTCACATAGCGTCCGGCCTGCACCTGATCCTTGAGGCGGCTATCGGCGAGATCCGGGCGATAAGCGTTCAGCGCCTTGCTCAGCGTGGAAACCATGGCGGTCATAGTGGCAACTCCCCGGCTTCGGCGATGATGCGATCACCAAAGCGTTCGACATAAAGTGCACCTTCCAGAGTGCGCTTGATCAGCACGTTTCGCAAGTCGCGCGGATCGCGGTGGCGCGAGACCAGCTTCAGCGCGCCCATGGTGTCAAGCGCCCGGGTGATCACCGGCTTGGTGACATTCAGCCGGTCCGCGAGCCCGCGCACCGTGTGCGGCGGCGCCTCCAGATAGATCGTCAGCAGGATGGCCGTCTGGCGGAAGGAAAGATCGGCCTTGCCCTCTTCCGCTTCCTTCAGCGCGACGCCCTGCCACAGTTTCAAGGCCTGTCCCGGCCGCAAATGCACGCTCATCAGAACGCTCCAAATTTATTTCGGAAGCGTATCATTGCCGGCGTTAAAGAAAAGTCTCACCTGAAGCGTTTCGTGATGAGCGCCTCAAGCGCGCGGATAGCCTGCGCCTCGCCACCAGCCGGGCCATGGGCGCGCGGCTGCGGGTTCCAGGCAAAAATGTCGAAATGCGCCCAGGCAATGCCCTCGCCAACGAACTTCTGCAGGAACAATGCTGCGGTTACCGAGCCGGCAAAGCCGTCGGTGGTGACATTGTTGGTGTCGGCAACCTTGGACGAAAGGTTGCCCGCATAATCGCTCCAGAGCGGCATGCGCCACAGCGGATCGGCTACTGCCTTCGAGGCTTCGGCGATCCCGGCAGCCAGCGTCTCGTAGCTGGTGTAGAAGGGCGGCAGGTCGGGGCCAAGCGCCACGCGGGCGGCACCGGTCAAGGTCGCCATGTCGATGATCAGCTCAGGGTTCTCTTCGCTCGCCAGTGTCAGCGCGTCGGCCAGCACGAGACGACCTTCGGCATCGGTGTTGCCGATTTCGACCGTCAGGCCCTTGCGGCTTTGCAGGATGTCACCGGGGCGGAAGGCATTGCCCGCTATGGAATTTTCCACCGCCGGAATCAGCACGCGCAGCGCAATCCTGGCGCCGGCGCCCATCAGCATGTCGGCCAAGCCCAGCACATTGGCCGCGCCGCCCATGTCCTTCTTCATCAGCAGCATGGAACTGGACGGCTTGATGTCGAGGCCGCCGGTATCAAAGCAGACACCCTTGCCGACCAGTGTCACCTTCGGTGCCGTCGGCTCACCCCAGCGCATGTCGATGAGGCGCGGGGCCTGCGCGGCGGCGCGGCCCACGGCATGGATCATCGGCAGATTGGCGGCCAGCA
>JBGSQC010000139.1:0-8520 GCA_041738295.1 Zhengella sp. | reverse complement strand
CCAGTGCGCCTCGCCGGTCTGGCGGGTGAAGGCTGCCGGCGTGGTCAGCACCTGCGCTCCTGCCATCGCCTGCGCGCGGAACAGTTGCGGGAAGCGCAGATCGTAGCAGACCGACAAGCCGATAGACGCAAAGGGCAGGCGCGCCACCACGGTTTCTGCACCGGGCCGGTAGGTGGCTGATTCGCGCCAGCTCTCGCCATTGTCGAGGTCCACATCGAACATGTGCACCTTGTCATAGGTGGTGACGAGTGTTCCGTCGGGCGCAAACAGGAACGCGCGGTTGGCGACCATGCCTTCCCCGAGCGCAACCGCAGTGGAGCCGACATGCAGGTGGATCTTCAGCTCGCGTGCCAGTTCGCTGGCGCGTTCGGCGATGATGTCGGTCTCCTGCGGCTTCAGTGAAGCCATCAGTGCCGCCTTGTCGCGCTGCAGCGATCCGGTCATTTCCGGCGTCTGCACATAATGGGCGCCGCGTGCGGCCGCCTCGCGCACCATCGCCTCCATGTCGGCACGGTTGCGCTCCGGATCGGTGCCCGACCGCATCTGCACGAGGGCTGCGCGAAAGACACCCATGGTCAGGCTCCCTTCAGCAGGGCGTCAAGCCGGCCTGCGGCATCCAGCGCATGCAGATCGTCACAGCCACCAACATGAGTGCCGCCGATGAAGATCTGCGGAAAGGTCGAGCCGCCATTGGAGCGCTCCATCATTTCGCGGCGCAATTCCGGCGAATAGGAGGCATCATGCTCGGTGTAGGTCACGCCTTTGCTGTCGAGCAGGCGCTTGGCCGCCGCGCAATAGCCGCACATCATCCGCGTGTAGATGGTCACTTCAGGCATTCATCATTCTCCGTCTGGAAGATCCATCATATAGGCCCGGTGGCATGAGACTGGAAGTCCCCCGGCAGCACGCGGGCAAAGGTCAGCACATCGACATCGCTCGCGCCGGCCTTCAGCAGTGCCTTGGCCGCAGCGCCCACCGTCGCCCCTGTCGTGTAAACATCATCAATGAGCAGCACGTGCCGCCCGCGCACCGCAATCTCGTGGATCTCCGGCACACGGAAGGCGCCGCGTACATTGGCCTCTCGGGCGGTACGGTCCAGCCCAACCTGCTGGTTCGTCTTGCGCACCCGTTCCAGGGCTTCCGGTGAAAACGGCAGGCTGGTTCGCCGCGAGAGCGCCCGCGCCAACTCTGCAGACTGGTTGAAGCGGCGGGTGAAAAACCGCATCCGGTGCAGCGGCACCGGCACGATTACCCCCGCCTCGCTGATCAGTTCGCCCCCGGCACGGATCATCCATCCGGCCATCCACCAGGCCAGATCCGTGCGGTCATGATATTTGAGCGCCTGCACCATCTGGCGCGCCACGCCGTCATAGGACGCGGCAGAGCGCGCGCGGGCAAAGACCGGCGGCCGGGCAATGGCTTCCGCCGAAATCATGCCCGGCCCCATCTCATGGGAAAATGGTGTGCCGTAGACGGGACAGACCGGGTGTTCGATGAACCGCAGCTTCGGCCAGCAGTGGGCGCAAAGCGTTCCGGGTTCGCTCACCAGCGTCCGGCAGCCGGGGCAGGCCGGCGGGAACAGCAGCTGCGCCATCCGCCGTCCCGCAGCACCGATCCTGCCTGTCCACACTGCCTGCACGCTGCCCGCCTTTGCCATGACGTCCTTTTCGATTGACGATAAGCCCGCAAATGGCCGATTGGAAACCATCAATGTGAAGGCGGCCTGAAATGGACATCCTGTTTGACAAAGACCTTTCGCTGGCACGCAAGCTGCGCGCGCTTACCGCCCCGGATGACGGCGCCCATTTCCTGGCGGCGCGCGCAGCCGATGATCTGGCCGAGCGGCTGTCGACAGTGGACCGGCGCTTTGCAAGCGCTGTCCTCCTCCATTGCATGACGGGGCATGCGCGCGCCGCCCTGGAAGCTACCGGAAAAGCCGATGCCATCACCACGGTCGAGGCCCATCCGGGTCTCCCCGGTCATGAGAAAGGCGGCACCATTGCAAAGGGCGAGATGCTTCCGCTTGAACCGGCAAGCCATGATCTCGTTGTGTCGATGCTGTCGCTGCATGAGACCAATGACACGCCGGGCCAGCTGATACAGATCCGCAATGCATTGAAACCGGATGGCCTGTTCATCGGGGCGTTTGCCGGCAGCGGCACTTTGCAGGAATTGCGGGAAAGCCTGCTGGCAGCAGAAACCGAACTGACCGGCGGCGCAAGCCCCCGCGTCTATCCGTTTGCCGATGTCAGGGCAGCCGGTGCCCTGCTCCAGCGCGCTGGATTTGCGCTTCCGGTTGCCGATTTCGAGAATTACACAGTTCGCTATTCATCCATGTTTGCGCTGATCCGTGACCTGCGCGCCATGGGGGCGACCAGTGCGCTTGCCACCCGCAGCCGAAAGCCGGCGTCGCGTGCGCTGTTTGCCCGCGCAGCTGAAATCTATGCCGAACGGTTCTCCGATTCCGATGGCCGGATACGCGCAACATTCTCGATTGTCTGGATGTCAGGCTGGGCGCCGCATGAAAGCCAGCAGAAGCCGATGAAGCCAGGCACGGCCCGCCATTCGCTGGCCGAAGCACTCAGGAAGTCCGGCGAAGAAAACTGATCAACAGGCTTCAGTTGAACGCTGTCTGCAGCTTGCCATTCGTGTCAGAGAAAAGAAATTCGATCGAGCTCTGGACATTCTGGATGCCGCCGACCACGGCAAGTGACAGGACGGCAACAATCAGGCCGTATTCAATGGCCGTCGCACCGGTCTCGTCCTTGATGAACATCCTGAAAGTGCGCACGCCGATCTCCCTTGTCTGTGTTGGGAGCAAGCTACCGCTAAATCAATGAAGACGGGTTAACACGCATGATGAACAAAACCTTGCCGTAAGCAGGGTTAATCAGCAATCACCAGAACGGCTGCCATTGTCTCGAATGATGCAGGTGGAATCCGGCGCTGACTGGAGAATGGATTTGCGGACTGTATACTGGCCCTTGTAGCTGATGGATCCGGTCGAGATCGTGTCCAGCCCTGGCGCATTGGTCCGCGCTGCAATCTGGCGCGATTGCGACTCGACATAGGGCGTAGCGATCAGCGCCAGGGCCACCGCCGCAGACCCGAACAGAAGGGCAATCCGCAGGGCTCCCATTCCGGCTACGCCTGCATTCTTTCGCACGGTTCCGCGCAACCCCGCCCATTCATTCTCGATCGACATGACAAGTCCCTCACACACACAAACTCTGGCCGCGCACCACAAGCGGTCCCTTGGTTCAGCTTGTCATGAGAGGTTGAAGGATTGATTAACGATAGGCTCAGAGCAGGTCGATCAGGAACGGGATCAGCGGCTCGTCTGCCGCAGGCATCGGATAGGACCGCATGTCCTTCGGACGCACCCATTTGATCGCCTGCCCTTCCAGGCCGCGCGCAATTCCGGTGAAGCGGCGGCAGACAAACAGCGGCATCAGCAGGTGAAAACTCTCATAGCTGTGGCTGGCAAAGGTCAGCGGCGCGAGGCAGGCCACTTGAGTCGTTACGCCCAGTTCCTCGGCCAGTTCGCGCACCACGGTTTCCGCCGGCGTTTCACCTGGCTCCACCTTGCCGCCCGGAAACTCCCAAAGGCCGGCCAGTTGCTTGCCTTCCGGTCGCTGGGCAATCAGCACCCGTCCGTCTGCATCCACCAGCGCGCAGGCTGCGAAAAGCAGCAGGCGCCGCGGCGTTTCGATTGAGGCGGGCACCTCGCCCATCAGCCGGCACCGCCCGGAAGCTTCTGGTAATAGAGATACGAATAAAGCGGATGGAAGCCGATGCTCTTGTAGAGTTCAAGGGCGGCCGCATTGTCCGCCTCGACCTGAAGCCAGGCAATGCGCGCACCGCGAAGCCTTGCCCATTTGAGGGCGCTCAGCACCATGGCGCGGCCCAGACCCTGACGCTGCCGGGCAGGTGCAGTTGCAACCTCGAAAAGCCCGGCAAGATCACCATCATGAACGCAGATGGCCGTGGTGACCGGCACGCCAGCGGCTTCATGCAGGAAGAGACCCGCTTCCGGCTCGATCCGCTCGACCACTTCCGACACGCCCGCGCGAAGCTCCTGTTCAAGTCCGCGGACCGCTAGATGGGCTGCCGCGAACCGGCCAATGTCGCGCACCGGCAGTTGGTCCATCACGCCCGAGAGGTTGATCCGCTCCAGCGACGCGGTCATCACCAGCGAGCGGGAAAACGATTTCCAGCCCTCGGCTTCGAGATGGCGGGCGATCTCGGGCGAAGCCAGCGGCGACAGGCGCATGACAAGCGGTCGGCCATAGGCATCAAAGCGGGCACTTGCACGCGCAATCCGCGCCCCAATGTCCCCGGTATCGCCCGGATCCAGCGGATTGACCGAATTCAGTCTCTTGGCCGCATTGCTTGCCGTCAACCGGATCGCCCAGGTTCCGTCATAATGGACCGTCGTGGACGGCCACGCGCGGAAGCCGGCCGCCTCGAAGCGGCGGACCTTGGCAAGGTCGGTACCCGGCAAACCATTGCTCATGGCCCGCCCCTTAGCTGCGATAGTCGCCATTGATCGCCACATATTCCTTGGTCAGGTCGCAGGTCCAGACGGTAGACCGGCCAGACCCCATGCCGATATCGGCGGTGATGGTGATCTCGTCGCCGCGCATATAGGCCGAGGTCGCCTCTTCCGAATAATCCGGGTCGCGCTCGCCCTGGTGGGCCACGCGGATATCACCAAAGCTGATGGTGAGCAGGTCGCGCTCTGCGGGCTCGCCGGCCTTGCCGACCGCCATGACAACGCGGCCCCAATTGGCGTCCTCGCCGGCGACCGCCGTCTTGACCAGCGGCGAATTGGCAATCGACAGCGCGATACGACGGGCGCTTTCTTCGGTGACAGCGCCGGTCACGCGCACTTCGATCTGCTTTCGCGCGCCTTCCCCGTCACGCACCACCTGGAGCGCCAGATCGTGCATGATCTCAAACAGCGCCGTGTGGAAGCCATGCAGGCGCTCATCTGCCGGATCGGTGATGCGCGGCGCGCCACGGCTGGCCGCAGCGCCTGTTGCAAACAGCATCAGCGTGTCGCTGGTCGAGGTGTCGGAATCAACCGTCACCGAATTGAAGGTGGGGCCGGTCGCGCCCGACAGCATGGACTGGAGCGCCGCCGCGCCGATCGGCGCATCGGTGGCGATGAAGGACAGCATGGTTGCCATGTCGGGCGCGATCATGCCCGCACCCTTGGCAATGCCGTTGATGGTGACACTCGCACCGCCGAGATCGACCGTGCGCGTCGCATATTTCGGATAGGTGTCGGTGGTCATGATGGCTTCGCCGGCCCCATGCCAGCGATCCGCCTTGGCTTCTTTCACCATGCCTTCCAGCAGGCCGGTGAAGCGCTCGGCCTTGAGCGGCTCTCCGATGACGCCCGTTGACGCGAGGAAAACCTCGTTCATCGGGGCGCCGGTGGCGTGAGCCGCGGCTTCGCCGGTTGCCAGAGTTGCCGCACGCCCCTTGGAACCGGTGAAGGCATTGGCATTGCCGGAATTGACCACGAGGATGCGTGCCCTGCCATGCGGCAGGTTGAGCCGGCAAAAATCCACCGGCGCAGAGGGGCATTTGGACCGCGTGAAGACGCCAGCAACCTCGGTGCCTTCGGCGAAGGTCATCACCATCACGTCGGTGCGGCCCTTGTACTTGATGCCGGCCTCGGCAGTGGCAATCGCCACTCCCTCGATCACCGGCATGTCAGGACGCGACTTCGGGGCAAGCGGGGAAACGGCAGTGGACATGGCTTGACGGGGTCCCTTGATCAAATGGTCTTTATGGCACGGCTGGTCCGGCACAGGCAGGGTGCGGATCAGCTCCGATCCGCATCCGCCCGCATTACCGAATCAGCAGCCTGCTCTCACTTGGCAGCTTCGAGCTTTTCGAGGGCAGCCTTCAACGCTTCGTCCTTGACCTCCACGGTGGCTGCCGTGCGGATGTCCTTGGCTATGGCGAAATAGGATTCGCGCAGCAGCAAGGAGCGCACGCTTTCCTTTACTTCGTCAAAGGCCGGCGGCTGCACCGGGCGCTTGTCTTCCACCTTGATGATGTGGAAGCCGAACTGCGTCTTCACCGGCTCCTTGGTGACGCCACCGGGTTCCAGGGCAAAGGCTGCCGTCTCGAATTCCGGAACCATCTGTCCGGTCTGGAAATAGCCGAGATCACCGCCGGCCTGCGCGGAACCATCGGTGGACTTTTCCTTGGCCACGTCCTCGAAAGCCTTGCCGGCATCCAGCTCGGCCAGCACGGCCTTGGCCTCTTCCTCGGTCTTTACCAGAATGTGACGCGCCTTCACCTCGTTGGTGGCAGGCATCTGTGCGATTTCCTTGTCATAGCGGGCGCGGATGGCTTCCTCGGTCACGGTCGCGGCCACTTCCTTTTCGACAAAGGCCGAATGGAGGGCGCGCTCCTGCAGGAAAGCGACGCGGCGCTTGAAGTCCTCATCCTTGTCCAGACCCTTTTCTGCGGCCTTGGCGGCCAGCAGTCGGATCTCGATCAGCGCCGAAAGCGCGGCACCACGGCGCTGGTCTTCCGGCAGCTGCTTGAACTGCTGGTCGAGGTCCGATTCGGTGAGCTTCAGCTCGGATTCGGTGATCGGGGCGCCATTGACCGTGGCCAGAACCGTGTCATCGGCAGCCATGGCAGGCACCATATGGAGACTGGCGGCCAGCACGACCGAGCCGAGGAGAAGGGAAAGGCGGCGGGAAAGCAGGGTCATCAAGTGTCTCCGGAGTGGGAATCGGGTTTTTGCCAATGCGGCGAAAATTGTGGCCGAATTCGCGCTGAGCGCAGCCTTTGTGCGGCGTTGACATCGCAAGTGCCCCCTCTTATCTGTCCTGCGACCGTGCGTCCAGATCACAATTGGCGCACACCCGCGACAAAGGCCCTTCCCCGACCTCTTCCAGGCGGGCGCTGTGGCTGGTCCGGACGGCCTTCCCGACCGTTCGGCAGATCGAGATTGAGAGGACCGTCATGGTCAGTTTCGGCGGCTTGGCCCGCAAGATTTTCGGCTCTTCCAATGATCGTCGCATCAAGGGCATGCGCCCGCGCGTCGAAGCCATCAACGCGATGGAAAACGAGATGGCGGCGCTTTCGGACGCCGAGCTCGTCGCCCGCACCGCAAAATTCCGTGAAGATCTGGCCAACGGCGCCAAGCTAGACGACCTGCTGGTTCCGGCCTTCGCCACCGTGCGCGAAGCCTCCAAGCGCGCGCTCGGCATGCGCCATTTCGATGTGCAGCTGATCGGCGGCATGGTGCTGCATGAAGGCGCGATTGCCGAAATGCGCACCGGTGAAGGCAAGACGCTGGTGGCAACGCTCGCCGTCTATCTCAATGCGCTCGAAGGCAAGGGTGTCCACGTCGTCACCGTCAACGATTACCTGGCCAAGCGAGACGCCGAATGGATGGGCCGTCTCTATTCCTTCCTCGGCATGACCACCGGCGTCATCGTCCATGGCATGGATGACGACCAGCGCCGCGCAGCCTATGCCTGCGACATCACCTACGGCACCAACAACGAGCTCGGCTTCGACTATCTGCGCGACAACATGAAATATGAGCGCGTCCAAATGGTGCAGCGCGGTCACAACCACGCCATTGTCGACGAGGTGGATTCCATCCTCGTCGACGAGGCGCGCACGCCGCTCATCATTTCCGGCCCGCTGGACGACAAGTCCGACCTCTATGTCCAGGTCGATGCCCTGATCCCGCAGCTGACAGACAGCGACGTTGAAGTCGACGAGAAGGGCCGCACCGCCACCTTCACCGAGGAAGGCACCGAGAAGATGGAGCAGATGCTCCGCGATGCCGGTCTCTTGAAGGGCGATTCGCTCTACGACATCGAGAATGTCGCGCTGGTGCACCACTCCAACAATGCGCTTCGTGCCCACAAGATGTTCACGCGCGACAAGGACTACATGATCGCCAATGGTGAAATCGTCATCATTGACGAGTTCACCGGCCGCCAGATGCCGGGCCGCCGCTATTCCGAAGGCCTCCACCAGTCGCTGGAAGCCAAGGAAAAGGTGGCCATCCAGCCGGAAAACCAGACGCTGGCCTCCATCACTTTCCAGAACTATTTCCGCATGTACAAGAAGCTGTCCGGCATGACCGGCACGGCAGCGACCGAGGCGGAAGAATTCGGCAACATCTACCGGCTCGAAGTGGTCGAGATCCCGACCAACGTGCCGGTCCTGCGCATTGACGAGGATGACGAGGTCTACCGCACCTTCGAGGAGAAGTACCGGGCGATTGTCACCGAGATCAAGGATGCCCGCGCCAAGCGCCAACCCATCCTTGTCGGCACGACGTCAATCGAGAAGTCCGAATTCCTCGCCACCATGCTGCGCCAGGAAGGCATCAGCGATTTCGAGATCCTCAACGCCCGCCATCACGAGCGCGAAGCTGCCATCGTGGCGCAGGCCGGCGTTCCCGCAGCCGTCACCATTGCCACCAACATGGCCGGTCGCGGCACCGACATCCAGCTCGGCGGCAAT
>JBGSQC010000137.1:0-3318 GCA_041738295.1 Zhengella sp. | reverse complement strand
CCGGGCAGGTCGCCGGCATGACGGATGGCGCCTTGCGCCTCGGCCTGGCGGAAATCCTCGAACTGGCGGGCGATGGCGGCGATGCGGGCGTCAAAGATAGCCCAGGCAATGCCCTGCGGCTGGGCCAGCACGGCGCGCGCGGCCTCCGAATAGCCTTGCGCCTCGTTCCAGAAGCGGCGGCCCTCGGCATTGACCTGGATGCCGCCCTGCATGATCACCGCCCAGCTGATCAGGATGCCGTGCGGATGGGCGACATTGCCATGCCCCTGATAGGCTCCGAGATGCCGCATCGAAGCGCCGAGCTCCTCACCCCAGCTGATCGCGTCGCCCTTGTTGCCATCATGGCCGAACCAAACGGCGTCAACGATATCCGGCATGTGCTTGCGGACCAGATCGCGGTTTCCTCCATAGCCGTTGCAGGCGAGGATAAGGCGGCGGCAGCCGATCGTCTCCGGGCCATCCGGCCCGTTCACCCTCACGCCATGGATGGTCAGTCCATCGGCAAAGAGGCCGGTGGCACGGCGGTTGCAGACAATATCGATATCGGCGGTCTCAGCGGCTGCGCGCAGCGCGTCGATCAACTCGCGCCCGGACCGCGATGGCAGGCCATGCATGCGCAGGCGGGAATGGCCGGGATACTCGAAATCGGTCACCACCGAGAAGGGAAGGCCGTGGACGCCGTTCAGCCAGTCGATGGCCGGTGCGGCATTTTCAGCCATTGCCTGGACGAGCGCCGGATCGTTCTCGTCATGCGCCTTCTTCTGGATATCGCGGGCAAAGACAACCGGATCATCGTCAATGCCTGCCGCCTGTTGTTGCCGGGTTCCGGCGGCGGGGATGAGGCCGGCGCTCAGCGCTGTCGATCCCGAGGGCACGGCATCGGCCTCGATCACCAGAACCTCTTGCCCTGCCTCATGGGCTGCAAGGGCGGCGACAAGACCGCCAGCACCGGCACCGATCACCAGCGTTTCGACCGTGAGGTCATAGGCTGGCAGCGGCGGGGAAATCATTGCGACTTGCCATCGAAGCGGCGGCCGGTCTCCAGCATTTCCGGCGTGCCGATCACTTCGTTGAGCCCGTCAAAATCGAACATGCGGTCCTTGAAAGGCGTGTTTGATCCGTGGGTGATCAGAGAGGCATAATATTGGCGGGCTGAGTGAGCGAGCGCCCTTACGATGCCGCCCGGAAAGATCACGATGTCAAAGCCAAGCGCCTGCAAGTCGCCTGCGGATGTGACCGGTGTTGCGCCGCCTTCCACCATGTTGGCGAGCAGCGGTACCTGCCCCTTGAAGCTGGCGGCGACGCGGGCCAGCTCATCGCCGGTGCGCGGAGCTTCGATGAAGAGGATGTCGGCCCCGGCTTCGACATAGGCTCCCGCGCGGTCGATGGCGGCGTTGAACCCTTCCACGGCGATGGCATCGGTGCGGGCGATCAGCAGCGTGTCGGAACTGGCGCGCGCATCGGCCATGGCGGCAATCTTGCCGACCATCTCGGCGGCGGAGATCAGCGACTTGTCCGACAGGTGGCCGCAGCGCTTGGGATAGGTTTGGTCCTCGACCTGAAGCGCATTGGCCCCGGCGCGCTCATAAAGGCGCATGGTGCGCTGCGCGTTCAGCGCATTGCCGAACCCGGTGTCGGCATCAATGATGACCGGCAGATCAACCCGGTCGCGGATCAGGTTCATGGTGTCGGCCATTTCACTGACTGAGGTCAGGCCAATGTCCGGGCGGCCAAGCCTTGTGTAGGCAACGGCAGCTCCTGACAGATAGAGCGCCTCGAAGCCCGCCTGCTTTGCCAGCGCTGCGGTCAGCCCGTCAAAGACGCCGGGGGCAATCAGGATTTCAGGTCTGGAGAGACGGTCGCGAAGGGTCATGCGGTGTCCTCCAGAAGGGCGGTCACTTCTGCGCAGCGCATCTGCGTGCCGAGCGAACCGAGTGAGAGCAGGGTAGCGTCGTGGACTTCCGGCCGGAAGGCGGCAGACCCGTCGGTCAACAGCACGGTGTCGATGGTGCGCAAATGCGCGTCGCGCAGCGTGCTGGCCACGCCGCCATTGGTGACGATACCGCCGATGAGCAGCGTGTTGATGCCGAGCGCACGCAGGATGAATTCAAGCCGTGTCTGGTAAAAGGCGGAATAGGCGACCTTCTCCACCACGTAATCGGCTGTCTGCAGTTCATCGACAAGCTTGTGGCCAAACGCACCCGGCGCGAAATCACCGGTGGTCAGGAAGGGCCGCAGCTCCTTCAGATGCGGGGTGATCAGCGGCACGCCGCCGGGTCCGGGAACCAGCGTGAACTGCGCCGAGATATAGGTGCCGCCGGCGGACCGCAGACGGTCGCGCAGGGGCCGGATCCTGCCCGGAAGTGCGGCAATGGCATCCGACGACAGACCGGCGCGGCCATAGGCACCTTCGGGATGAAGGAAATCATTCTGCAGATCGATGGTCAGGAGCGCGGTTCGGGCCGGATCAAGCTTTTTGAGCGATGCCATGGTCACCCTCCTGCCCGTTCGATGATGGTGTTGCCGAAACGGTCAACGCTGGCAGTCAGGCCGGGATCGACCAGCACGGTGGTGTCGGGCTGCTCCAGGATTGCCGGGCCGGGAATGATGGCACCGACCGGAAGTGACAGGCGGTCGAAGATGGCGGTGTCATGCCAGCCATCGGCGAAATGCACGCGGCGGCTGCCCTTGCGCGAGGCCTCGATGCTGCCGCCGACCGGTGCAAGCGTGGCGAGATCAAACTTCGGACGCCGGCCGATGACGGCGGTGCGCAGGTTCATCACGCGCCGCGTTCCCTTGGCCAAAAGGCGGCCATAGGTTGCGAGATAAGCCTTGTCGAAGGCAGCGGCTATGGCGGCGCGCGAGGGTGCCGCCACCGTGTCGTGGTCGATGACTATATCCAGTGGAACCGCCACGGTGTGAGTTTGGCCGACATAGGCCATGTCGAGCTCTACCACGATGTCGGTGCGCTCGAAGCGGGTGCGGGCTGCTTTCAGCAGGGCATGGCCCTGGCTGACATGGCTGTTGAGGAACCCGGCAAGCGAAACCTCGTCCAGCGTGTCCACCAGCGTGTTGACCGTCTGGACGAAATCCTGCCGCATGTCGGCAATCACGCAGCCCATGGCCGAGGTGACGCCCGGATAGCGCGGCACGATGGCGCGTGCCAGCCCCACATCATCCATCAGGGCCCCGGTGTGCAGCGCCCCGCCGCCGCCAAACGGCATGAAGGCAAAGCGCTTGGGATCAAAGCCGCGCTCGATGGAGACGAGCCGGATGGCGCCGGCCATGCGAGAATTGGCCACGCGCAGGATGGCTTCG
>JBGSQC010000118.1:0-10688 GCA_041738295.1 Zhengella sp. | reverse complement strand
CTGAAGAAGAAAATGCAGCGCGAAGGCATCTTCCGCGAAATGAAGATGCGCGGTCACTTCGAGAAGCCGTCCGAGAAGCGTGCCCGTGAGAAGGCCGAAGCCGTGCGCCGTGCGCGCAAGATGGCCCGCAAGCGCGCCCAGCGCGAAGGTCTGGTTGGCGGCGGACGTCCCGGCGCTCGCTGAGCCCGCCGTTTTTTCGTCCATTTCAGGACATACGGGAAGGTGGTGGCGAAATTCTCGCCTCCGCCTTTTTGTTTACAGGCAGCGGGTGCCGTTTTCTGGTGGCAGTCCGGCTTGAGGGGATACTGATCTTGTCGAATGCACAGACCATCGTTTCCATGCGCATGAGCCGCCTTGCAGCCGCCTTGCTTGTGTCCGTTGCCGCTGCCGGTCTTGCCGGATGCCAGTCTGGTGATGCGGTCTCCACCTTGCCGCTTTCGGAAACCGACCGCGCCCAGGGCTCGCAGGAAAATATCGCTTCGCTTTCAGCGGTGATCGAGCGCAACCCGCAGGATCCCGAAGCCTGGAATGTCCGTGGTTCGGCTTATGGCCGCGCCAAGCGCTACAATGATGCGCTGGCGGATTTTGACAGCGCCATCAAGCTCAACCCGAGCTACTATCAGGCCTATGCCAATCGCGGCCTCATCTACGGCATGATGGGCGACAATGGCCGAGCGGCGGCTGAATATTCCCGCTCCATCCAGCTGAACCCGAACTATGACGTCGCCTATATCGGCCGCGGCAACATCTACCGAAAGGCGGGCCGCGACCTTGAGGCCTTCCAGGACTACGAGCGCGCCATCCAGCTCGACACCACGGATCCGCGCGCCTATTACAACCGAGGCCTGATCTACCAGTCGCGTGGCCAGCACGATTATGCCATCGAGGATTTCTCGACGTCCATTTCGCTCTCCAACGATGCCGCCGAACCCTACAATGGACGCGGCGTCTCCTATGCGGCCCTTGGCGACGATGACAATGCCTTCTCGGATTTCAACCTTGCCATCAAGCTTGATCCGTCCAAGGCCGAAAGCTGGTCCAACCAGGCGCTGATCTATGAGCGCCGTGGCGACAAGGCCCGCGCGCGCCAGTCCTATGCCCGCGCCACCGCGCTGGATGCAAATTACGGTCCCGCCCGCGCCGGCCTGGAACGCACGCGCGGTTGATGGCCTAACGGTCCAACGGGATCAGGGGAATCGCACTGAAGAAGCCGGTCGCCATTGCATGGATTCCGTGATTGGCAAGGTCGTTGTGCCCTGCCCCGTCGAGTACCTTCCACACGCTCCCTTTCGGCGCGGCATCATACAGCGCCTTGCCAAAGCGGATCGGAATGGTCTGGTCCAGAGTTCCGTGAACGATCATCACCGGCATGGACAGTCCGCCAATCTCGTCAACCGGTGAAATCGGATTGGTGAGCAATGGTCCGACCGGCACAAACGGATAGCGTGCCTGCGCCACATCGGCGATGGAAGAATAAGGCGCTTCCAGAAAGAGTCCGCTCACCGGCCGGTTTGCCGCCACATGAACGGCGATCCCGCTTCCCAGTGAGTGGCCGACGACGAAGACAGGGCTCTTGCTGCGGGCTGCCAGCCAATCGAAACTTTCAAGCCCGTCCCTTTTCAGTGCGTCAGCCGAAGGCTGGCCATCCGACCTGCCATAGCCGCGATACTCTGCCAGTAGCACCGAATAGCCTGCTTCGCGATAGCGCGCTGCGCGCTCGAAGCCCCTGTCAGCCGTTGATCCGTTGCCGTGGAAAAACAGGATTGCAGGCGCGCTTTCACCGGCATCAGCAAAGAAACTGTTGAGCTGCAGCCCGCCTGTAACCGTCAGCGTGATCGCCTCGATACCGGACGGAACCGACACCGGCGCGCCATCCGGTATGGGAAACAGCAGCCGGTCCTGGTTGACGTAGAGATAGCCGACCACGGCGACATAGACCGTCAGGAGGACGATCACTGCCGACTTCAGCAACCTGTAGAGCGAAGCAATCATTGACCCTCCAGAATCAATTCCCCGTCCGCGAAGAAACCAGCGCCCGTATATGCAAACGCCCGGCACAAGGCCGGGCGCTGCAGACTATGAAAACCGGATGGACCTCAGTGGTCCATTGCCTTGACGATGGCTTCGGTCATCTTCTTGGCATCGCCCAGCAGCATCATCGTGCCGTCCTTGTAGAACAGCGTGTTGTCGATGCCGGCATAGCCCGAGCCGAGCGAGCGCTTGACGAAGAGGCAGGTCTTGGCCTTGTCGACATCGAGGATCGGCATGCCATAGATCGGTGAGGACTTGTCATCGCGCGCCGACGGGTTGGTCACGTCATTGGCGCCGATCACATAGGCAACGTCAGCCTGTGCGAATTCCGAGTTGATGTCTTCCAGCTCGAAGACCTCGTCATAGGGCACATTGGCTTCAGCCAGCAGCACGTTCATGTGGCCGGGCATGCGGCCTGCCACCGGATGGATGGCATATTTCACTTCAACGCCATTGGCCTTCAGCTTGTCGGCCAGTTCGCGCAGCGCATGCTGGGCCTGTGCCACCGCCATGCCGTAGCCCGGCACGATGATGACCTTGGAGGCATTGGCCATCAGGAAGGCGGCATCGTCTGCCGAACCCTGCTTGACCGTCCGCTCGATGCCGTCATCGGCAGCAGCCGCAGCGGTGTCACCGCCAAAGCCGCCAAGGATGACCGAGATGAAGGAGCGGTTCATGCCCTTGCACATGATGTAGGAAAGGATCGCACCTGACGAGCCGACGAGCGCACCGGTGATGATCAGCGCGAGGTTGCCGAGCGTGAAGCCGATGCCCGCAGCCGCCCAACCCGAATAGGAGTTGAGCATGGAGACGACGACCGGCATGTCCGCGCCGCCGATCGGGATGATGATCAGCACGCCGAGCGCCAGCGACAGGAGCACGATCATCCAGAAGACGAAGTGGCTTTCGGTCATCACCAACACGATCACCAGCACGACGAGCGAGATGGCAAGGGCGGCATTGATGACATGGCGCATCGGCAGCATGATCGGCTTGCCGGACATGCGGCCATCCAGCTTGGCAAAGGCAATCAGCGAACCGGTGAAAGTCACCGCGCCAATGGCAACGCCAAGGCTCATCTCGACCAGCGCCTGGCCATGGATATGGCCGACCTGGCCGATGCCGAAGCTCTCAGGCGCATACATGGCGGCAGCAGCCACCAGCACGGCGGCAAGGCCGACGAGGCTGTGGAAGGCTGCAACCAGCTGCGGCATGGCCGTCATGGGGATGCGCTGGGCAATATAGGCGCCCGCTCCGCCACCGATGGCAAGACCGAGGATGATGAGGCCGAGACCGCCGGCCGACGGCGTGGCAAGTGCCAGCGTCGTCAGGATGGCGATGCCCATGCCGACCATGCCGTAGGTGTTGCCCTTGCGGCTGGTGGTCGGGTGCGACAGGCCGCGCAGCGCCATGATGAACAGGACGCCCGAGACAAGGTAGAGAAAGGCTGCGAGGGATACATTCATGGGTCAGGCCCTCACTTCTCTTTTTTCTTGTACATCGCCAGCATGCGCTGGGTGACGAGGAAGCCGCCGAAAATGTTGACCGACGCCAGGATCAGCGCCACGAAGCCGAAGCCGGTGGCAAGGCCCGAAGCCGAGATGCCGACGGCGAGCAGCGCGCCGACCACGATGACCGACGAGATGGCATTGGTGACGGCCATCAGCGGCGTGTGCAGCGCCGGTGTCACCGACCAGACCACGTAATATCCAACGAAGATTGCCAGCACGAAGATCGAAAACTGGAAGACGAAGGGATCAATGCCGGACGTCACCGCGCCGTTGGCCGCCACTTCGGCAGCACCGTTCTTCACATCGATCTGGAACGTGGTGACAGCCTGGCGGACAGACGAGACCGCCTTTTCCAAGGCATCAAGGCTTTCATTGAGCTTTTCGGAGGCCATCATGCGTCTCCCTTCTTGGCATCGCCGGCTTCGGCGATCAGGATTTCCTTGATCTCTTCCTTCGGGGCAAAGGCCGGGTGAACGACTGCGCCGCCATGGGTGAGCAGCGTCGCCTTGACCAGCTCATCGGACGGATTGACCGTGACTTCGCCCTTGGTCTTGTCGACCATGGTTTCAAGGAAGGAATAGAGGTTCTTGGCATAAAGCAGCGAGGCCGAAGCAGCGATGCGGCCTGCCATGTTGAGATGGCCGACGATCTTCACGCCGTCGATCTCGACAACCTTGCCGGCCTCGGCACCGGCGACATTGCCGCCGCGTTCGACTGCGAGGTCGACAATCACCGAACCGGGCTTCATGGACTTGACCATCTCAGCCGAGACAAGGCGCGGAGCCGGACGTCCGGGGATCAGCGCCGTGGTGATGACGATGTCCTGCTTGGAAATGTGGTCTGCCACCAGGGCTGCCTGCTTGGCCTGGTAGTCCTTGCTCATTTCCTTGGCATAGCCACCGGCGGTTTCTGCCGCCTTGAACTCGTCGTCCTCGACCGCGATGAACTTGGCGCCAAGCGAGGCGACCTGTTCCTTGGCAGCGGGGCGCACATCGGTGGCCGTTACGGCAGCGCCCAGACGGCGGGCCGTCGCAATCGCCTGAAGTCCGGCGACACCTGCACCCATGACGAAGACCTTGGCCGCAGGCACGGTGCCCGCAGCCGTCATCATCATCGGCATGGCGCGGTCATATTCGGCGGAAGCCTCAATCACTGCCTGGTAACCGGCGAGGTTGGCCTGCGATGACAGGATATCCATGACCTGGGCGCGGGTAATGCGCGGCATGAATTCCATGGCAAAGGCCGAAAGCCCGGCAGTTGCCATTTCCTTCACCGCGTCCTCATGGCCATAGGGGTCCATGGCCGCGATGACCAGCGCACCGGACTTGTAGGAAGCCGTTTCCTTGGAACTGGGGCGGCGGACCTTCAGCACGATGTCGGCGGACTTGGCCGCGGTCGCCGCGCCAATGGTGGCGCCGGCCTTTTCAAACTCGGCATCGGGAATGCGGGAGCCGAGACCGGCCCCTTTCTCCACCACGACATCAAGGCCCAGACCCTTCAGCCGCTTCACCGTTTCCGGCGATGCGGCGACGCGGGCCTCTCCACTGTCGCTTTCCTTCGGCACAAAGACGGTATGAGCCACTGCTTGCTCCTCCCCGGGGACGCGAAACGTCTGGCAGTCCGCGCCCTGTCCCCCGGGCGCCCACCTCATTCAGTCTGGCTCGGATATCTGCTTATTTCAGCAGGAAAACGCCAAGCGCGCAGATGACGACGAAAAGGATGAGCGCTGAAAAGAAGCCGGCCGAGGTAAAGAAGCCGAAGGCCATGGCGGCCAAAAGCGCAACATTGGCAATGATGCCGTATTTCGTCATGCCAAGGAACAGGTTGTAGGTCTTGTCGTGCTCGGCATAGTCCATCTCGGCGCCCATTTCGACAGGTCCGCTCGGCAGGTGCTCAGCCATGGTGTTCATCCCTTCCTCTAGGTGTTTTGACATTGGCAATACCGAAAAGAAGGCGCAAGGGCAATGCCACCATCGGCGGTTCTCCCGTACATGTTGACGCATCACCCATACCCTTCCTAGATAACCGCTGGGCAGGCGGGGGAAAACGGATTGAAGGCAAGGCAACCCATCACCACGCTAGGCTTTGATGCCGATGACACGCTCTGGCAAAACGAGCAGTTCTTCCGGCTGACCCAAGAGCGGTTTGCCGCCATCCTCAGCGACCACGCACCGTCCGATCTGCTTGGACGGCATTTGCTGGACGTCGAGCGGCGAAACCTGAGACGCTACGGCTACGGCATCAAGGGTTTCACCCTGTCGATGATCGAGACAGCTGTCGAAGTGACCAATGGCTCCGTGCCGGGCTCGGCCATCCGCGAGATCCTTGATGCCGCCCACGACATGCTGGATCACCCGGTCGAGCCCCTGCCCCGTGTGCGCGAAGTTCTGGAGCAGCTGGCACCGGATTATCGGCTGGTCCTCATCACCAAGGGCGACCTGTTTGACCAGGAGCGTAAGCTGGCGGCATCGGGTCTGGCCGACTTCTTCCATGGCGTCGAGATTGTCGCCGACAAGACGGTCCGCACCTATGCAGAAATCTTTGCGCGCCATGGCGACGGACCGGACCGCGCGCTGATGACCGGCAATTCGCTGAAATCCGATATCATCCCCGCCCTGCAGGCCGGATGCTGGGCCATCCACGTGCCCCATGAGCTGACATGGGAACTGGAGCATGCCGAGGTGCCGATTGGCCATGAGCGATTCCGCGAGATTGCCGGGCTGGACGAATTGCCGTCCTTGCTCGCCACGCTCAACGGCGCAGGCCATCCGAACCGATAAAATGCAGCCAAAACAAGTCAGTCCGCCTTTACGGCCACATGCCAGAATGCGCGCAGCAGATTCCTTGCCAGGAGGCCTCCATGGCGGCAATTCCAGCTCCCTCCCACGGGGAAGACGAGTTCACCACCCTGTTCCCGATGCCGGTGCGCGCACTGATTGGCGGTGCCGGTGCCTTCTGCATTGCCATCACCATCAAGGAACTCTGGCGCGGCATCTGGCCGGTCAATGCGTTGACGCCTTTCTTTCTCATCATCCTGTCCGGCGGCGTGCTTGTCGGATCAATGTTTGTCCTAGGCGCCATCTATTTTGGCCACACCCGCTGGACGCTAGGCACCGGCCACATCATGCTCGATACACGCAACCTGCTGGGCCGCCGCTCCATGCGCGTCACGGCCAGCGATGTGGCCGGATTGGCGATCCACGAACATGACTGGGATTCCGGTCCAGCCACCTGGTCGGTCCGCATGACGTTGGCTTCTGGCGAGGTGTTTGCCACGCCGGACTATGGCAAGCGCGACATGGCCGAAACGAAGAAGGCCGCCCTTGCGGCGGCCCTCGGAATGGATGTTGAAGCCTGATGGATCAGGCGAGCCAGCGCTTGCGGCGCTTGTAATGCTTGACATCACGGAACGACCGGCGGCCTTCGCCACCGACGCCAAGATAGAACTCCTTGACGTCCTCGTTCTCGCGCAGTGCCTTGGCCTCGCCATCCATCACCACGCGCCCTGATTCCAGGATGTAGCCATACTTGGCATAGCGCAGCGCAATGTTGGTGTTCTGTTCGGCCAGCAGGAAGGTGACGTTCTCGCCCTCGTTCAGCTTGCGGACAATCTCGAAGATTTCCTCCACCAGCTGCGGCGCAAGCCCCATGGACGGCTCATCCAGCAGGATCATCGACGGACGGCTCATCAGTGCGCGGCCGATGGCGCACATCTGCTGCTCGCCACCTGATGTGTAGCCCGCCTGGCTGCCGCGCCGCTCACGAAGACGCGGGAAATAATTGTAGACCATCTCAAGGTCACGCTTGATGGCGGCATTGCCGTCGCGGCGCGTGAAGGCGCCGGTCATCAGGTTTTCCTCGATGGTCAAATGGCCGAAGCAATGGCGGCCCTCCATCACCTGGATGCAGCCGCGCCGCACCAGATCATTGGGGGAGAGATTGTGGATCTGCTGGCCCTCAAATTCGATCGACCCCTTGGTCACCTCGCCGCGCTCGCCATGGAGCAGGTTGGAAATGGCCTTCAGTGTCGTGGTCTTGCCGGCGCCATTGGCGCCCAGAATGGCGGTGATGCCACCCTTCGGTACTTTCAGCGACACGCCCTTCAGCACAAGGATGACGTGATTGTAGATCACCTCGATATTGTTGACCTGCAACAGCGTCTCGGCCTGTTCCGTCGCAATGGCGGGTTCGCCCATCCTGTCCTCCCGGAGTGTCTTTGAGCAATTCCAGCGAAAGTGGACACCGGTTTCGCGTCCGGAATTGCGGAAAATATAGAGATAGGGCCCATCATCATTCAGTGAACTTGGACAGGCTCTGAATTTCCCGGCGCGGATTGCGCCGCGCCGGGAACAGTTCAGTCAAAGGCTTACTTGCAAGCCTTGACTTCGATCTTGTTTTCCGCGGCAAATGCCTCGGCATCGGCCTTGATCAGCCCGTCGACCACTTCGCGGTCAGCCGGGGCGAAGTCGGTGATGGCTTTCCAGATCTTGGCCTTTGCATCCCACTGGGCAATGGCACCGAGGCCAGGTCCGCCGTGGTTGGCGCAGGAGACGTTGATCTCCGGGCCAAAGCCGGGCAGGCCGAGTTCGGTCATGCGGGCCTGGTCGATCTTCAGCGCTTCCATGCCGTCACGCACCATTTCACCGGTCAGTGCCTTGGTGTTGTGGATCTTCATGGCCGTGCGGGCAGCTTCCACAGCCAGCATGGCTGCATACATGCCGCGGTTGTACAGCACGGTGCCGATGTTGGAGCCGTCACCGGCTGCCTTGCCGGCATCCTTCACGTGCTTCTTGATGTCGTCGAACACCGGATAGTTGGCATCAACGCCGTGGAAGGTGACATGCTTGTAGCCATTGGCGGCTTCACCGGCGGGGATGACGTCGTTCTCGGAACCCGACCACCAGATGCCGATGAACTTGTCCATCGGATAGCGGATGTTGACGGCTTCCTGGATGGCGACCTGGTTCATGACGCCCCAGCCCCACATCAGCGTGTAGTCCGGCTGGTCGCGGCGGATCTGCAGCCAGGTGGCCTTCTGTTCCTGGCCCGGATGGTCAACCGGGTAGAGCGACAGCGTGTAGCCGTGCTTCTTGGCCAGTTCTTCCAGCGTGCGGATCGGCTCCTTGCCATAGGCGGAGTTGTGATAGACGAGCGCGATCTTCTTGCCTTTGATGTCGTTGCCATTTTCCGCGAGGATATGGTTCACGATGATCGAAGCGCCATCCCAGTAGGTGCCCGGATAGTTGAAGATATACGGGAACACCGCGCCATTGGCAGCCGAAGTACGGCCATAACCCATGGAGTGGACGGGGATCTTGTCGGCAGTTGCCTTGGGGATCAGCTGGTAGGTGATGCCGGTCGACAGCGGCTGGTAGAGCAGCGCGCCCTGGCCCTTGGTCGACTCGTAGCACTCCACGCCCTTTTCCGTGTTGTAGGCGGTTTCGCACTCGATCATCTTGATCTTCTCGCCTTCGACACCGCCGTCGCGCTCATTGATGAGCGTGAAGTAGTCGGCATAGCCGTCAGCGAAGGGGATGCCGTTCGGGGCATAGGGACCCGTGCGGTAGGAGAGTGCCGGGAACACGAGTTCGGCCATGGCCGGTGCGGTTCCCATGACGGCGGCGAGAGCGGCCGTTGCAAGCAGTGTCTTCATCAGTCTCATGAATGTTCCTCCCATTTGAGACGTTGCAGTATGTGCTCCCGGCCGAACCCGGCCGGTTGCGTCGAATGTATCCCTTAATAAGGGAATGGCCAGAGGCGCAGCTTCTCCTTGGTCAGCCGCCAGAGCTGGGCCAGCCCGTGCGGTTCGACGATCAGGAAGACGATGATGAGCGCGCCGACGATCATGATCTGGAAATGGGCGGCAAGATCGGTCGGCCAGCCCATGCCGTTGACCATGATGTTCTTGAGAAGCACCGGGAACAGCACAATGAAGGCTGCGCCCAGGAACGAGCCAAGGATCGAGCCGAGCCCGCCGATGATCACCATGAAGAGCGCGGCAAAGGATTTGTCGATGCCGAAGGCTTCCGTCACTTCGGCAGCGCCCAGATAGATGGCAAAGAACATGGCGCCGCCCATGCCGATGTAGAAGGACGACACCGCGAAAGCCGACAATTTGGCATTGAACGGCGACACGCCCATGATCTCGGCGGCAATGTCCATGTCGCGCATGGCCATCCACGAACGGCCGATGCGGCCGCGTGTCAGGTTGCGCGCCACCCAGGCAAAGGTGAACACCATGACAAGTGCCAGCAAATAGGTCGCCCAGGCTACAGAGTTCGGACCGGTGACGGCAATGCCGAAGATGGTGCGCTCAGGCGCGGTGATCTGGCCGGACGCCGAATAATTGTAGAACCACGAGAACTTGTTGAACATCCACACTAGGAAAAACTGCGCCGCAAGTGTCGCGACCGCCAGGTAAAAGCCCTTGATGCGCAGGCTCGGCAGGCCGAACAGCACACCGACTGCCGCCGTCACGAAGCCGGACGCGATGATGCAGAAAATGATGTTGAGGTCCGGAAAGGCGGTCATGAACTTGTAGCAGGCGAAAGCGCCTACTGCCATGAAGCCGCCGGTGCCAAGTGACACCTGGCCGCAATAGCCTGTCAGGATGTTGAGGCCGAGCGCCACCATCGACCAGACGAGGAAGGGCAGCAGGATGGCCTTGACCCAGTAAGGCGCGCTTCCCGGGCTGTATGCCAGCCAGAGAGGCACGGCAATGAAGGCAAAGGCCATCGTCGCCCAGAACAGCCAGCGTTCCGACTTGATCGGGAATGTCTGCTGGTCGGCAGCATAGGTGGATTTGAAATCGCCTGCTTCACGGTACAGCATTGTTGCTTACACTCTCTCGATGATTTTTTCGCCGAACAGGCCCTGCGGACGGACCAGCAGGAAGGCAAGCGCCAGCACATAGGCAAACCAGTTTTCCACCGCGCCGCCGACGAACGGGCCGATGTAGATCTCGGCCAGCTTCTCGCCGACACCGATGATCAGGCCGCCGATGATGGCTCCCGGAATGGAGGTGAAGCCGCCAAGGATCAGCACCGGCAGGGCTTTGAGCGCAATCAGCGACAGCGAGAACTGCACGCCCGACTTCGCGCCCCACATCATGCCTGCGACCAGCGCGACGAACCCCGCGATCGACCA
>JBGSQC010000112.1:0-10838 GCA_041738295.1 Zhengella sp. | reverse complement strand
AGCGGCACGCCGATCAGCACCATCGCAAGGCAGAGCCGCGCCAGCGCCGAACTGCTCTGGCCCGCAACCATCAGCCACAGGCACAAACCGCCATACAAGACAGCAATCACCAGCGAAGGCAGGAACAGCGACAGGCGTGACAGGGCAAGCGCATTGGCTTGTGAGCCATCGCCAAAGGGCCCGTGATTGTCGTTGAAACCGTCCATGCCCGTGATTCCCCGTGGGTTGCAAAACTCTACACCAGCCCGCGCCGCCTGTCACAATCGGGTGAGCGCCTTGCTCCAACCACAACCGGGCCTATCTTGGAGGGACGACATACAGGAAGCTCTGCGATGAAAGCGACGCACATCCCCCTTGCCATCGGCATCGCCCTGATGTCCCTCGCTCCGGCTGCGGCCCGCGACCTCGGCACATTCGACACATCCGCCGGAAAGGTCCGGGCGACGGAAGTCACATCCGGCCTCTCCCATCCATGGGGCATGGCCTTCCTGCCCGATGGCGACCTGCTGGTGACCGAGCGCGACGGAAACCTGCGCATCCTCTCCGGCAATACCCTGTCCAAACCCGTGGCAGGCGTCCCGAAGGTTGCTGCAGCGGGCCAGGGCGGCTTGCTCGATGTCGCCATAGCCCGCGATTTCGCCCAGTCCGGCACCGTCTTCCTGTCCTTCTCCGAGCCGGGCAAGGGCGGTGCAGGCACGGCTATTGCCCGGGCAAAGCTGGTGCGCGACGGCAGCTCAGCCAGACTGGACGATGTCACGGTGATCTTTTCGATGGAGCGCAAGAGCGGGACGCGTCACCATTTCGGCTCGCGCATTGTTGTCGCACCCGACAACACGCTCTTCTTCACCACTGGCGACCGCGGCGATGATGAACGCGCGCAAGACTGGACCGACCATGCCGGGGCCGTGCTCCACATCAATGCCGATGGCACGCCCGCCAGCGGCAATGCGCCCGCAAAAGGCGGCAAGCCGGAGCTCTGGTCCAAGGGCCATCGCAATCCGCAAGGCGCGGTCTGGGATTCGGTCACCGACAGCCTGTGGATCACCGAGCATGGCGCACGCGGCGGCGACGAGCTGAACAATCCCAAAGCCGGAAAGAACTATGGATGGCCAGTCATTTCCTATGGAACCCACTATTCCGGCTTCAGCATCGGCGTCGGCACCAAGGCCGATGGCTACGAGCAGCCATTGCACTTTTGGGACCCGTCCATCGCGCCATCTTGCCTTGTCGTCTATGACGGGGCGATGTTCCCGGAATGGAAGGGTGATTTCCTCGCCGGCGCCCTGAAGTTCCAGCTGCTTTCACGCCTTGAACGCAAGGCAGACGGCACGATTGGCCAAGAAGAGCGGATGTTTGAAGGCGAGTTCGGTCGAATCCGCGATGTCGAGCTTGCGCCGGACGGTTCAATCTGGTTGCTGACGGATGATGATCCGGGCCAGGTGATCCGCATCAGCCGTTAGCTTCCCCTTTCCTCGCCTCACCGACCTCCCCTCAAGGGGGAGGTTAAATCCGCCTCTCCTTGAGCCACTCCCCCCAGAATGAGACGCATCATGACCACGATCCTCCTTGTCGCCCTTGCAGGCCTGCTGCTGGTCATTGCCTGGGATCGTGATGCCTTCTGGGGCCGCATCGCCGGACCGGTCAGGACCGCGAGCTATGACTTTGTTGCTGCCCAGCGCAGTGCCACCGGCAATGATGCGCTGGCCTGCACGCCGGGCACCTGCGGCGGCACGCCGGATCTCAAACTCCCGGCCTTTGACGGCACCCCCGAAGAGCTGATCGCGAGGCTTGACGCACGGTTGCGCCAGTCAACCGAGTTCACGTCCCGGCTCGATGACGGGGCTGATCCGGCTTCAGCACTCTATCTCTTCCATTCGCCGTTGATCCGCTTTCCGGACATCATCCATTTGCGGGCAACCACCATGCAGGACGGAAGCACAGGCCTTGCCGCCTATGCGCGCGCCCGGCTCGGCAGCAAGGATTTCGGCGCCAACCGCAAGCGGCTGGCGCGTCTGCTGGAAGGCCTTTGATCGCTGGTCAGTTGCGTGCCTTGTCAGCTGCCATGATCAGCCCGGCGAGCTTCACATATTCCGGGCAGTCCGTGCCGCAGCGCTTGCCGATTTCGGCCAGCTGTCCGCGCGCGCCGTCCGGGTTGCCCATCTGCAGGAACCCTTCGCCCATATATTCGCGCACTTTCACATAGTCGGGATCAGCGGCGATGGCGGCCTCGTAATAGCCCATGGCCACCATCAAATGCCCGAGCTTGCGGTGCGAGAAACCGAGATAGGAGAGCACGCGCGCATCATTGGTCATCTCGGCCAGTTCAAGCGTGCGGATCGCGCGCTCATACTGCCCGGCATTGGCGAAATCGCGCCCGTTCTGCCACAGCGTCTTCTTTTCGGTGCCGGGCGTCGCCTCCACGCATTCCTTCTTGTCGGCGTCCATCACCTTGCCTTCCGGGCAAGCCTCTGCCGCCTTCTTGGCGGCCTCTTCCGGCGTCAATTCGGGCTTGGCCGCCGGATCAACCACCTTGGCAGCCGGGTCCACCACCTTGGCTGGTTCTTCCGTGGGCGTCGGTTCCGTGTCAGCAAAGGCAGGCATGGCATGAAGCAGCAGCGCCAAGGCAACACCGCCTGCAAGGGCAAGCGCGCCAATTTTCAGCGGATGGGTGGGAGCGGCAGCAATGGCTTTGGGGCGTGAACGCATGATCGCGGTCTCCGTGTCAACGGTGAGAAGCCCCTGTGGGATGACGATAGCACGGCGGCGGCTGTTGAAAAGCGGAATTTTTCACACCGCTTGACCGGCTGCACGCCGCCAGCCACAAGAGGCCATCCTTGCCATCGGTGACCCATGACCCGTATCCGCGCCAATCTCCTGCTTCTTGCCGCCGGTGCCATCTGGGGCATGGGCTTTGTTGCGCAATCAACCGCCATGGAATCGGTCGGGCCATGGGTGTTCATCGGCCTTCGCTTTGCCATTGCCACGCTCGCCATGCTGCCGCTGGTCTTCCTTGAGGCACGCAAGGCGCAAGTGCCGCTCACCTCGTCCGACTGGTGGTCTTTCGGCCTGACCGGCCTCTTCTTCTTTGCCGGAATGGCGGCCCAGCAATTCGGCCTGCTGACAACTTCCGTCACCAATGCAGGCTTCCTCACCGGGCTTTACGTGGTTTTCACGCCGGTCTTTGCCATTGTGCTGTTTCGCCAATGGCCGCATCCGGTCATCTGGCCTGCGGCCGCACTGGCGCTGGCCGGCATTTTCCTTCTGTCAGGCGGGCAGCTGGAAAAACTTCAATTGGGCGACTGGCTGACCATTCTCTGCGCCGCCTTCTGGGCCATGCAGGTCACGCTCACCGGCCGCTTTGCCGGGCGCTCGGGCCGTCCGGTCACGCTGGCTGTCTCGCAATTTGCGCTTTCGGCGGTGCTCGGCTTGGCCTTCGCCGTGATGACGGAAGACTTCTTCCTGCCCGGCATCCTGCTGGCCGCGCCGGAAATCCTTTATGCCGGCGTCGTCTCCGGCGGCATTGCCTTCACCATCCAGGCGGTGGCGCAGCGCTACACGACGTCCGCACAAGCCGCGATCTTCCTGTCCTCGGAGGCGGTCTTTGCGGCCCTCTTCGGCCTCATCCTGCTGGGGGAGGTGCTGCCCTCGATCGGCTATCTCGGCTGCGCCCTGATGCTGGCGGCCATGCTGGCCGTTGAAATCGTTCCGGCGATGCGGGCAAAGCCAACCGCTGCTTAAACCCTTCCTACTCCCTACTCGCTACTCGCTACTCACTCCCTGCCACACAATGACCCTACAGGTTAACGCCGCCCGCAAGCCTTCCTTTACGGCTTGGCCCTAGGATTTACCCGGGACAGACGGCGGAGTGACACCATGACAAGCCTTTTCGGCGGCGCACCGCCCAAGCTGCGCCTTTGCCTGCGATCCTTCGTGATGATGGCGCTGTTTGGCACCGGGCTTGCAGCCTGTTCGGTCGACGGCATCAATCCGGCGCGCCCCAGGATCGACACCGGCAACCAGACCGCCTCTGTGGTCGCGCCCGGCCATCTGCGGCCCTCTTTTGCCGATCCGCAGCTCATTGCACCTGAGCCTGCCGTTATGCCCGACAGCGAAATCGCCTGCCGCAAGCGGCTGAAGCGGCTGGGCGTGAACTTCATGGATGGCGAGCCGATCAACGAGGGCAATGGCTGCGCGATTGACTGGCCGGTCAAGGTCTCCGGCCTGCCGCGCGGCGTCGTGCTCACACCCATCGCAACCCTCACCTGCGCCATGGCGGAAGCCGTGGCCAAATGGACCGATGACGAGCTGGTGCCGTCGGCCCGCCGCCGTTATTTTTCGGGCGTTGACACCATCCGCCAGGGATCGAGCTATTCCTGCCGCATGATCCGCGGTGCCGGAAAGATGTCGGCCCACGGCACCGGCAATGCCCTTGACATCATGGACATCACCCTTAAGTCAGGCCGGAAGGTTGATGTGCGAAAACCCGGCCTGTTTTCCTTCCGCGAGCGCAGCCTGTTGAACAATGTGCGCGCCGACGCCTGCCCCTATTTCTCCACCGTGCTCGGACCAGGCTTCGACAGCGACCACAAGGACCACTTCCACTTCGACCTGATGCAGAGGTCCAACGGGTACAAGGTGTGCAGATAGGCAGTGACATCGAGGTCTGGTTTGACGGGCATTGCCCGGTCTGCCGCATGGAAGTGGGCTGGTACCGCGCCATGGACAAGGCCGGGCGCATCGCCTGGACCGACATCACCACGCTTAACGACAGCCAATTGCCGAAAGACAAGACCCGCGCCGACCTGCTGAACCGCTTTCATGTGCGCGATGCCGAGGGCCGCTGGCATGTGGCGGTGGATGCTTTTGCCCGCATCTGGCGGGCGCTTCCCGTCCTCAACCGCCTTGCCTTCCTGTTCGAGGTGCCGGGGCTTCGCCAGCTGGCGGGCCTCGGCTACCGCCTGTTCCTCAAATGGCAGCGCTGGCACCGCAAGCGGCGGGAAGTGCCGGCGTAGCCTTGGTCATCCGCTATAGGCAATGGGGTGGCCAATCCTCCCACATGGAAGGGATATGCTCCGGCGCAAACAAACCGGCGCTCAGCTTGTTGCCCCATCTGTGACAAAGCTGGCGAGGTAGTCTTCGCTGAAATCTGTCTCTATCTCGATCCACAGCGGGGCATGGTCGGACAACTGCCAGGTTCTCCATTTTCGATAGAGCTTTTCCCGCGTGTCAGCCCGGTACTTCGGATCAGTTTCCGGATCCTTCTCGGGCACGAACGGGTCATAGAGCGCGCGGTCTTCCTCTGTGTCGCGGAAAATAGTCTTGTACATGTCAAGGATGCCGCCGCCAGTGACCTTGAACCGCGGATCGGGCGCACGCACGGCAATCTGGTCATAGAAATGATCGCCGAGCTTTCGCACCTTCTTCCCGTCAATCGGGTCGGGCACTGTAAATCCTTCACTTTTCAAGGCCTGCATTGTCTTATGCTCCGGGCTGACAACGTTGAAGTCCCCGAGCAGGATATAGTTGGTCATCATACGAACATCGGCGATGCCAGCGTTTTCCGTATCCTGGCGCTTGCGGAAAAATTCGACAAGTTTTTCGATTTCTGCAATCCGCCTCTTGAGGTGCTCGCCACTGTCTTTTCCATAGTAAATATGAACCGTGCAAAGATTGAACTTGAACCATCCAGATTGAAAAGCCACAACAAATGGTGTTCTTGCGAACTGTTGTTTGACTTCTTCATAGGTATCTTCGGCCACAGCAGCTTCCGTATTTGTAGGAAGTGCAGCAGCTTCGGTGTCCTTGGGGGTCTTCACCTTTTTGCGCGAGACAATCATCTGGCCATCCGGCAGGACAATTTCACCAGCCATTTTCCGGAACCACACCTTCTCGATATTGAAGACATAGGCCATCCGCTCCTGGTTGCCGCCGGATCCTTCTGTCACATCCGTGACGATATAGTCCCACTCCCGCCCGAGTATTCCCATCAGCTTCTCAAGCGGTTCCAAATCCGCATTGATTTCCTGAAGTGCAACTAGATCAAAATTTGCAATGATTTCCGCAATATAGAAAAAACTCTCTTCCAGCCGCGGACCGAAACCGAATTTGTTGGAATCAAAATCACGGATGTTCCAAGTGGCCAGCAGAAGCTTTCCGTCATTCTTCTTTGACCGCAACGGCGCGAATTGCTCGCGAAGCTTCAACAGTCGCGCCGCACAGCGCGCCGACATTCCTGCTTCAGTCTTTTTCCGTGATCTCTGCAAATCGCGCAGTCGTGAATATCGGATCGACATGGCACCCTCCTGAATGTTCAGAAAAGGTAACACACGCACTTCGACACTTTCGTGAACTACTTAACAGACTTGGAAACTCACTTCTCCGCCGGGATCTTCTTCGGCTTGCCGGCATCGTCCAGCGCCACCATGATGAAGTCGGCATGGGTCACCCGCTCCATCGTGTCGGAGAGGTAGCGCTGGGCCCAGACTTCGAGGAACAGCGTCATCGACGTGGTTCCCACCCGCGAAATGTCGGTGTAGACGCACAGCGTGTCGCCCACCTTCACCGGCTTGGCGAAGGCCATTTCCTTCACTGCTGCCGTCACCACGCGGCCCCTGGCGCGCTCGGCTGCGCGGATGCCGCAGGCCAGGTCCATCTGCGCCATCACCCAGCCGCCGAAAATGTCGCCCGCAGCATTGGCATCGCCCGGCATGGCAAGCGTGCGCAAGGTCAACTCGCCCCTTGGCTCGGCATTGGTTCTGGTGGTCATGCTGGAAGGTCCCTGTCGCTGGCAAATCGCCTTTGTTTCCTGACTAGACCATTTTTACCGTCGAGGGAAAGAGGCAGGCGGGGCAGGATCAGGCCGGAACCGGCATTTCCGGCGCATCGCGCACCAGCCCTTCCAGCAGGAATTCAATCAGTGCGGAGGTGCGCCGCGGCATGGTGCGGTTGGCCAGATGCACGATCTGCAGGGCCGACGGCGGTGGCAAAAATTCGGTCAGCAAGGCCACCAGCCGCCCGGTTTTGAGGTCGCGGCTGATATCCCATACCGATTTCAGCGCAATGCCATGACCGGCCACCACCCAGTCTCGCACCAGCGCGCCATTGTTGGCGATGCGATTGCCCTTCACCATCACCACGGCGTCGCGCCCGCCGATCCGGAAAGACCATTCATGATCAACATTTTCGCCGAACCGCATGACGATGCAATTATGCCGGGTCAGGTCTTCCGGATGAACGGGTGCGCCGTGCCGGTCAAGATAGGCAGGCGAGGCGCAAGGCAGGCGGTGGTTTGCGCCGACACGGCGCAGGCGGAGCGCACTGTCCTTCAAATTGCCGTAGCGCAGCGCGAAGTCGATACCCGATCCGGCCAACTCCACATAGCCGTCGGTCATGCGCAGGTCGATTTCCACACGCGGATGCAACGCCTGGAATTCATCCAGCAAGGGCACGACCCGCTGCCAACCGATATCGAAGGGTGTCGTCAGGCGGATCTGGCCGGCCAATTCCTCCACCCCACTTTGGATGCGATGCTTCAATTCATCCATGTCGGCCACCAGGCGCCGCGCCACCTCCAGCACGGTACGTCCCTCGTCGGTCAGGCTGATCGCCCGCGTGGTGCGGTTGAGCAGGCGCGCGCCAAAATGGGCTTCCAGTGCCGTCAATCGTTCCGATACGCTTGCGGGGGAAAGGCCGAGTTCACGCCCGCCGGCCGCCAGTCCGTTCTTTTCCACCACCGCCACGAACAGCGCGAGCTTCTCAATCATTCTTCGGTTTCCCCGAACTGTGTATCCACTATCGAATATATTATCCGAAATCACTGAATAGTCTATCTCACCGCCCGGTTGTGAATGGCGGAGAAGGCCTTGGACAGAGTGATGGAGAAGACAGCCGGAACAGCAGCCGGGATGCTGTTTTCCCACTATTTTCTTCCCTATGCCACGCTGCCGAACCGCATTGTCATGGCGCCGATGACGCGGGCCCGCTCCGCCCAGCCGGGCGATGTGCCGACCGCACTGATGGCCGAGTATTATGCGCAGCGCGCTTCCGCCGGGCTGATCATCACCGAAGCAACTCAGGTCTCCCCGCAGGGCAAGGGCTATTCGTTTACGCCCGGCATCCACTCCGCCGCTCAGGTGGAAGGCTGGAAGCTGGTAACTGACGCCGTGCACGCGGCTGGTGACCGGATTGCGAGGGAACAGCCTTTGGCGGTTCCCGGTGGCGCCACGTTGTTTGGCGGCGGCAGGCAAGGCTACGCCGATTATCCGCCCGTTTCCGGCTGACCGGTTCAGCCACGTAATGCCGCAAGACATGTGGAACCCAATCCCACACATCCTGCGGCGGCCTTCCCCGGCGGCGTGCGGGGGCATTGCTCCGGGGAAGGCCACCCTTTATGTCACAGGAGTTACCGATGAAAGCCGTCGGGTACAAGACACCCGGCGCGATCAGCCGCGCCGACGCCCTTGAGGACATCACCCTTCCCCGGCCGCAGGCCACCGGCCGCGACATCCTGGTCGAGGTGAAGGCTGTTTCTGTCAACCCGGTCGACACCAAGATCCGCGCCAGTGCCCAACCGTCTGATGGCGCGCACCGTGTCCTTGGTTGGAATGCCGCCGGTGTGGTTGCCGAAACCGGTCCTGAAGTCTCCCTGTTCCGCCCCGGCGATACCGTCTGGTATGCGGGATCCATCGTGCGGCCCGGCACCAACAGCCAGTTCCATCTGGTGGATGAGCGCCTCGCCGCGCGCAAGCCCGACAATCTCGCCTTTGCCGATGCGGCCGCCATGCCGCTGACTGCCATCACGGCATGGGAACCCTGTTTGACCGCCTTGCTGTCTGCAAGCGTGTTCCGGGAACCACCCATGCCATCCTGATCATCGGCGGGGCCGGCGGGGTTGGGTCGATGGCAATCCAGCTTGCCAAGGCGCGCTGCAACCTCACGGTCATCGCCACGGCCTCGCGCCCGGAAACACAGGCCTGGGTGCGTGAACTCGGCGCCGATCACGTGGTTGACCACACCGTTCCGCTTGCCCCGCAGGTGGCGGCACTCGGCATCGGCCAACCTTCCTTTGTCTACTCCACCACCCAGACCGACCGCCATTTTGACGACATCGCCGAGCTGATCGCTCCCCAAGGTCACCTCGCACTGATCGATGATCCGGAACTGATTGACATCCGCAAACTCAAGCGCAAGTCGGTCTCCATCCATTGGGAGCTGATGTTCACCCGCTCCCTGTTCTCCACCGAGGACATGATCGAGCAGCACTTCCTGCTGGGCGATGTCGCCCGCCTGGTGGAATCCGGGCGCGTCCGGTCCACGGTCGCGGAGAATTTCGGCACCATCAGCGCGGCCAATCTGAAACGCGCCCATGAGCTGCTGGAAAGCGGAAAGTCCAAGGGCAAGATCGTGCTCGAAGGCTGGTAAGGCCAGCTGGCCCCGGGCGGCGGTGGAAATCCTGAACGCGGCGATTGCAATCCTTTTTCCGATGGTGAATCTGTGATCCAGCGCAAGGGGCGGCGCAGGTTCATCTTCGTCAAACAGGAACATCATGATCAGCAACCGCTCCGTCTTCCGCCCTCTCCGCGCCGCCTCCATCCTTGCAACCCTTGCCGCGGGAACCTTGCCTGCTGCCGCAGCCGACCTGGTGTGGGAAATGAAGGCAGGCAACGCCACCTGCCGCGTGTCCTTCGTCCAGGGCAAGATTGCCGAAGGCATTGCCCGCCTTCAGGTGTACCAGCCTTGCACCGGCCCCTTCGCCAAGCTGGTCGGCTGGTCGTCGGCCAAGGGCGGCGCGCAGATCAACCTCTACGCCATCGGTGCCAACGGGCCGGATCTCGCCGGGCGCGCCGACAAGGAACGCAGGAGCCTCTATTTCGGCATGATCGGCGACAGCACCCGCTTCGAGATGAAAACCGTGGCGGCCAATGCCGCGCCGCCGGCACCCAAGAAGACGAACCCTGCAAAGGTGCGGGCGAATTCGGCCTGCCTCGTCATGCGCGACAGCGGCGAATGCGCCAAGCCCGCCCATATCGGCGCGCCTGCCTTCCCGCGCGGAATAGGCGCCAAGTCCCGCCTCATGCCGGTGACACGGCTCGACATCCGCTTTTCGGCCAACCCGACCTCCAGCACCATCGGCACGGTGGAAGGCGGCATGTGCGTGGAAGTGACTGAATGCAAGTCCGGTTTTAACGGCGAGATCTGGTGCGAAACGCCGTCGGGCAATTCCAGCGGCTGGATCCTCAAGCAGGACAAGTCCTTCGTCTACGCCCGCAACAGCTGCGACTGACCCGTGCGCTCCGGTGAACGCCACATGAATGCGCCGCTCAGGCTTTGCTCAGCCGGGCGGCGCTAGTGTTCATGCATCGGATGGCGAAACGGCGAGTTCCTCCCGCTCCTGCTTCTCCCTCCCGGCGGACCCCTGCCGCCACCCTGTCCACCGGCTGTTCCTCCTCCCGCAGCCGTTCATCGGCCGGAAACGCGTCCCTCACCGCGTTTCCGGCCATTTTTCTCACTTGCAGCCCTTGCCCGCGCGGGTCTATCGAAAGCCATGCGCGCCCTTGCCTTTCTCCTTGTCCTGATGCTTGCCCACGGACCGGCCCTTGCCGGCGGGAAAAGGCCCTATGAGCAGTTCCCGCGCAGCCTTGTCGCCTTCGGCCAGGCCATCGCACCGGTGGTGGGCGGGCCGGTGTTCAGGCTTACCGTCGGGCGCGGCGCCTTCGCCGGCAATCCTGCCGCCCGCGCTGCGCTGGTGAAGGGCTTGCGTCCGCTGGACCTGATCCTGATGACCAACGAGGGCAAATGGGTGCATCGCATCCTGCCAGGTCATTTTTCCCATACGGCTG
>JBGSQC010000314.1:0-4671 GCA_041738295.1 Zhengella sp. | reverse complement strand
GCCTGATGGCGGCCGGCGGCGTGATTGCCCCCGTCATTCCCCCGTCCATTGCCTTCATCATTTTCGGCGTGGCCGCCAATGTCTCGATCACCGGGCTGTTCATGGGCGGCATCGTTCCGGGCCTGCTGATGGCGCTGTCGCTGGTGGTGTCGTGGTTGCTGGTGGCCCGCCATGAGAAGGTCAAGGTCCTGCCACGCCAGTCCGGCAAGGCGCGCGTCAAGGCCACGATGAATGCCGGTTGGGCTCTGATGATGCCGGTGATCATCCTGGGCGGCATCCGCTTCGGCGTGTTCACTCCCACAGAGGCGGCCGTTGTCGCCGCTGTCTACGCGCTGTTCGTCGGAATGTTCGTCTACCGCGAACTGAAGCCGGCCATGCTTTACCATGTGCTTCTCGGCGCGGCCAAGACGACATCCGTCGTGCTGTTCCTGGTCGCAGCCGCTCTGGTCTCGTCCTGGCTCATCACCCGCGCCAACATTCCCAACGAGATCACAGGCTATCTCCGCCCCGTGCTGGACCAGCCGAAGGTGCTGATGCTGTTGATCGTTCTGCTGGTCCTGGTGGTCGGAACCGTGCTCGACCTGGCACCGACCATCCTGATCCTGTCGCCGGTGCTGATGCCGCTGGTGACCGCAGCCGGCATTGATCCGGTCTATTTCGGAGTCGTCTTCGTGATGACCACCTGCATCGGCCTTTTGACCCCGCCTGTCGGCGTGGTGCTGAATGTGGTGTCCGGCGTCAGCCGGGTGCCCATGGGGCAGGTCGTTTGGGGCGTCCTGCCATTTCTTGCAGCCCAGGTCGGCGTCCTGTTCCTGCTGATCCTGTTTCCCGAAATCGTCACCGTGCCGCTGAGCATTCTGCGGTGACGCAAGACTGAAAAACCCGGAGGAGAAGACAATGAAATCGTTGAAAACACTTGGCCTTGCAGCCACGCTTGCCCTTTCCACTGCCCTGCCGGCATTGGCAGAAATCCAGACCCGCACCATCGCCGTGTCGAACGGTGTCGCCGAGGCCCATCCCGTCGGCAACGGCGTGGTGGCCATGCGTGAATGCATGACCGAAAAGTCCGGTGGCAAGTGGACCCTGAATGCCTTCTGGTCGGGTGCCCTCGGCAACGATCTGGACGCCACGCAGGCGCTCCGCTCCGGCACGCAGGAAATGGTCGTCACGTCCACCTCGCCACTGGTCGGCATCGAGCCCGCGCTCGGCGTGTTTGACCTGCCGTTCCTGTTTGCCAATGATGGCGAAGCCGATGCCATCCTTGACGGCGACTTCGGCAAGATGATCTCGGCCAAGATGCCGGCCCACGGCCTGATCAATCTTTCCTATTGGGAGAACGGCTTCCGCAACCTGACCAACAGCCTGCGCCCGGTCACCTCGCTGGAGGATTTCTCCGGCATGCGCGTGCGCGTGATGCAGAACAACATCTTCCTCGACACCTTCCAGACGCTGGGCGCCAATGCCATGCCGATGGCCTTCGGTGAAGTGTTCACAGCGCTTGAAACCAAGGCGATCGACGCGCAGGAAAACCCCTATGTGACGATCGACACCTCGAAGTTTCATGAAGTGCAGGGCTTTCTCTCGGCGACCAAGCACGCCTACACTCCCTTCATGGTGCTGTTTTCCAAGGCCATCTACGACACCTATGCGCCCGAGGAGCAGGCAATCCTGACCGAATGCGCGATGAAGGGTCAGGGCGTGCAGCGTGCGGTTGGCCGCGAGCTGTCGAACAAGAGCCTTGAAAACGTCAAGGCCCAGGGCATGAAGTTCAACGAATTGTCCGATGACCAGCTGAAGCGTATCCGCGAGGCGACCTCTGCCGTTTATGACCGCCATGCTGAAAGCATCGGCAAGGATGTGGTGGACGCGATGCGCGCCGCCCTTGCCAAGCTGCGCGGCTGATGCCTTTGTCCCTCGCCCGCTTGCGGGCGGGGGACACTCCCTTTCCTGCCCCTTGTTTCCTTTCCATGCCCGCAAAGTCCGGCACTGCCGCATTTCCGAGGCCCGCATGAGCCTGCTCACCACACTGTCGGCCCGCAGTCCCGCGACCGGTCTGGCCATCGGCATGATGATGCTTGGCATGTTCATGTTCGTGCTGAACGATGCCATCGGCAAATGGCTGGTCGCCACCTATTCGGTGGGCCAGGTGCTGCTGATCCGCTCTGTCTTTGCGCTCGTGGTGCTGATCCCTTTCCTGCGCGGCGGCTGGCACATGCTGACCGGTATCGAGCGCCCTCGCCTGCAAGCTACCCGCGTCGCCCTGTCCACCGCTGAGGTGTTCTGCTTCTATTTTGCCGTCACCACGCTGCCGCTGGCCGACGTGATGACCTTCTGGCTGGCCGCACCCATCTATGTCGCAGCCGTCTCGCCCTGGCTGCTGGGCGAAAAGGTCGGGCCCTTGCGCTGGCTGGCCATCATCATCGGCTTTGCCGGAGTGGTGATCGCGCTTGAACCCTTCGGCAATCTTTCCGAGGCGGGCCCGCAGGAGCGCCTTGCCATCGCCGTCGCCTTTATCGGCACGGCCTGTTTTGCCCTGATGGTGGTGACAGGCCGGCAATTGCGCGGCACGCCGGACGCAGCCTTGGTGTTCTGGCAGATGAGCGGTGCGCTGGTTGCCGGCCTCATGCTCTCCCCGTTCGGATGGGTCACGCCCACCGGCCCCGATTTCATTCTGCTTGGAATGCTGGGCGTGGTGGCCATGGCCGCCCATGTCTGCGTCAACCGCGCGCTGAAACTTGCCGATGCCGCCATTGTCGCGCCGTTCCAGTATACGATGCTGCCCTGGGCCGTGCTGATGGGCTGGCTGTTCTTTGACGACATTCCAAGGCCCGCCATGCTGACCGGGGGCGCCGTCATCATTGGTGCCGGGCTGTTCATTTTCCTGCGTGAGCAGGCGCTGGCACGAAGAAAGGGCAGGACATGAAGATCACCGGCCTGACGACCATCCGCATTGCCGAGCGGCCAAACCTGATCTGGCTGGAAGTGACCACCGACGAAGGCATCACCGGCTTGGGCGAAACCTTTTTTGGCGCAAGCGCAGTCGAGGCGCATGTGCATGATTTCATCGCGCCGCGCGTGATCGGCCGCGACCCGTTCCAGATCGACCTCCTGTCAACCGAGCTGATCGGCTATCTCGGCCACCGTTCCACCGGCGTCGAGACGCGCGGAAACTCGGCCTTCGACATCGCGCTCTGGGACATTTATGGCCAGGCCATCGGCCAACCCGTCGCGCAGGCGCTGGGCGGCTTCACCCGCTCGTCGATCCGCACCTACAACACCTGCGCGGGACCGGAATACATCAAGAAGGCCGACGCGCAGGCGACTGCCAATTTCGGCCTTAGCGGAACGGATCTCGACGATTTGAACGGTTTCCTCCATCACGCCGATGATCTGGCCTTGTCGCTTCTCGACGAAGGCATCACGGCCATGAAGATCTGGCCCTTCGATGCCGCCGCCGAGGCCACGCGCGGCCAGTACATCAGCGCGCCGGACCTGAAGCGCGCGCTGGAGCCCTTCGAGAAGATCCGCACGGCAGTGGGCGACCGCATGGACATCATGGTGGAGTTCCACTCGCTCTGGCAGCTCCTGCCCGCAATGCAGATTGCCAAGGCGCTCACCCCCTACAATACCTTCTGGCATGAAGACCCGATCCGCATGGACAGTCTTTCGTCCTTGAAGCGCTACGCTGAAGTCTCGCCTGCCCCCATTTGCGCATCCGAAACGCTGTCCTCGCGCTTTGCCTTCCGCGACCTTCTGGAAACCGGGGTGGCGGGCGTGGTGATGCTGGATCTCGCCTGGTGCGGGGGCATCAGCGAGGCCCGCAAGATCGCGTCGATGGCCGAAGCCTGGCACCTGCCGATCGCCCCGCATGATTGCACCGGACCGGTGGTGCTCTGTGCCTCCACCCATCTGTCTCTGAACGCGCCCAATGCGTTGGTGCAGGAAAGCGTGCGCGCCTTCTACCGCACCTGGTACCGCGATCTCGTCACGGCCCTGCCCGAAGTCAGCAACGGCATGATCACCGTTCCCCCCGGCCCCGGCCTTGGAATGAAGCTGCTGCCGGACCTCGACAAGGGCTGGACGGTCTCGCGCCGCAGAAGCGATGCTTCAACACTTTGATAATAATATATAATCACTTAAATTGTATTTATTAATCTATGACATTCGAGAACATTAGCGACCAAACAATTAGCCAAGCAGACGCAGCAGGAACCATAAATAATAAAATTTTTAGTGGTAGTTTAATATAGAACGGCAAAATATTAGTATTAATTAATATAATGTCAACTATTTTCTCTGTGAGATAATTTATTCTAATTAATAAAAATAATCCGAACAATCCGCCTATTGATATAACCGGAAATAGTAAAAACAGAGAAATACTATTACTACTTTTAATTGCATTAAAATTTATTATTAGAAAAGTCCACCAGGCGACTGCAGTCAAAAACATTCGTGCGTAATCAAAGGCTGGTTTTTCCTTATCAATCAGCTTTTGGATTTCTCCACTATTCATAGAAAAGTATCCTAGCGAGAAAAGAAATGGTGGGCCCGGAGGGACTCGAACCCCCAACCAAGCGGTTATGAGCCGCCGGCTCTAACCATTGAGCTACAGGCCCCACCCTGTCAGGCTGATTAGTCACTTTTTATGAGATGCACAAGCCGCGCCCG
>JBGSQC010000308.1:0-8254 GCA_041738295.1 Zhengella sp. | reverse complement strand
CAGCGTGGGCGCTGATAATGGTCTGCGGTCCGATGCTCGGCAGGTCCATGCGCGTGTCCTGGCCCGGCTTGCAGCATTTGACCAGCACACCGCGGCGCGTCGAGTTCAGCCGCCCATGCCCGCGCATGCTGGCGGTGCGTTCCAGCAGGCCTTCGGTACCCTCAATGCCTTCCAGCGCCACCGCACGGCTGCCAAAGGCTATTGCCGCCTGTCCGATGTCGAGCGCGCCAATGGCACATGCAGCAACGAATGCCGCCTTGATGGCCGGCCAATCCTCAGTTGTCGGAGAAACGGAACCGATCGTGCCTTCCGGTGCCAACAGATCCGGCATCAGCTCATGGGCACCAAGCACGGTCACCCCATACTGTCCGGCATAGGACGTGACGATGCGAAGCAGCGCGTCATCGCCGCTGCCCAGCGCCTTGATGGCACGCGGCAACAGGCGCAAAAGGCCCGGTGCAGGGAACACACGATACCAGACCGGGCGTCGTACAACGCCCCCGGCAAAGCATGCATGGGTAATGCGATTCGACTTGAGATAGGGGCCGAGCTTGCCGATCTGCTCAATGGAGAAAACGCCGTCAGCCTTGGCAGCCAGATCGGCGTACGCCTCGCCCTCGATGGCTATGAGCAAAGGTTTTGCCAGGCCCGACGCCAGCAAGCTTGTGTAAAGCGAGGCCGGAAGACTTCCGCTGCCCGCGATCAAGGCGATCCGGTCACCGGGCGACGGCACATAAATGCCGTGTGTGGGTGTGGGAAGGGTGCTGGTGGCGTCAGGCGTCGCCATCATCCCCGTCATCCCCGCTGGAGCGGCCGCCAACGGCCGGCATGATGAATTGCCGCCTGCCCCGCTCGGTCATGAAAGACAGAAGGTCGGCCACGATGGCAGTCTTGCCGAAGCTCTCCTCGACAAGCGGAATGTTTTCCTGCACCGGCCGTGCCGGATCAAACATCAACTTGTAGGCGGCGCGAAGCGTCTTCATGTCATCGCGCGACACGCCCGAGCGGCGCATGCCAACCACATTGAGGCCGCGCAACCGGCCGCGATTTCCCGTCACCATTCCCCAGGGAATGAGATCCCGCTCCAGTCCGGTCATCCCACCGACAAAGGCATGGTGTCCGATGCGGACAAACTGGTGGACGGCAGACAGGCCGCCGAGAATCGCAAAATCCCCCACCTCGCAATGGCCGCCGAGCACCGCACCCTGCGTCATGGTGACATTGTTGCCGATGGAGCAGTCATGGGCGACATGGGAAAAGCCGAGGAAATGGCAATTGTCACCAACCGTGGTTCGCGCCCGCGCTGTGTCGGTGCCGGTATGCATCGTCACGCCTTCGCGGATGGTGTTGTTACGCCCGATTTCCAGCGTCGAAGGCCCGCCCTTGTGGGCATGGTTCTGCGGATCACAGCCAAGCACGGCCTGCGGATAGACCCTGGTGCCGTCACCAATGGTGGTACGACCCATCACCGTCACATGGGCCATGAGTTCAACATTGCTGCCCAGCACAACCTGCGGCCCGACAAGACAGAACGGACCGATCCGAACGCCCTCGCCCAGAACAGCACCGGCCTCGACGACGGCGGAAGGATGGATCGTTGCAGTCATGCAAAGGGTCACTTTTCGATCTTGGCAGACATCATGGCCGATATTTCAGCCTCGGCGACCTTGGCACCGTCCACCTTGGCCTCGCAGGCAAAGCGCCAGATATTGCCGCGCTGCTTCTGCTTGGTCACATGGATTTCGAGCCGGTCACCCGGCACCACAGGCTTACGGAACTTGGCATTGTCGATGGTGAGGAAATAGACGAGGCTCGGGGCGGAATCGCTGCCTGATGTCGAGTTGATGCAAATGGCACCCGCTGTCTGCGCCATGGCCTCGATGATGAGAACGCCCGGCATGACCGGTGCAGACGGAAAATGGCCCTGAAAATGCGGCTCGTTGATCGTCACATTCTTGATGCCGATGGCAGAGCGGTCGCCATCAATTTCGATAATACGATCAACCAGCAGAAACGGGTAACGGTGCGGCAGAAGCGCCAGAACGCGCATGATGTCCAAGGTTTCGAGCGTATCAGCCATCTTTCCCGTCCTTCTTGCGTGTGGACTCCGACAAGGCCCTCAACGAAGCCATCTGCCGGAAAAACCCCTTGACCGGCATCGCAGGCGTCCCTGCCCATTTTTCACCCGCCGGAATGTCATTCATCACCCCGGACGTCGCTGCAACCTGCGCGCCATCTCCAAGCGTGATGTGATCGGCAATGCCGACGCGCCCGCCCAGCATGACATAATTGCCGATGGTCGCCGAACCGGAAATCCCGGTATGGGCGGCAATCGCACAGCTTTGCCCGATCCGCACGTTGTGGCCGATCTGGACGAGATTGTCGATCTTGGTTCCGCCGCCAATCACCGTATCGCCAAGAGCGCCGCGATCCACAGTGCTGTTTGCCCCGATCTCAACATCATCCTGGATGATGACACGGCCGATTTGCGGCACTTTTTCGAGACCGGCAGCACCTGGCACGAAACCAAAGCCATCCTGGCCGATCTGGCAGCCGGGATGCAGGATCACATGATTGCCAATGAGTGATGCCTGAACCGTCACGTTTGCTCCGATGCGGCAATCCCTGCCGATCTGGCACCCGGGTCCGATGACGGCATTCGGGCCGATGACCGTGCCCTCACCGATGGCGACATTGGCTGACACGACAGCACCGGCCTCGATGATGACGCCAGCTTCAAGTTTGACTGACGAATGAACGAAAGCGCGCGATGAAATACCGTTTTCACCGGTCAGCGGTGCAAAGTGAACGGCACTGGCATGCATCATTCGGGCAAGCCGGGCGAAGGCAGGATAAGGCCTTCCATTGACGAGAATCGCCACACCGGACGGCACATCGCCGCTCATGTCATCGGAGACGAGCACCAGGCCAGCCCGCAAATCGCCAAGCAGCCCTTTGTTCTTCTTCCCTTCGACAAAAGCCAGCTGAGCGGCCCCGGCATCCCTTGCCTGCGCAACGGAAGAAATGGACCGGTCAGCCGCAGCACCGTTCAGCCGAAGCTCGGAATTGCTCGCAGCAGCAAGCTCCTCCAGCGACCAGGTCCGCACGGAAGGAAAGAAAACCGGTTCTGTCATGCAAAAACCTTCAGGGCACCGGCCAAACCGGTGCCCGACCCGGCCGCTCAGAAGCGGCCGGAGATGCCGAAGTTGAAGTTCTCGACGATGTCACGCTTGTTCTTCATGAGCGGGATAGCATAATCGACGCGCAGCGGACCAAAGGGCGACTGCCAGATGATCGATGCACCAGCCGAAGAGCGCCATTCCATTCCGGTCCCGTTGGCACCGGCAAAGTTGCGGTTCTTGTACGGCAAGCCGTAAACCGTGCCGATATCGGCAAAAACTGCGCCGCGCAGGCCGAAGCTTTCAGGGAAGACCGGCATCGGGAACTGCATTTCAGCACTGGCATGCAGATAGGTCGAACCGCCAATATGGTCGTAACGGGTGCCACCCTTTGTCTGCCACGGGCCGATGCCGTTGGCTGCAAAGCCACGGATGATCCGGTCGGACGACTGGAACAGGTCAAACTGGCGCACCTTGTTGCTGCCATAGGGAGCGATGTAACCGGCACCCGCAGTCAGGAGGCCGACGAGGCCCATTTCTTCCTGAAGTGTCTGGTAATACTGGCCGCGCGTGGTCAGCTTCACATACTTCGCATCGCCGCCAAGACCGGCAAATTCGGAAGTGAAGGTCGCATAGATACCGTTGCGCGGGTCCTTCATGTTATCGATCGTGTTGTAGGCCAGCGTCGACGACACAGAAGACTTGATCCACGGGCTGTTGTTGATCGCGTCCTGCGTTGCAAGCGGGATGTTGCCGACCGGCACACCAGCTTTGGTCTTGTTGCGCGTGTATTTTTCGCTCGACAGATTGTAGGCGAGCGTCACCGACAGGGCCTCGGTGATCGGCAGGCCAAAGCGAACCGTACCGGCAGTAATCTCGCTGTTGTAGGTCGTGTCGTCACGCGTTGCGCGCGAGAAGTCAAAACCGGCAGCAATACGGCGACCAAGGAAATAGGGCTCGGTGAAGGAGATCGAATAATCTCGGCTGTCCTTGCCTCCACCAACTGCCAGCTTCACATACTGGCCACGGCCGAGGAAGTTGCGCTCGGTCAGCGACAGCTGGATCTGCGGGCCGGGATTGGTGCCGCCGGTCGTGTAGCCGGCACCGATGGAGAATTCACCGGTTGCCTTTTCCTTGACGTCAACGATCACGACGACCTGGTCAGCTTCCGAGCCCTGCTGGGTCGAAATGTTGACGGTCTCGAAATACTCGGTGTCATCAAGGCGGCGCTTGGCGCGCTGGATCAGGACCTGGTTGAAGGCATCGCCTTCGGCCACGTCGAATTCACGGCGGATGACATAGTCACGCGTGCGGTTGTTGCCACGGATCTCGATACGCTCGACATAGGTGCGCGGTCCCTGGTCAACCGCATAGACGACCGAAATCGTGCGATTGGCAAAGTCGCGGTCGCCACGCGGGGTTACCGTTGCGAAGGCATAGCCCGATCCGGCCACTTCCTCGGTGATGCCGAGAAGCGAATTTTCCACGTCCTTGGCGCTGTAGACCTTGCCCTGGCGGGACTTGATCTTGCGAGCCAGTTCCTCGGAATTGACGCCGGGAATGGAGCTTTCGACAGCCACCTCACCGAAGGTGTAGCGCTCGCCCTCCTCCACTTCGATCGTGACCGTATACTTGTTTTCGGTCTCATTGAGAGTGGCATTGGACGAGATGACGCGGAAATCAGCATAGCCGCGATTGTAGTAGAAACGGCGCAGCGCTTCCTCGTCAGCACGCAGGCGGGCCTCGTCATAGACGTCATCGCGCATCAGGAACGACACCAAGTTTGACTTCTTGGTGGAGATCACATCTGCCAAACGGCGATCAGAAAACGCATTGTTGCCGACGAAGTCGATCGACGCAATCTTGGTGCGACCGCCTTCCTGGATGTTGAAAACAACATTCACGCGGTTGTCGCCAACCTGCATGATTTCGGTGGTGATGATGGCATCCGAGCGGCCGATATTGCGATAGGCTTCGCGAACCGACTGAACATCGTTCTCGAGTGTCGACGGCATGTAGGGAGACCGCGGCTGGGTCTGAACGCGACCAGCCAGCACGTCATCCTTGATCTTCTTGTTGCCCTGGAAAAGGACCTGGTTGACCACCTGGTATTCGGCCACCTGCACGACAAGGACCGAACCGGACTGATTGATCGACACATCAGAGAACAGACCGGTGGAGAACAGCCGCTTCACGGCCTCATCAATCTCGACGGGACCAAAGTTCTTGCCCGGCTGGATACCGATATAGGAGCGGATCGTTTCGGCTTCGACACGAGTATTGCCGCGCACCTGAATGGAGCTGACTACTGCCGCCTCGACAATCGCCGTCGTGGCAAGCTGAAGAGCGAGCGCCGAAGGAATGACGAAACCGGCCGACAGTGCCACTGCCGAAACGGCGTTTTTAAGTCTGTATGAAGCCTTCATCAGGTCCACTTACCTTTATTTCTCGGAGTCCCCAGGCGAGAAAACCGGGCAACACGGCCGTTATCCGATACCGTCTTACCCGTATTTTCTCTACAAGCAAGGCTTTGCGTTAATTTGCATTTACTAATCCGAAACGCGTGACATTCCGGTCACGCAAGTTTGCAAACATGGTAAACGCCGCATGAAGCCGCCGTCTGTCTTCCCCTGTTTTCCTCAGCACCCGAACAGATCATTCCAGAACACAAAGCCCATGAAAAGCATCACCACAAGGAAACCCGCGCGATACACATATTCCATGGCGCGTTCCGCAACGGGCCGTCCCTGAATCGTTTCAATGGCGTAGAACATCAGGTGCCCCCCATCAAGGGGCGGGATCGGCATAAGGTTCAAAATACCGATGCCTACCGACAAAAGTGCAACAAGCCGCACCAGCCAGTCGAAGCCTTTTTTTGCCGCTTTTCCGGCCATGTCGGCAATCTTGACCGGTCCGCCCAGCTGGCACTTGTCTTCACGCCCCATGACAAGCCGTTTGAAGAAGTTACCGGTCTGGACGATGATGTAACCCGTTTCGGAGAAAGCCCTGCCGACAGCCTCCGGCGCACTCATCTCCACCAGGCGAGCATTTTCTGGCGAAGCATCGGCTGCAATGCCGATCATCGCGCGCTTGACCGTGTTGCCGAGCGGATCCTTGGTTTCAGTGATCAGCGGTACCACCGTCAGGTCCACCTGTTTGCCAGCGCGCTCGACGACAAAGCGGATCGGATCACCCCCGCGCGCAGTCACATGGCGCTGAATGGCGTTGAAATCCGAGATGGCCACTCCATCCATGGAGACGAAGCGGTCGCCCGGCTCAAACCCGGCCTCTGCGGCCGGGCTACCCGGAGTCACTGATCCCACCAGCGGATCAGCGACAAAGCGGCCATAGGCGGCAAACAGCACCGAAAAAACCACGATTGTCAGGATGAAATTGGCTACCGGCCCTGCGAGAACCGTGAGGAACCGCTTCCAGACGGGCTGGGTGTGAAACGCGCGTTTCAGTTCTGCCGGCGTCAGCCGTTCCAGTTCTTCTTCGTCCGGCTGCACGCTCGTCGCGTTCATGTCGCCCAGGAATTTGACATAGCCGCCAAGCGGAATGGCGCTCAGCTTCCAGCGGGTGCCATGGCGGTCGTTGAAGCCAAACAGCTCGGGCCCGAATCCGACCGAAAAGGCCTTCACGCCGATTCCGCACCAGCGGCCAACGAGGTAATGGCCCATTTCGTGCACGAAGACAACAACAGTCAGCACGAAGAGGAAAGGAATGAGCGTGCCGACCAAAAGGCCGTCAGTGCTGAAAAATCCTGTCACGGCGTCGATCACACTGTCTCCTGACATTTCCGTTGATGGTGCGGGCGGTTTGCCAATTCGGCCGGGCCGCCCCGACTATCCGGCAAGCGCGGGAAACAGCCCGGTAGCCGGTGAATCAGGGGAGGCAAGCAAGGCACCCCACAGGTATAGCAGCACTGCGCCTGCAACAAGGCCATCGACCCTGTCCAGCACGCCGCCATGGCCAGGAATCAGCTGAGACGAATCCTTCACGCCGGTTTGCCGCTTGATGGATGACTCAAACAAGTCGCCGATCTGCGACCCGACCGACACCACAAGCGCCAGCAGTCCATGGCGCCAATCCAAAGAACCTGTAAATGCAGCAGCGACAGCCGTGGCAGCAAGCACAGCCCCGACGGCGCCGCCAATAGCACCCGACCACGTCTTGCCCGGAGAAATCGAAGGGGCAAGTTTAGGCCCGCCAATTGCGCGCCCGGTGAAATAGGCAAGAATATCAGTCACCCAGACGGCAGCAAACAGGAACAGCACCGCCGCAAGGCCTTCCATGCCGGAGCCTCGCAGCTTTGCAAGCGCAACGGCCGGAATGCCGGCATAGGCAATCCCGACCCCGGCAGACCAGCCGCTTCCCGTGATTGAACCCGCCACACCAAAGGCAGCGGCAGCCAGCACGAGATAGAACAGGATGGAAAGCGCGGGCGCACCCATCACGATGGCGGCGGCAGCCACCAGCATCACGGCCCAGCTGCCCAGCTCAAGCATGCGGCTGATGCGGCCCTTGTGCATCTCCAGCCATTCATAGAGGCAGGCAAGCGCCACCACGGCGCACAGTATGGCAAAACCGGTTCCGCCAAACCAGGTGAGCGGCAGCACTGCGGCAAGGAGCACAATGGCCGAGATGACCCGCAGCGCCAGATTGCTCATAGGGCGACATCCTTTTCGCCAACACCGCCGAAGCGGCGTTCACGCCGGGAGAACTCCCGCAGCGCGCTGGCAAGGTGATCTTCGCCGAAATCCGGCCAGTAGCAATCGGGAAAGACGAATTCCGCATAGGCCGATTGCCAAAGCAGGAAATTGGACAAGCGAAGCTCGCCGCTGGTGCGGATGACCAGTTCGGGATCAGGAATTCCCGCAGTATCAAGATGGGCGGAGACGGTCTCCTGGGTGATCCTGTCGGGATCCAGCGTGCCGTCTGCCACTTTGGCCGCGATCCGGGACACCGCCCGGGTGATCTCATCGCGTGAACCGTAGTTGAAGGCGATGATGAGGGTCAGTGCCGTGTTAGCACGCGTCAGTGCTTCGGCATCCTCGATCAAGGCTCGGATATCCGCGGCAAGCCCAGACCGTTCACCGATCATGCGAACACGCACGCCGGATTTGTGGAGCTCC
>JBGSQC010000319.1:0-1945 GCA_041738295.1 Zhengella sp. | reverse complement strand
CTGGTGGTTCGGCTTCGGCTGGTTCATCGCCGGGCTTTGGTGGATCGGCCGCGCGCTCCTGGTGGAAGCAGGCGCCCATGCCTGGGCCATGCCCTTTGCCATTGTCGGCCTTCCCGCCGTGCTCGCGCTGTTCTATGGTCTTGCCGCAGCGCTTGCCCGCCTTGCCTGGCGCGATGATCTCGGCCGCATCTTCGCGCTTGCCGCTGCCTTCGGCGCAGTGGAATGGCTGCGCTCCTTCGCCTTCACCGGCTTTCCGTGGAACGCCATCGGCTATGCAACCGCGCCCGTTCCACTGCTGATGCAATCGGCCGCCATCACCGGCTTCTTCGGGCTGACGGGGCTGGCCGTGCTGCTGTTTGCGCTTCCCGCGCTTCTGGGGGCCAAGAAATGGCGGCGCACCGGCGTGGCGCTGGCGGTGATCCTGGCTGCCGCCCATACCGGATATGGCTGGTGGGCGCTTAAGGTGGCCCCGGAAAACGAAACCGGCGAGACGCTTGCCATTCGCCTCGTCCAGCCCTCCATTGCCCAGACCGACAAGTGGGATGCCGAGCATCGCAACGCGATCTTCGAAACCTATCTCACCATGACCAAAGCCCCGCCGGAAGAGGGCAAGCCGGTGCCGAAGCTGATCATCTGGCCGGAAACCTCCGTGCCTTGGCTGATCACCGAGCGCCCGGAAGTGCTGGCCGCCATCGGCGAGGCTCTGGCGGACGGTCAGGTGCTGCTGGCAGGCGCCGTGCGGGCCGAGGGCGAGGCCAAGGGCGCGCGTTATTACAATTCGTTGGTCGCCATCAATTCCGAAGGTGAGATCATCGATGCTGCCGACAAGGCGCATCTGGTGCCGTTTGGCGAATACATGCCCTTTGCCCATGTGTTCCGCCTGCTCGGCATCGAGAAACTGGTCGAGGGGCCGGGCGCCTTCTCTCCGGCACCGTCGCGCAAGCTGCTCTCGCTGCCCGGCATCCCCGCCATCCTGCCGCTGATCTGCTACGAGGTGATCTTCCCCGACGAGGTGGCGAAGGCCAGTGCCGGGGCCGGTCTGGTGGTCAATGTCACCAATGACGCCTGGTACGGCAACACGCCCGGACCCTACCAGCACGTGCGCGCGGTGCAGTTGCGCGCCGTCTAGACCGGGCTGCCGGTCCTGCGCGCCGCCAACAACGGAATTTCTGCAGTCATCGACGGGAAAGGCCGGATGCTGGATGCGCTGGCCCTTGATTCGGTGGCCAGCATCGACGCCGTTGTAAAATTAGCAAAAACGGATGGAATGCCGGTGAACCGGCAGTTGAACACAATGTTCATTCTGCTCGCCTTGGCTGGAATCGCGGTCTTTTTGGCGCTTTTTGCCCGATACAGGGCGAATTGACGGCACGACCGCTTCGGCTCATGATGCAACTTGGAATGGTCTGAACGTCCGGCGTGGCTCCATGGGGCAATGGAGTGCCGGGAGGCGAAGCCGTTTCTTCGACCACAAACAGAAGCCGGAAAAACGGCGAGGGAAAAATGACAGAGAACAAAAAGAAGCCGAACCCGATCGACATCCACGTTGGCAGCCGCGTCCGGCTGCGCCGCAACATGCTGGGCATGAGCCAGGAAAAACTTGGCGAAGCGCTCGGCATCACCTTCCAGCAGATCCAGAAATACGAGAAGGGCACCAACCGCGTCGGCGCCAGCCGCCTTCAGGCCATCGCCAGCGTGCTTCAGGTGCCGGTCGCATTCTTCTTCGAGGATGCTCCCGGTCATCAGGCAGCCTTTGCCGGCGGCCTCGCAGAGGACAGCTCCACCGCCTATGTGGTGGATTTCCTGAATTCTGCCGAAGGCCTCCAGCTCAACCGCGCATTCGTCAAGATTGCAGATGCCAAGGTGCGCCGCAAGGTGATTGATCTCGTCAAGTCGCTGGGCGCCAGCGACGACGAATAGAACCCCACCCGGAATTGGGCGGCCC
>JBGSQC010000280.1:0-3642 GCA_041738295.1 Zhengella sp. | reverse complement strand
CGCCGTCGCCCGCCCGATCCCCTGCCCAGCCGCTGTCACCAGAGCGCGCTTGCCGTCCAGTCTGCCCATTCATTCCTCCTTTGAACTTCCCCTGCGCCATGCCAGCACCCGTCCGCCAGTCACTGCACTCTCACCTGAGCGCCGACAGCACCTCAGCGGTGGTCGTCACCAAGGCAACATTCTGCATCGCATAATTGATGCTGGCGCGGTGCCAGTCGGCATTCATCGTCGAACAGGCATCCTCCGGGATCACCATCACGTATCCCTTGTCGGCGCCGGTGCGGGCGGTGTGCTCGATCGACATGTTTGTCCATGCCCCGGTCTCGATGAGGATGTCGCGCCCGGTCGCCTTGAGGATGGTTTCAAGGGTCGTTCCCTCCCAGGCGCTCATGCGGTTCTTTCTCACCACATGGTCGCCAGCCCGCGCTTCAAGCCCCGGCACCGGCTCGGCACCCCAACTGCCCTCGACCAGCGCATTGGCATCGACCGCACCCTCGAAAAGCGGCGCATTCAGCGTCATGTCTGAGGCATCGGCCCGGCGGATGAACCAGACATGGATCACCGGCATGCCAAGCGCACGCGCCTTCTCGGCCAACTGGGAGGCATGGGCAATTGCGCCTTGCTCCCTGCAATGGGAAGGCGAGCCGGAGGAGGCAAAGGCACCGCCCTCCATGACGACGTCATTTTGCATGTCCTGGATGATCAGCGCGCAGCGCGACGGATCAAGCCTGAGATCCCCGCCACCACCCGTTGACGCAGCCGGTGCCTCGGTCTCGGCCTTGCGGGCGCGCATGAACGGCTCGGATCGTGGACCGACCTTGACGTCGACGGCATAGACCGAAGTGCTGGCGCAAACATAAAGCGTGCGCCAGTCGGCTCCGCCCCAGTGCAGGTTTGCCGGATGCTCCGGAATGGACACGCGGCCAATGTGCTTGCCGTCCGGCGCGAAGACCCAGAGGCCACCGGGTGCCGTCACCCAGACATTGCCCAGCGCATCGCACTTCATTCCGTCGGGAACGCCGCTTTGTAGGCTGTCGCGCAGGCCACTGGCAAAGATCCGCCCATTTTTCAGCGTGCCATCGGCTTGCACGTCATAGACGCGGATGTTGGCCTGCTCGGTGTCGTTGATGTAAATCTTTGATTCGTCGGGGCAAAAGCACAGGCCGTTGGGCTGGGTGAAGGTATACCGGTCCACCAGCAATTGCGGCTCGTCACCGGGCCTGTGACCGGGCGGCAGACGGTAGACCCCTTGCCAGCCCAATTCCCGCGGACGCTCAACGCCGTAATGCGGCATCCGGCCGTACCAGGGGTCGGTGAACCAGATCGAGCCGTCCGACTTCACGCAGACGTCATTGGGGCTGTTCAGTTCCCGCCCTTCGAAATGGCTGCACAGCACTTCGCGCCGGCCATCTGGGCTGAACCGCGCCACGGACGATGTGGCATGCTCGCAGACGATCAGGTTCAGGTCGGCATTATAGGTCATGCCGTTGCCCTTGTTGGAAGGGCGCATCACCTCGCGCACGCCGGCACGGTCCATGCGGCGGCGTACATCGCCGGGCATGTCTGAGAACAGCAGATACTGGTCCACCGGATGCCAGATCGGACCTTCGGTGAAAATGAAGCCGCTGCCGGCCTGCCGGACGGGGGCATGCTCGTCGATCAGGCGGCGAAAGGCGGGATCATAAGCCTGATGTGCCATGGCTTACACCGGGAACCAGGCGCGCGGCGAGACGGTCTGCGTCACCGGCCCCGGCACCACCATGTCCAGCCTGCCCACCACGACGCCGTGTTCGATCTTGGCCGGCTTGTCGTGGATCGGAAGCAGGAACTTCGAATTGCTCAAGAGCTTGCGGATCTGCCCCTTTTCGTTGCGCTTTGATCCGCCGTGATTGCCGGTGACCTGGAATTCCTCCGGCCCGAAGCTGCGCATCGGGTTGATGATCTGGTCATGGAAATCATAGATCACGTCGCCGCAGATCGTGGCCCGCCCCTCGGCGGTTTCGACATGCACGTTCATCGAACCCTCGGTGTGGGCACCTGCTGCCTCCACGGTGACGCCGGGCATGATTTCCACCTCGCCGGCAATTTCGAGGTCCTCAAGCCGCAGGGCACCGGGCGTGTGCAGACGCTCGATCAGATGCATGATATCGGGCTTGGGATATTGCGGATGCATCAGCCCGGACACCGAATATTCCAGCTCACGCCGGTTGATCACCACGGTGGTGTTCATCGGGAAGCAGTCATCCTTGCCGGCATGGTCGATGTGCAGATGCGTGTGAAGGATGTAACGCACGTCACCCACCTTCACCCCGTGCTTGGCAAGCTGGCGCTCGATCATGTTCTCGTGGAATTGCAGGCCGCGCATGCCGAGCGTTTCCATGATGGCATTGTCGCGGTAACCGGTGTCGACCACGATCGGCCAGCGGCCGCCAAGGATCAGGAAGCCGTAGACCGGCACCCGGCGCATGCGTCCGCAATCGCGCCCCAGCACGAGGAAAGAGCTTTCCAGTTCAATGTCGCCGAAATCGAGAATACGGATTTCCAGTGCCATCGTGATCTCCCTGTTCTACAGCCGGTAAATGCGGCTTGCGGTGTCATTGAAAATTGAGCGCTGCTCTGCATCGGTCAGATGCAGGGCCGCGTCGCGGTGGGCGCCAAGAAGGGCCGGATAGGTGGTCCAGAGCTTCTCGATCGGAAAATTCGAGCCCCAAAGGCAGCGTTCTGCCCCGAACATCGCCACGCAATCGCCCACCAGGCCTGCGATCAGCGCCGGATCATTGCGGTGCACGAAGGTGCCGAAGCCGCTGAGCTTGCAATAGGCATTGGGCCGGGCAGCAAAGTCCTGCATGGCGGCAAGCCAGACACTGCGGCCCTGCGCACTCGTGTCTTCTGGCATTCCGGCATGCTGCAACACGAAATTGACACGCGGGCAGGCATCCAGCAGGTCACCGGCCCCTTCCAGTTGCCCCGCAAAGACCTGCAGGTCAAAGCACCAGCCATAATCCGCCAGCCGCGCAATGTTGCGCTGAACAGTCGGACTACGGCACAGGTCCGGGTCGGCGGCGAAGCGGTATTGCGCATTGTCATGCCAATGGAACTGCTGGCGGATGCCGCGGACGCGCGGATACCGCGCCAGCCGGTCAAGTGCAGGGCGCACATCCTCGGCCGTCATGTCCGCATAGCCAACGATCCCCATCGGCCAGCCGGTTTCCAGCCCCAGCTTCTCGAGCCATACCACTTCAGCCTCAGCCTCAGCCGGAAGCCAGTTGGCCTGCACATAGACGGCTCTCGCCACGCCTTGTCCTGCAATGTCGGCCAGATATTCAGACATCGGATAGTCGCGCCGGATCGCCTCATAGGGGCCGAAGATGCGCGGCTGCATGGGGCCTTTCAGCCAGGGCAGATCGGCTTGTCGCCAAACATGGAAATGCGCGTCAGTCACAGACATCATGCTCTGCGCGCCCCCTTGGCAAAGGTCAGAATCTCGCCGGCGATGGTTTGCGGATTGGCACCATTGCCCAGCCGGTCGAGCATGGGCGCGATCACCTGCATCGCCCCGGTTTCAGGCCTGTAGGCCGGGTCGGCTGCCAGCGGCGACAGCCACAGCACCGACCAGGCCAGCCCGCGCATCTTCGCCATGGC
>JBGSQC010000263.1:0-8446 GCA_041738295.1 Zhengella sp. | reverse complement strand
TTCGCTGCCTCGGCCTTCGGAGCTTCTTCCTTTGCAGGGGCAGCAGCAGCGGGCTTGGCGGGAGCCGCACCGGCACCGGCAGCGCCGATCATGCCGAGCAGCGCGTTCAGGCCGACCGTTTCGCCTTCCTGGGCGGTGATTTCGGTCAGCGTTCCGGCGGCAGGTGCCGGCACTTCCACCGTCACCTTGTCGGTTTCAAGCTCGACCAGCGGCTCGTCAGCGGCAATCGCATCGCCGACCTTCTTGAACCACTTGCCAATGGTGGCTTCGCTGACGGATTCGCCCAGCGTCGGGACCCGGATTTCAGTTGCCATGATACTTGTCCTGTTTCCTTGGGTTTCTTATGCGCCGAGCGCGTCGTCGAGGAACGCCGCCAGCTGTTCGAGGTGCTTGGACATCTGTCCGGTGGCAGGAGAGGCAGCCGCAGGGCGGCCTGTGTAGCGCACACGCTGATGCTTGGCATCGATATGGGCCAGCACCCACTCCAGATAGGGGTCGATGAAGGACCAGGCACCCATGTTCTTGGGCTCTTCCTGGCACCACACCATCTCGGCATTGCGGAAGCGCGACAATTCGTTGATCAGCGCCTTGGCCGGGAACGGATAAAGCTGTTCCACGCGCAGCAGGTAGACATCATCAATACCGCGCTTTTCGCGCTCCTCGAACAGGTCATAATAGACCTTGCCCGAGCAGATCACCACGCGGCGGATCTTGCTGTCCTTGACCAGCTTGGTCGGGCCGTCCTTCAGGTACTGCGCATCGTCCCACAGCAAGCGGTGGAACGAGCTTTCGCCGCTCATTTCGGCCAGTTTCGACACGGCGCGCTTGTGGCGCAGCAACGATTTTGGCGTCATCAGGATGAGCGGCTTGCGGAAGTCACGCTTCAGCTGGCGCCGAAGAACGTGGAAGTAGTTTGCCGGTGTCGTGCAATTTGCCACCTGCATGTTGTCTTCCGCACACAGCTGCAGGAAGCGCTCCAGGCGGGCCGAGGAATGCTCAGGGCCCTGGCCTTCATAGCCATGCGGCAGCAGGCAGACGAGACCGGACATGCGCAGCCACTTGCGTTCGCCAGACGAGATGAATTGGTCGAACACCACCTGCGCACCATTGGCGAAGTCACCGAACTGGGCTTCCCAGAGCGTCAGTGCATTGGGACGCGCCAGCGAATAGCCATAGTCGAAGCCAAGCACGGCCTCTTCCGACAGCATCGAGTTGATGACCTCGTAGCGGCCTTGGTTTGGCGACAGGTTGGCCAGCGGAATGTAGCGCTCCTCGGTCTCCTGGTCGTAGAGAACCGAATGGCGCTGGCTGAACGTGCCGCGTTCGCAATCCTGGCCCGACAGGCGGATCTTGGAGCCTTCGACGCAGAGCGATCCGAAGGCCAGAGCCTCGGCCATGGCCCAGTCAATGCCCTGTCCGCTTTCGATCATCTGTGCACGGCCATCCATGAAACGTTGGATGGTGCGATGCGCATTGAAGCCTTCGGGAACTTCCGACAACTTCTTGCCGATTTCCTTCAGTGTCTTCACCGGCACGGCCGTCTTGCCGCGGCGCTGCTCATCGGCATTGTCGGCATTGCGCAAGCCGGTCCACTGGCCGTCCAGCCAGTCGGCCTTGTTGGGAACGTAGGACTGGCCGGTCTCGTATTCCCCTTCAAGATGGGCGCGCCAGTCGGCCTTCATCTGATCATAGTCACCAGACGTGATCAGGCCTTCCGCAATCAGCTTGGCCGAGTAGATCTCGGAGATCGTCTTGTGCTGACGGATCACCTTGTACATTTTCGGCTGCGTGAAGGACGGCTCGTCGCCCTCATTGTGGCCGTAGCGGCGGTAGCAGAACATGTCGATGACGACCGGCTTGTGGAACGTCATGCGGTATTCGGTGGCCACCTTCGCGGCATAGACCACGGCTTCCGGATCATCGCCATTGACGTGGAAGATCGGCGCCTCGATGCCCTTGGCGAAATCCGACGGATAGGGCGAAGAGCGCGAGAAGGCCGGATTTGTGGTGAAGCCGATCTGGTTGTTGATGATGAAATGCAGCGTGCCGGCCACGCGATAGCCGCGCAGGCCCGTCAGGCCGAGGATTTCCGGCACCACGCCCTGTCCGGCAAAGGCCGCATCGCCATGCAGGAGCAGCGGCAGCACCTTGGCACGCTCCGACAGCGGGATGATGTCGCCATCCCAGACAGTGGCACCCATGTCCTGCTTGGCGCGCGCCTTGCCCATGACCACCGGATTGACGATTTCCAAGTGCGAGGGGTTCGCGGTCAGCGACAGGTGAACCTTGTTGTTGTCGAACTCGCGGTCCGACGAGGCGCCGAGGTGATACTTGACGTCGCCCGAGCCTTCCACTTCGTCAGGCTTGAACGAACCGCCCTTGAACTCGTGGAACACGGCGCGGTGCGGCTTGCCCATCACCTGGGTGAGCACATTGAGGCGGCCGCGGTGGGCCATGCCGAACACGATTTCCTTCATGCCCATATTGCCGCCGCGCTTGATGATCTGCTCCAGCGCCGGAATCAGGCTTTCGCCGCCATCAAGGCCGAAACGCTTGGTGCCCTTGTACTTGACATCGATGAACTGCTCGAAGCCTTCAGCCTCGACCAACTTCTGCAGGATCGCCTTCTTGCCCATGTCGGTGAAGTCGATGCCCTTGTTTGGGCCCTCGATGCGCTCCTGGATCCAAGCCTTTTCTTCAGGATTGGAGATGTGCATGAACTCGACTGCCATGGTCGAGCAATAGGTGCGCTTGAGGATCGCCAGCATCTCGTTGATGGTGGCGAATTCCAGACCCAGAACATGGTCGATGAAGATCGGCCGGTCATAGTCGGCCGGGGTGAAGCCATAGGCCTCCGGCGACAATTCGTTGTAGTCTTCCTTGACGCTGGCGATCTTTAGCGGATCAAGATCGGCATGCAGATGGCCGCGCATGCGGTAGGCGCGGATCATCATGATGGCGCGCACCGAATCGCGCGTCTGGCGCAGCACGTCCTCGCCGGAAACCGGCTGGCCCTTGTCCTCGGCCTTCGCCTTGATCTTCTTTTCGACCACCTTTTCGATGGAGGCCCAGTTGCCGTCCAGCGCCGAGATCAGCTCGCCATTGGCGGCCTGCGGCCAATTGGGCTTGGCCCAGGAAGCGCCTTGCGCATTCTTCTTCACGTCGCCCGCATCGTCACCAAGGGCAGCGAAAAACTCGCGCCACTCCGCGTTCACCGAGGACGGATCATTCTGGTAGGAAGCATAGAGCTCGTCGATATAGTCGGCATTGCCGCCATAGAGGAACGAGGTCTGCTCGAAAATGTCATTGGCCTGATCGTTGCGTGCCATGGGCTTTTCCGGGTTGTCCCCGGCTCCTTGTGATGCGGACGTCCGGCTGGGAAAAGCGCCCTGTCCGCAAGCATTCCCTCTTGAAAAGATTGCCGGGCGGTCGCGCCGCCCGGCCTTTGGTCTTGGGGCTTCAGCCCTTCAGCACTTCCACCAGCGTCTTGCCTAGGCGGGCTGGCGACGGCGAAACGCGGATACCGGCGGCTTCCATCGCCGCGATCTTGTCTTCCGCGCCACCCTTGCCGCCGGAAATCACCGCGCCGGCATGGCCCATGGTGCGGCCGGGAGGGGCCGTGCGGCCGGCGATGAAGCCTGCCATCGGCTTTTTGCGGCCAAGCCTGGCCTGCTCGATCAACCATTCGGAGGCTTCTTCTTCTGCCGAACCGCCGATCTCGCCGATCATGATGATGCTCTCGGTTTCCGGATCGTCCAGGAACAGGTCGAGCATGTCGATGAACTCGGTGCCCTTGACCGGGTCGCCGCCGATGCCGACAGCCGTCGACTGGCCGAGGCCCTCATTGGTGGTCTGGAACACCGCTTCGTAGGTCAACGTGCCGGAGCGCGAAAGGATGCCGACCGAGCCCTTCTTGAAGATGTTGCCCGGCATGATGCCGATCTTGCATTCGTTGGGCGTCAGCACGCCGGGGCAGTTCGGGCCGATGAGGCGCGAGGCCGACTTGTCGAGGATCGCCTTGACCTTGACCATGTCCTGCACCGGGATGCCTTCGGTGATGCAGATGATCAGCGGGATCTCGGCCTCGATGGCCTCGATGATCGCGGCAGCCGCGCCTGCCGGCGGCACATAGACCACGGACGCATTGGCGTCGGTCGCCTTCTTGCCTTCGGCAACCGATGCGAAGATCGGCAGCTTTTCACCCTTGGCGCCTTCCCAGGTCTCGCCACCCTTTTTCGGATGGATGCCACCGACCATTTGCGTGCCGTGATAGGCCAGCGCCTGCTCGGTGTGGAACGTACCGGTCTTGCCGGTCAGGCCCTGGACGAGAACCTTGGTGTCTTTGTTGATGAGAATGGACATGGCTCTCAGGCTCCCTTTACGGCGGCGACGATTTTCTGCGCGGCGTCGTCGAGATCGTTCGCCGAGATCACATTGAGACCGCTCTCATTGATGATCTTTTTGCCGAGTTCGACATTGGTGCCTTCGAGGCGGACAACCAGCGGCACCGTGAGGCCCACTTCCTTGACCGCAGCGATCACGCCCTCGGCAATGACATCGCACTTCATGATGCCGCCGAAGATGTTGACCAGGATGCCCTTCACCGCCGGATCGGCAGTGATAATCTTGAAGGCAGCCGTGACCTTTTCCTTGGAAGCGCCGCCGCCGACATCGAGGAAGTTCGCCGGCTCAGCGCCGTAGAGCTTGATGATGTCCATGGTCGACATGGCAAGGCCGGCACCATTGACCATGCAGCCGATGTTGCCGTCGAGCGCGACATAGGCGAGGTCATATTTGGAGGCCTCGATTTCCTTTTCGTCTTCTTCGGTCGTGTCACGCAGCGCCAGCATGTCGTCATGGCGGAACAGCGCGTTGTTGTCGAAGGAGACCTTGGCATCGAGAACGCGCACGCGGCCATTCTTCATGACAATCAGCGGGTTGATCTCGAGCAGGCTCATGTCCTTCTCGACATAGGCCTTGTAGAGGATCGGGAAGAGTGCGGTCGCGTCTTCGCGGGCCTGGCCTTCCAGCTTCAGCGCATCGCACAGCGTGGCGCAATCGGCAGAAGTCACGCCGGTATCAGGGTCGATGGCGACCGTGATGATCTTTTCCGGCGTGTGCTCGGCAACCGCCTCGATGTCCATGCCGCCTTCGGTGGAAACCACGAAGGCGTTGCGGCCGACCGTGCGGTCCACCAGGATCGAGAGGTAAAGCTCGCGGTCGATGTCCGCGCCGTCCTCGATATAGAGGCGGTTGACCTGCTTGCCGGCAGGGCCGGTCTGCTTGGTCACCAGCGTGTTGCCCAGCATCTCGTTGGCATGGGCGACAGCCTCGTCAATCGAGAAGGCAAGGCGCACGCCGCCCTTGGCATCGGCGGGCAGTTCCTTGAACTTGCCCTTGCCACGGCCACCGGCATGGATCTGCGACTTGACGACGTAAAGCGGGCCGGGCAGCGACTTGGCTGCGGCGGCAGCTTCGGAAGCGTCCATGATGGCCACGCCTTCGGCAACCGGCGCACCATAGGCCTTCAGGACCTGCTTGCCCTGATATTCATGAATGTTCATGGGAACGGATCTTTCTTGGCTGGGATCAGGACTTCAGCTGCGGGGCGATGACGGCGCAGGCTTCGCAAAGCCCGGCAACCGCTGCCACCGAAGTCTCGAACATCTTCTCTTCGGCCTTGGTGAACTCGATCTCGACAATGCGCTCGACGCCACCGGCACCGATCACGGTCGGGACGCCGACATACATGTCCTTCACGCCATACTCGCCATTGAGATAGGCGGCGCAAGGCAACACGCGCTTCTTGTCCTTGAGATAGGCTTCGGCCATCGAAATGGCAGAGGAGGCGGGCGCATAATAGGCCGAGCCGGTCTTGAGCAGCGCCACGATCTCGCCGCCGCCCTTGCGGGTACGTTCCACGATGGCGTCGAGCTTCTCCTTGGAGGTCCAGCCCATCTTGACCAGGTCGGGCAGCGGAATGCCGGCCACGGTGGAGTAGCGGATCATCGGAACCATGTCGTCGCCATGGCCGCCCAGCGTCATCGCCGAGACGTCCTCGACCGACACGCCGAATTCATCAGCCAGGAAGTGACGGAAACGGGCGGAGTCCAGCACGCCGGCCATGCCGACCACCTTGTTCTTCGGCAGGCCGGAGAACTTCTGCAGCGCCCAGACCATCGCGTCGAGCGGGTTGGTGATGCAGATCACGAAGGCGTTCGGGGCATATTTCTTGATGCCGGCTCCGACCTGCTCCATGACCTTGAGGTTGATGCCCAGAAGATCGTCGCGGCTCATGCCCGGCTTGCGCGGCACGCCGGCGGTGACGATGCAGACATCGGCACCCTCGATCGCGGAATAATCATTGGCGCCGGTGAAGCGGGCGTCAAAGCCGTCAACCGGTGCAGACTCGGCGATGTCGAGACCCTTGCCCTGCGGAACACCTTCCGCGATGTCGAACAGGACGACATCGCCCAGTTCCTTCAGGCCGATCATGTGGGCGAGCGTGCCGCCGATCATGCCGGAACCGATGAGAGCGATCTTGTTGCGTGCCATGAATTCTCATCCCTATGTACTGCCGCGTCAGACATCCATCTGGTGTGGACACGGCGGAGTGATCCAAAGCCGGGGAATGCAGTGTCCCCTGTGGCCAACGGTCGCATAGAGCCTGCCGCCGAAATTTTCAACCGATTCTTTGGTTATGAAGAAATTCAATCGTTTGAGATTTAAATAACTTACGTAAAAGTCAAAGTTTATGGCACCATTGTTGTCGTATTCTTGCCGGAAATGCCGAAAGCGGGTTCATGCGGAGGCCAAGGCAGCGGGAATCCGGCGAAGCAACAGATGCTTGTCGCGGCTCAGGCGTCCTGTTTTTCCGCCAGCCCCTGCATCCCGGCAAGCCACTGCGCGCTCTGCATCTCGATCAGGCGCGAGGCGGTCCGGTCGAACTCGAAGCGCTCGGTGCCGCTGGTCGCGGTGTAAAGCTCCGTTGGTCCCTTGGCTGCAGAAACGATCAAGTGGATGTGCTTGTCATACAGCGTGTCGATCAGCAGGATGAACCGCTTGGCCTCGTTGCGGTTTTCCAGCCCCATCTGGGGAATGCCGTCGATCATGATCCGCTCGAAATGCCCGGCAATGGCCAAATAGTCCCGCGCGCCAAGCGGCTTCTGGCAAAGCTCGGCAAAGGAAAACCGCGCTGATGCTCCGCAGGCCTGTTCCACCTCGATGGTTCGCCCTTTCACCGCCAGCTTGACCGGTTCGACGGACTTGCCCGCGCACAGCCCGGCCCAGGCTGCATCCATCAGCCCACGTGCCTTGTCGTCGGTACCCAGAACATAGACCGGCAGCTTGTCCAGCGCCCGCAGGCGGAAATCCGTGTCGATATCCACGTCGATCACGTCCGTGTATCGCGCAAGCGTGGCCAGGAAAGGCGTGAACAGCGGGCGGTTCAGCCCGTCCTTGTAAAGGTTCTGGGGGGCCACGTTGGAGGTGGCGACCAGCACCACGCCGCGCTCGAACAGGGCCGAAAACAGCCGGCTGAGGATCATCGCATCGGCAATGTCGGTGACGGTGAATTCGTCAAAGCAGATCAGCCAGCTTTCATCCGCCACCGCTGCGGCAACCGGCGGGATCGGATCATCCCCTTTGGCGGTTCCGGCCTTCAGCGCAGCCCGGTGCCGTCCGATGCGGTCATGAATGTCGGCCATGAAATCGTTGAAATGGGCGCGCCGCTTGCGCCGAACCGGGACCAGTTCGAAGAACATGTCCATCAGCATGGTCTTGCCGCGCCCGACCCCGCCATGAAGATAGAGCCCGCGCACCGGTTCGGGCTTCTTGCGGGCAAACATCCAGCCCAGCGCCGAAGATTTGCGCTGGAGCCGCTTTTCCGCCAGCCGGTCGGTCAGGTCGTCGAGCAATCCGGCAATGCGCAGCTGTTCGGCAACCGGCTCCAACTGGCCCGTCTCGACCAGATGGTCATAGCGCTGGCGAACCTTTTGATGGCCCGGCCGGATGGCATCGCTCATGCTGCGGACCCTGGATGGACGGTTTTACGGCGTGTCAGCGGGAAACGGATACAGCCTGGCCGGAGGTCGTCTGGCCGTTCAGCTTTTCCGAACCGCTGGAATAGAGGCGGGCGATCGTGTTGCCACTCTCGTCATACAGGACGAGCTGCGACCCGTTGACATCCCAGCCGCGCACATTGGCCATGTCGCCGGAGCAGCCACGCGTGCCGCCGCGCGAACCATTGCCATATTTGGTAAGCGTCAGGAACATCTGGCAGGAGGCGCCGGCAGCGTTGGCATTCCAGTTGCCGACGAGGCCGTTCTTGGAGATGGCCGGGCTGGAGGCCGGCGGCGGGGTGGCCACGGCCACCTGCGTGCTGGTTTCAGCGGGCGCATTCGGATCGGTAACCGTTGCCTCGGTGCCCGGTGCCGGCGGGAACTGC
>JBGSQC010000247.1:0-5183 GCA_041738295.1 Zhengella sp. | reverse complement strand
CTCGACCGAACGCAGGGCGTTGGCGGAAATGCGCAGGCGGTAGCTCTGGCCCATGGCTTCCGACATCAGCGTCACCTGGACGAGATTGGGGAGGAAGCGGCGGCGGGTCTTGTTGTTGGCATGGCTGACATTGTTGCCAGTCATCACGGCTTTGCCGGTCAGTTCGCAGGCACGGGACATGGTATCACCTTTTCGTTCGTTTCTTTCGATGGCCAACTCATGGGCGTTTCAACGATCCGGACGGACCGCGTGGCGACCTCAAGGTGACCTCGTGGGGATTGCAGGGGTTCCATAGTGTCAAAGGGCCTAGGCGTCAACCCTGCGGGCCGATTCACCGGGCAAACGGGCGGGGTATCGTCCTTGCCTGCGCGCAGATACCCGCTTTGGGTTCTGGCGAAATGCCGCAATGCCCTGTACCTTGGGTCTGCCGTCAAAAAAACTGCCGGAGGGTGACGCCGCGCCATGATCCGCCTTTTCGCCGATGCAAGACGTGTGTTCGTCCTTGTTTGCCTCGCCTGCCTGATGGCAGCGCCTGTCCATGCCGCCACGAGGGTGGCGCTGGTGATCGGCAATTCGGACTATGACACCTTCCCCAAGCTGAAGAATCCGCGCAATGATGCCGAAGATGTCGCCGCTGTCCTGCGTGATCTCGACTTCGAAGTGGTGGCCGGGAACGATCTGACCAAGACCGGCTTCCAGGCGAAAATCCGGGACTTCAGCAAGGCACTTGCCGGTGCCGAGGTCGCGCTGCTCTTCTACGCGGGGCATGCCATCCAGGTTGACGGCGTCAACTACATCGTGCCGAAGGATTCGCAAATCGAGGCCAAGGCCGATCTCGATTTCGAGACGGTTTCGCTTGATTTCGTGCTGCGCCAGATGGAACGCGAGGCCAAGACGATCCTGGTCTTCCTTGATGCTTGCCGTGACAATCCGCTTTCGCGCGGTTTGGCGCGCAGCATCGGCGGCACTCAGGCGCGCGGGCTGGCGCGGGTGTCGGATGCGTCGGACGGGATGTTCATCGCCTTTGCCACGTCGCCCAACAATGTCGCGCTGGATGGAGAGGACCGCAACAGCCCCTTCACCTCGGCGCTGCTGAAGCACATCCGCCGGCCCAATGTCGAGATATCGGAATTGATGACCGATGTGCGCCTCGACGTCTACAAAGCGACCGACCAGAAGCAATTGCCGTTCACCAGTTCCGGCCTGCTGGGCAAGTTCTACTTCAAGAAGCAGGATGGCGATGACGAGCTTGCCGGGCTGCGTGCGCAGGCCGCCGAGTGGAGACGGATCGAGGCGAGCGAGGATCCGCGCGATTTCGCAGCCTTCATCGAGGCCCATCCCGGCAGCCTGTACCTGCCGCTGGCGCGCGACCGGATGGCAAAGCTGAGCGATGTCCCGCCGGTTGCCGTGGCCAAGGTCGATGACAGCAAGGCGACCAGTACGGCAATACGCGACGGCCGGTCGGTGGACGATTTGTCGCGCGCCGCGCTCGCAGCCTATATGAGCGGCGACATTCCTGCTGCTACCACGCTTTATGGCCAAGCCGCAGACAAGGGCCATGCGCCCTCCATGCATGCCATTGCCCGCATTCACGAGTTGGGGATCGGCATGCCCGCCAATGCGGAACTGGCGCGGCAATGGTACAGGCGTGCGGCGGACAGTGGCTGGCGGGCCTCTGCCGAAGCGATCAAGCGCGTCGGCGGTTAGCTTTCGATCCAGATCCGGTCGAGATGGATTTCATTGAGCGGATGGACTTCAGCGCCGCGAACGCGCGGATGCGCGTGCCGGTAAAGCGTCAGCCAATAGGGCTGGATGATGACTGCCTCCTGCTGGAGGATCGTCTCCATTTCCGCAACCAGGCTGCTGCGCTTCACCGGATCGAAAATTGCGTTTGCCTCGTCAAGAAGCGCATCGAAACGGCGGCTCGAGAAGCGGGTCTCGTTCCAGGCTTCGTCCGTGCGATAGGCAAGGCCCAGGATCTGGGTTGCGAAGGGCCGCATGTTCCAATTGGTTGCCGAGAACGGATATTTGGTCCAGTCGTTCCAGAAAGTGGAACCCGGCAGCGTCGTCCGCTTGATCTTGATGCCAGCGGCGCGCATCTCATCAGCCACGACGTCGCTTGAGCGACTGATCCAGTCAACATCGACCGAGATCAGCTCATGTTCCACATCGGCCATCCCGGCCTCGCGCAGCAGCCCAAGCGCCTTGCCCTTGTCGGAAGCGAGCGGCGGAAGGGGCGCATAATCCGGGTGAATGGGGCAAACATGGTGGTTCTCTGCCGGCATGGCCAGCCCCTTCATGGCCAACTCGGTCACCACCGCATTGTCGCAGGCCAGTGAAAGCGCCTGGCGAACCCTTCGGTCGGCATAGATGCGCTTGCCATTGACCTCGGCTTCAACGTTGAAGCGGAAGACCAGTGTCGAGGCCGTCAGCACTTCCGAGAGGCTGAAGGATTTCAGCTCCTGTTCACGCACGAAATCCGTTGGCGTGGTGTCCAGCATGTCGATTTCGCCTGAAACGAGGGCTGCCAGCGCTGTGTCTTCGTCAGAAATATCAACGAACTCGATGCGATCCAGCCATGCCCCATTGCCCTCGTTCCTCCAGCGGTGCCGGCGATTGCGCACCAAGACAGCGTTGACACCGGGCTTCCAGCTGTCCAGGATGTATGGACCGGTGCCGATGGAACCCGCGAAGGGATCACCGTCCACCCATGAAGGGTGCATGACTGCAGCGGGAAATTCCGACAGTGTAGCCAGAAGCGTCACGTCCGGCTTCAACAGGTTGAGGCGAACGGTCAACCGGTCGGGCGTTTCGATCGCCCCCTTGGCGGCCTTGCGAGTCGTGCTGTCAACCAAGGCGGACAAGCGGAATGCCATGAAGTTTGCTTGTGCCGTCTGATCGCACCAGCGATTGAAATTGAAAGCAACATCGCTGGCGGTGAAGTCGTCCCCATTGTTCCACACCACACCGGGGCGCAGCTTCAGGACATAGGTCCGCGCATCAGGCGACACAGTCCAGCTTTCCAGCAATTGCGGTTCGATCACGCCGTCGCGCCGGTAGCGCACAAGATATTCCAGCCAGCCGCGCGATACATTGGCCACCTCATGCCAGTCATAGCTGCGTGGGTCCTTGCCCTCGGGCAGCTTCATCCTGATTTTCAGTGTTCCGCCCGGTCGCGGCTCCCCGGCTGCCAGGGCAGGTCCACCCAAGGCAAGGCTTGCGCCCAGAGTGCTGGCCAAGGTCAGGAACTCACGACGACGCATGACCATTTGGCGATCTCCCTGATCCTCACAGGTGCATCATAGCCCAAGTGCCGCAATGCTCAAGCGCAAGCCCGGCCCGTTCCGGCATCGAAAACAGCGCAACGCTTTCACAACTTCGCCGGAATTATCCTGCATGGACACAATCGTGACACATCCGACCGGCCGCCGCCGGGACCCATCATGAGGAATAACTCCGTTGAAGCTGACCCGCGCCCTTCCGCTTGCTGCCTGCCTGCTTGCCACAGGTACCGTTTCCGGCCAGTCGCTTGAAACGTCCAAGACCTTTCTCAGCGATTATTCGATCTCGATGATGGGCCTGCCGCTTGGCCAGTCCTCCTTCAAGACGGTGATCAGCGGTGACGCCTATCGCGTCGACGGCGAGCTGCGCAGTGCGGGTATCGCGCGCATCTTTGACAAGACGGTCGCCAACAGCCGCGTCGAAGGCGTGTTCACCGATGCCGGTGCGCAGTCCAAGACCTATTCGCTGAATTACGTGTCGGGCGACAAGAAGTCGAAGTCGGCGCTGGTGTTTTCGGGCGGCAATGTGGTCAGCGCCAATGTCACGCCGAAGCCCAAGATGCGCAAAAGCTATGTTCCGGTGGAAGAGGCCCACATGCGCGCCGTCGCCGATCCGCTGACGGCTGCCATCGTCAAGGCCAATTCGCTCAATGATGTTTGCAACCGGACGCTCCGCGTGTTTGACGGCAAGATGCGGCTTGACCTGCAGCTCTCCAATCCGCGCGTTGCTTCCGCCCAGGTGCCGGGCTTCAAGGGCGAAACGGTGACGTGCGCGGCCAAGTTCGTGCCGATTTCCGGCTACCGCAAGGGTCAGAAGTCGATCGAGTTCCTGCGCACCAGCAACGGGATTTCCATCACCTTTGCGCAGAACGGCTCGACAGGTGTTTATGGCCCGCTTAAAGCTAGCGTCCAGACATATCTGGGCCAGTTGGACATCACCGCGACGAAGTTCTCCATGGTCCGCTGAGGAAAGGGCTGCCGGCAGACAAGGCGCGGCCCGGCGAGGGATCGATGGGACGCGCAACGCTTGCCGGCTTTCTGGCTGTCGTCATGTGGGCCTTGCTTGCCCTTTTCACGGCAGCCTCCGGCGCGGTGCCGCCCTTCCTGCTTTCCGCCCTGACCTTCGGTATCGGCACGCTTGTCGGGGTCGCCATGCTGGTGGTGCGCAAGCGTCCGGTATCCGACCTCATCGTGCCATGGAAGGCAGCGCTTCTCGGCATTGGCGGGCTGTTCGGCTATCATTTTTTCTATTTCACCGCACTCAGGAATGCGCCAGCCGTCGAGGCGAGCCTGATCGCCTATCTCTGGCCGCTGTTCATCGTGGCCGGTTCCGCGCTTCTGCCGGGCGAGAAGCTCGGACTCCATCACATCGCCGGAACCTTGATGGGGCTGGCCGGAACGGCGCTGATCGTCACCAAGGGCGCGGGCCTCAGCCTTGATGCTCAGTATGGCTATGGTTACGCCATGGCGCTGACCTGCGCCTTTCTCTGGGCCTTCTATTCGCTGATGTCGCGCCGCTTTGCCGCTGTGCCGACAGATCCGGTAACCGGCTTTTGCGCGGCGACGGCGCTGCTGTCGCTGGCCGCCCACGGGCTGCTGGAGGAAACGGTCTGGCCGCAAGGGTCTGGCCAGTGGCTGGCGGTGGTGGGCCTCGGCCTGATGCCGGTGGGGGCGGCCTTTTATCTCTGGGATCATGGCGTCAAGCGCGGCAACATCCAGGTTCTGGGCGCGGCCTCCTATGGCGCGCCGCTGATCTCCACTGTCATCCTCATCCTGGCCGGGCGGGCCGAACCCACCTGGATCATCCTTGCCGCCTGCCTTCTCATCACCGGGGGCGCATTGCTGGCGGCCGGGCCGATGCTGTTTGGCCGCGCCAAGCACGCTGCCGGTGAGGCGGCGTGA
>JBGSQC010000235.1:0-3835 GCA_041738295.1 Zhengella sp. | reverse complement strand
AGCGAGGCGGTGAGGGGGATTTTGGTCGTTGTCACGCTGGCTTCTCGGAGCCGGGCACCGTTGCCGCGCGCCTCGCCTTCGCAAACTCCGCAAACCAGTCGAGCGCGGCGGGGTTGCGCATGGCGTCCTTGCTGGCGACCTTGGAGGCGGGCAGGCCGAGCAGCAGTTTGCGCACCGGCACTTCCATCTTCTTGCCGGTCAGCGTCATCGGCACCTGCGGCACCGCGATGATGACATCCGGCACATGGCGCGGGCTGCGCTCGGTCTTCAGCCGCCTGACGATCTCTGCCTTCATCTCTTCGGTGAGCTGCTTGCCCTCGGCCATCTCGACAAAGAGCGGCATGAAATAGCCGCCACCGGCCTCCTCGATGCAGACGATCAGGCTGTCGGCGACGCCCGGAACGGCTTCCATGGTGCGGTAGATTTCCGCCGAGCCGATGCGCACGCCAAAGCGGTTCAGCGTCGCGTCCGAGCGCCCCAGCACATAGGAGCCGCCATGGGGCGTGAAGCGCACGCGGTCGCCATGGCGCCAGATGCCGGGATAGACGTCGAAATAGCTGTCGGTGTAGCGGGCGAAATCCGTGTCGCCCCAGAAATAAAGCGGCATGGAGGGCATGGGCTTGCGCACCACCAGTTCGCCCACTTCGCCGATGATCTCGCGGCCTTCCTCGTCAAAGGCGCAGGCATCGCAGCCGAGCGCCGGGCACTGGATTTCCCCGGCCCGCGCGGGCAGCAATTCCGATCCGGCAAGCAGGCCGGAGCAAACCTCCGTGCCGCCCGATTGCGAAGTGGCGTAAAGGTCGGCGCCGACCTCCGCCTGGATCCAGGCAAGGATTTCCGGCGTTGCCGGCGAACCGGTCAGCAGCAGGCAGCAGAGCGACGAGATGTCGAAATCCCTGGCCGGGCGCACGCCTTGGGCGCGCACGATCTGCATGAAGGTGGGCGACACGCCAAAGAAACTGACGCGGCTGCGCTCCATGATCCGCCAGAGCTGGCCGGCATCCGGCCAGGCCGGGTGGCCGTCATAAAGCACCGCGCGCCCGCGCATCAGCGGCCCGAGCATCAGCGTGTTCCACACCATCCAGCCGGTGGTGGAATAGCAGAAATAGGCCCCGCCCCGCGGCAGCGCGAGATGGAAGGCCGCCGACTTGCAGTGCTCCAGGACAATGCCGTGATGGCCGTGCACGATGGGCTTCGGCAGGCCGGTGGTGCCCGACGAATAAAGGATCCACAGCGGATGATCGGACGCCACGCGCTCATAGCGGAAGTCCGCCCGCGCCACCGCAGGCCCGGTGAAGAGATCGTCCCAGCCCTGGGTCTCGCCCTTGAAGGCAGGGCGGCGAACGCCGGGCAGATAATCGAGCATGACGAGATGCTTGGCTTCGGTCAGTTCCGGCAGGATCCTCTCAAGGTCGGCGGAACGGTCGAAATCCTTGCCGCCATAGCGGTAGCCGTTGACGGCGAAGACGAGCTTCGGCTCGATCTGCGCGAAGCGGTCGATGACGGTCTGCGCCCCGAATTCCGGCGCCGCCGACGACCAGACGGCCCCGATGGAGGTGGTCGCCAGCATGGCGATCACGGTTTCCGGGATGTTGGGCATGTAGGCGACGACACGGTCGCCGGGCGCAATCCCCATGGCGCGCAGGCGCGTGGCAAGCTTGCGCACCTTGGCCCCCACTTCCGCCCAGCTCATCGAGGCCGGATCATGCAACTCGCTGGAATGATCGAGCATGGTGTCGCCCGGCGCGGCGTCCCCCTCGTGGCGCAGCACATGCTCGGCATAGTTCAGTTTCGTGCCGGTGAACCAGCGGGTGCGCGGCATCGGGTCGGAGGTCATCACCTCGTTGATCGTGCCGTCATGGATGATCTCGAAATAATCCCAGATCGCATGCCAGAAGGCGGCAGGGTCCGAAACCGACCAGCGCCACAGGTCCATGTAGCCGTCGAAGCGCTGGCCGCGATCTGCCAGCCAACCAAGGAAGCGGGTGATCTCGGCTGCGGCCTTGCGCTCCGGCGAGGCCTGCCAGAGCACATCGCCCTCCCGGATCATCCTGTCGCTCATTGGAACCACTCCTGCGCGGCCAACCCCTCAAGGCTGCCAATGACAAATTGCGCCCGCTCGTCTTGCGGCGCGGCGAGGAAACCCGCCGCATCGACAATACCGGTCGTGACGCCGACGGCAAGCGCATCGGCCCGCCGCGCCATGCGGATTTCGAGCTTCGGATCATCGCCGATGACGATCATTTCTTCCGGTGAAGCGCCGGTCAGGTCGGCAATCATCTCCAGCCCGAAGGCCGATGGCTTGCCGAGAACGGTCGCCCTGGAGCCGGTCGTATATTCCACCATGGCCGCCACCGCGCCGGAAATGCCCAGCATGCGGCCCTTGGCGGAGGCGAAATAGGGCGCAACCGACGCCGCATAGACCGGCACGCCATGGTCCCAGATTGTTGTGCAGAGCGCCTCCACGTCGCGCGCGCCAAAATCCTTCGTCCAGCCGAGCATGATGGCGTCCACCACGCCTGCCTCCGGCCTTGGTTCCACCACCTCGATGCCGGCTTGCGCGAGCGGCAGGCGCGTGCCGTCAGCGCCCAGCACCATGATGCGTCGATAGCCCTTTTTCTTCAGCACATGGGCGGCAACCGCGCCCGGCGTCAGGATGTGGCCGGGATCGAGATGCAATCCGGCGGCGGCCAAGAGCGGGTAATAATGCTCAGGCGGAAAGAAAGTGCCGTTGGTGTAGGCAACAGCGGGACGGCCTGAAGCCCGGCAGGAGGCCAGCGCCTCGATCGCACCGGGCAGGGCGATGTAGCTGCCCTTGTCCTTGTCCATCATGGCGAGCGTGCCGTCGATGTCGAACACTGCAGCGCGGATCGTTCGATTGCCCATCATTGCGCTCCCTTCAGTTCCAGCGTGAAGCCGGGCTTGGAAACCTTGACGGAGGAAAGATCCTTGCGCCTGGTCAGCTCACGGATCAGATCCATCGCCGGCCTTGTGGCAGGATCATAACTGCGTTGCGCCGGGCCTTCAGCCACCATCGCATCCACCTGGTCGGCGGGCATGACGGCACGCAGCAGGAACTCCTCGTCGCAACAGTGTTTGCCGATGCGCTGGCGCAATTCGTCAAGCGAGGCCATATGCGGCTCGGCTTCCAGTTCCTTCGCGCGCTTTGACGAGCGGATGCGGTCTTCGACCTCTCCGTCCAGCGGCATGGCAGGCTGGCCAAAGCGGCCAAGCACATAGCGCGTCACTTCGTCGGGCACGGTCTCGTAGCGCTTGCCGGAGACGACATTCAGCAGCGCCTGCGTGCCGACCACCTGGCTGAACGGCGTCACCATGATCGGATAGCCGAGATCGGCGCGAACGCGCTCTACTTCTTCCAGCACCTTGTCGAGCAGATGCAGGCGTTTCGTTTCTGCCAGCTGCCGCTTCATCGTGCCCATCATGCCGCCTGGCATCTGGTGGCGGAAATAGGCACGGTCGAACTCGCCCGGCACGCCATGCTCCAGCCCTTCGGTCAGGGCGAGCGCGGTAAAGTAGCTGTCGATTTCCGCCACCGCCTCGCCGTCCATGTCGACCGAAAAACCGAGATCGCGCAAATTGCGGATCGTCGGTGTCATGGCAGGCTGAGAGGTGCCGTTGGCAGCCGATGACGACGCAGTGTGCAGCGTGGACGCCCCGGCTTCCGCCGCGTCCAGATAGGAGAAGGGCGCAAGCCCGATGGTGCAATGGGAATGGAACTCCAGCACCATGGTGCCCATCACGGCCTTCAGCGCCGGGATCAGGGTGCGGGCGCGCTCCGGCGTCACCAGCCCGCCGGGATCCTTCAGGTAGAGCC
>JBGSQC010000296.1:0-25215 GCA_041738295.1 Zhengella sp. | reverse complement strand
CGACCACGATCTCGGATGCGCCTTCGGCCGCTGCCGTGCGCGAGCGGATGGTGAGCCGCGCCACCGAGCCTATGGAGGGCAGCGCCTCGCCCCGGAAACCAAGCGAGCGGATGTCGAAAATGTCGTCCGAGAGCTTGGAGGTGCAATGGCGCGACACCGCCAATGGCAGTTCGTCCGGCGCCATGCCAAAGCCGTTGTCAGTGACGCGGATCAGCGACAGGCCTCCGCCTGCCGCCACCACTTCCACATGGGTCGCACCGGCGTCCAGTGCATTTTCCACCAGTTCCTTGACGACCGAGGCCGGCCGCTCGACGACCTCGCCGGCGGCAATCTGGTTGATGACGGTTTCGGAAAGCTGGTGAATGCGCATCCGGAAAGGATACAGGGATTCGGGGTAGGCGGGCCAGTGCAAGGGAAGCTGTCATTCCTCGTCTTTCGAAGCCGCCTGCTGCGTAATACAAGGATGAGGAATGACATGAAAGGCACCGGCCTCTTCACCCTCATCCTGAGGTGCGAGCCGGAGCAAAGCGAAGGGGAGCCTCGAAGGGCGAGGGTGATATCCGCTAGCCTTCCTTGTTTCGCATGTGGTGGCCGAGGCGCTCGATGTTCGACCACATCAGTTCGCGCACCATTTCGTTCTCGATGCTCTCGTCAAGCGCTTGGCGGAAGCAGAGGAGCCAGCCCTCGATTTCCGCTGTGCCGACGGCAAAGGGCAAATGCCGGGCACGCAGCATTGGCGCGCCGCGCTTTTCGATGAAGGTCTGCGGGCCGCCGGTCCACATGGCGAGGTATTCGGTCAGCTTGTCGCGGCTGTCCGTCAGATCCGCCGGGTGGATGGCGCGCACGGCCCGGGCTTCCGGCAGCGTGTCCATCAATTCGTAGAACCGATGCGTCAAGGCCTCGATCGGGGCCATGCCGCCGATAGCCTCATAGATCGTCACCTTGTCGTTCATTTCACGCCTGCCACAAATCCCGCTTCCATCGCATCCAGCCCGGCCAGGATGGCGCGGCGTTCCTTCTCGCCAAGGCCCGCCATGTAACGGTCCTCATAGGTGCGAGCCAGCACCGCCATCTCGCCATAGGCACGAAGCCCGGCCTTGGTCAGCGTCAGGTGCTCGGATCGCCGGTCGGCCTCGTCGGTCTCCCGCTTCAGCCAGCCCCGCTGTTCGAGCGCCGTCACCGCGCGGCTTACCTTGGTCTTGTGCTGCGAGGAATGGGCCACGATGTCGCTGGCGGTCGCTTGTCCGAACTGGCCGAGCGAGGCAAGCACCCGCCATTCCGGCCGGGTCATGCCGTGGCGGTCCTTGTAGATGCGGGCGAAGTCCCGGCTCACCAGATCGGCCAGCCGGTTCAGCCGGTAGGGCAGGAAGGCCTCCAGCACCAAAGGTGCATCCTGCCTGCCGGTTTTTGTGTCCGTCATCATCTTGCCCTGTTGATAGTTACATTTTCAACTATTACGCATGCACCCAACAGAGCGCAAGAGCTGACAGAAATGCGCCGAACCTGAGGGAGAGAGCCATGACGCTCCATTCAAAGCGGCTTGATGCCGCCAATGACGTGCTCGCCTACATGCCGGGCTTCGGCAATGATTTCGAGACCGAGGCACTGCCCGGCGCGCTGCCGCAGGGCATGAACTCGCCCCAGAAATGCAATTACGGCCTCTATGGCGAACAGCTGTCTGGCACCGCCTTCACCGCGCCCAGTCACCAGAACGAACGCACCTGGTGCTATCGCATCCGCCCTTCGGTCAAGCATTCGTCGCGCTACCGCAAGATCGATCTGCCCTACTGGAAATCAGCCCCTCACATAAAGGATGACGTGATCAGCCTCGGCCAGTATCGCTGGGATCCGATCCCGGTCGATGCCAATGCTGACTACGACTGGCTGACCGGCATGCGCACCAGGACGACGGCGGGCGATGTGAACACGCAGGTCGGCATGGCGACCCATGTCTATCTCGCCACCAAGTCGATGGAGGATGCCTATTTCTACTCCGCCGACAGCGAATTGCTGATCGTGCCGCAGCAGGGCCGCCTGCGGTTCTCAACCGAGCTTGGACGGATCGATCTTGAGCCCAAGGAAATCGCCATCATACCGCGCGGCATGCTGTACCGGGTGGAAGTGCTGGAAGGCCCGGCACGCGGCTTTGTCTGCGAGAATTACGGCCAGAAGTTCGAGCTTCCGGGCCGTGGCCCGATCGGTGCCAACTGCATGGCCAACCGCCGCGATTTCAAGACGCCGGTTGCCTGGTACGAGGACCGCGAGGTTCCATCCACCGTTACCGTCAAGTGGTGCGGCCAGTTCCATGTCACCGAGATCGGCCATTCGCCGCTGGATGTCGTCGCTTGGCACGGCAACTACGCTCCGGTGAAATACGACCTGCGCACCTATTGCCCGGTCGGCTCAATCCTGTTTGATCATCCCGACCCGTCGATCTTCACCGTGCTGACCGCGCCCTCCGGCGTGCCGGGCACTGCCAACATCGATTTCGTGCTGTTCCGAGAGCGCTGGATGGTGGCCGAAAACACGTTCCGCCCGCCCTGGTATCATCGCAACATCATGAGCGAGCTGATGGGCAATATTTATGGCCAGTATGATGCCAAGCCGCAGGGCTTCGTGCCGGGCGGCATCAGCCTGCACAACATGATGCTGCCGCACGGACCGGACCGCAACGCCTTCGAAGGTGCGTCCAATGCCGATCTGAAGGCCGAGAAGCTCGACAACACCATGAGCTTCATGTTCGAAACGCGCTTCCCGCAGCACCTGACCGAATTTGCCGCGCACGAAGCGCCATTGCAGGACGATTACATCGATTGCTGGGATGACCTTGAAAAGAAGTTCGACGGCACGCCGGGCACCAAATAAGCTCAGACGCGAACCACTCAATCAAGGGAAGAGAAACGCATGAAACTGGCAACACTCAAGGACCGCACCCGCGACGGAAAACTGGTGGTCGTGTCCAAGGACCTGACCCGCTATTCCGAGGTCGGCCACATCGCCCGCACCCTGCAGGCAGCCCTTGACGACTGGGCGCATGTGGCGCCCCGGCTGGAGATCGTGGCCGAGGGGCTGGAGACCGGTTCGCAGCCGTCAAACCGCTTCCACGAGCATGACGCCATGAGCCCGCTGCCGCGCGCCTACCAATGGGCGGACGGTTCGGCCTATGTCAATCACGTCGAACTGGTGCGCAAGGCGCGCAATGCCGAGATGCCGGCCACCTTCTGGACCGAGCCGCTGATGTACCAGGGCGGCTCCGACAGCTTCATTGCGCCGCGCGACCCGATCACCTTCCCGGCCGGGGCCGACCAGTCCTGGGGCATCGACATGGAGGCCGAAGTGGCCGTCATCGTCGACGATGTGCCGATGGGCGCGAGCGTGGACGAGGCGCGGGGCGCCATACGCCTTGTCATGCTGGTCAATGACGTGTCGCTGCGCGGCCTGATTCCCGACGAACTGGCCAAGGGCTTCGGCTTCTTCCAGTCCAAGCCGTCTTCAGCCTTTGCGCCGGTTGCCATCACGCCCGACGAACTGGGCGATGCCTGGCAGGATGGCAAGGTTCACCTGCCGCTGCTGGTCGCATTGAACGGCACCCTCTTTGGCAAAGCCGATGCAGGCACGGACATGACCTTCGACTTCGGTCAGCTCGTCGCCCATGCGGCCAAGACCAGGCCGCTTGGCGCCGGCACGATCATTGGTTCCGGTACGGTGTCGAACAAGGGCGCTGATGGCGGCCCCGGCAAGCCGGTTGGCGAAGGCGGTGTCGGCTATTCCTGCATTGCCGAAATCCGCACCATCGAAACCATCAATGCAGGCAAAGCCTCCACGCCCTTCATGAAGTTCGGCGACACGGTGCGCATCGAGATGAAGGACAAGGCCGGCCATTCGATCTTCGGCGCGATTGAACAGACGGTCACACAAGCCTGAGCCGGAAAGGAAGAGACTATGACCAAGAAATTCGCATCCGCCGGTGACATGACCGAAAAGAAGATTTCCTTCACCGAGATCGGCGAGGGCCTCTATGCCTTCACCGCCGAGGGAGATCCCAATTCCGGCGTCATCATCGGTGACGAGAGCGTCATGATCGTCGAGGCACAGGCCACTCCGCGCCTGGCCAACAAGGTGATCGAGAAGGTGCGCTCCGTCACCGACAAGCCGATCAGCCATCTGGTCCTGACGCATTATCATGCAGTGCGCGTGCTCGGCGCCTCGGCCTTCAATGCGCCGACCGTCATCATGTCCGACATGGCGCGCTCCATGGTGGTGGAACGCGGCAAGGAAGATTGGGCAAGCGAGTTCCAGCGCTTCCCGCGCCTGTTCCAGGGCCATGAATCGATCCCCGGCCTCACCTGGCCGAACACCACCTTCTCCGACTCTATGACCGTCTATCTCGGCAAGCGCCGGGTCGACCTCATGCATCTCGGACGCGCCCATACCGCAGGCGATATCGTCGCCCATGTGCCGGACGCCAATGTCATGTTCACCGGCGACATCGTGGAATATCACTCCGCCTGCTATTGCGGCGACGGCCATTTCAACGAATGGGAAGACACTCTGGAGAATATCCGCTCCTTCGACGTGGATGCCATTGCGCCCGGCCGCGGTGATGCGTTAGTCGGCAAGGACATGGTCAATGCCGCACTCACCAACACCGCCGATTTCGTCAACTCGACCTATCGCCCGGTGGCCCGCGTGGCGCAGGGCGGCGGAACGCTGAAGCAGGCCTGGGATGCATGCCGGAAGGTCTGCGACCCGAAGTTCTCGTCCTACGCCATTTACGAGCACTGCCTGCCGTTCAACGTGGCGCGTGCCTATGACGAGGCTCTCGGCATCGAAACCCCGCGCATCTGGACCGCCGAGCGCGACATGGAAATGTGGGATCAATTGCAGGGATGATGGAGGGTTGGACCTTTCTTGACAAGGCGGTGGCAGTTGCTGGCGTGCTTGGTTTCCTCGTTCACACGATTGGAGGAACGGTCGATTTCCGCAAGAATTACGAATCGTTCAATCAAGCTGCACTAAGTGGAACACGGTGGGCACCTTCGGCCAGTCAGACATGGTATGGCTTTTTGGTGTTCATTGGTTGGATTGCAATAGCATTGGCAATTGCATACTTTTTAATTACAATAGAAATTGGAAAGACATTCGATGATGTTAGAGGTGAAAACATATTATTTGGAACTATTATATTTATTATAGCTATATACTATTCTTACAGATATTTAATTGAATTTGGACGCAAGAGAAAAGAAGATGAACAAACTAAGGATATCAGTGATGTCTAAGGCCGTCCAGAATATCCCCTATGACGAGGCGCTCGGCATCGAAACGCCGCGCATCTGGACCGCCGAGCGTGACATGGAAATGTGGGATCAATTGCAGGGATGAGCGGGACATGACCCGGAGAAACACAGGACGGATGAGCGTTCTTCTGCTGGCCTGCATGGCCATCGGAGCTGGGAATGCGTCGGCTATCACGCTTGAAGAGGGAACAGGGGCGCTCGGTTCTGTCAACGAATGCTCGCTGCGCATCGACGGCGTGATCGAGAAGGGCGACAATGCAAAGGTCGCCGACCACATCAAGGCTGCGACGTCCAGGTTCGAGTTCTATCCGGAGGTGCTGAGGGACAAGCAGTATGTAGTTTGCCTTTCCGGGCCGGGTGGCAACTATCTTGAGGGCATTGAGATCGCCAAGACCCTCTCGTCTCTCGATGTGACAACCAAGGTGGAGGACGGACAGTCCTGTCTTTCGGCCTGCGCCATCGCGTTCCTCGGCGGCCGTTTCAACAGCCAGAGCGGAGAGGGTTATTTCCCGTCGCGCTATCTGTTTCCCGGATCGAGGCTGGGCTTTCACGCTCCCCAGTTGACCGTGCCGGACGCCGACTATTCCAAGGATCAGGTGCAGAAAGCCTATGGTCTCGCGCTGGATGCCATCACCGAGTTGAACGCCGCCTCCAAGGACCTCTTCATCAGCCCCGACCTGACTGCAGCCATCGTCCGCCACCGGGACAATGATTTCTTTTTCACCGAGACCATAGACGATCTCGCCCATTTCAGGTTCGATCTGGCAGGGTACCGGAAAAACGCCGTTCGCGATGATACGCGCAAGGCAGCCTGCTGGAACGCTTTCAACTGGAAATACATCGGTGCGAACCGCAGGATGTCGGACGAAGAATGGACGAATGCTTTTGCCGACACTTCAACTGAGGATGAGAAAGTTCCCAAAGGCATCTTCCTGTTCTTTCCTTTCGATGGACCGATGTTCTGCAGGGTGAGCATCCCTTATCCGGATGCGGAAACTCTACAGATCAAAGTCGTTCTCAGCCAGAACCGTGACATGTCGGACCCGGCAGGCGAGTACTACGCCGAGCACACGATACTCTACCGGGGAACGAGGAAGATCGGGGAGACGCGATGATGCAGTCGAACGGTCAGTCCTTGCCCGCCAAGAGCATACCTAAATGATCTCCGCCCTCCCCAGTCTCATCGGCCCGGTGATTATCGTGGTCTTTATCCTGGCGATCCGGATTTCCTATGCCATCGAGGCGCGATCCGACCCGAAAAAGGCGGCGCGCAGCTTCGGCTACACCAACATCTGGGGCGTCGCGCTCAACTGGGGCGTTGCCCGCGATCCGGAAACGCAAGCGCTTCGCAAGCGTCTGCTGGTCCATATGGCCATCATCGCCGCGCTCTTCGTGCTGATGACCGTCACATACAGCTATCTAGGCCGCTTCCGGGCGCCCTGACTTTCGAGGAGGAAACCATGGGCAGGAGGATATTCGAAACGCCGCTTTATCCCTACAGGCGCTCGCCCGATCAGGATGCGGCAACGCCGGTGCGCCACCCGGTCATCGTCGTCGGGGCAGGTCCTATCGGTCTGGGCGCGGCCATTGATCTTGCCCAGCACAATGTGCCGGTGGTGGTGCTGGACGAGAACGACAAGGTCAGCTGGGGCTCGCGCGCCATCTGCTTTGCCAAGCGGCCGCTGGAAATCCTGGATCGGCTGGGCTGCGGCGAGCCGATGGTGCAGAAGGGCGTCACCTGGAACACCGGCAAGGTGTTCTTCGATACCCGCCAGGTCTACGGCTTCAACCTGCTGCCGGAGGACGGCCACAAGCGCCCGGCCTTCATCAATCTCCAGCAGTACCATTTCGAAAAATACATGGTGGACCGTGTTTTCGCTCTGGCTGACGAAGGCAAGCACATCGAGATCCGCGGCGGATCGAAAGTCACCGCCGTCGAGCAAATCGCTGACGGCGTGCGCGTCACCGTCACCACTCCCGACGGTCCCTACACGCTTGAAGCCGACTGGCTGATCGCCTGCGATGGTGCTGGCTCGCCGATCCGCGCCATGATGGGGCTCGATTTCGTTGGCCGTGTCTTCGAGGACAATTTCCTCATCGCCGATGTTGTCATGGAAGCCGACTTCCCGACAGAGCGCTGGTTCTGGTTTGATCCGCCGTTCAATCGGGGCCAGTCCGCCCTTCTCCACAAGCAGCCGGACGGTGTCTGGCGCATTGACCTCCAGCTTGGCTGGGACATTGACAAGGAAAAGGAGAAGAAGCCGGAAAATGTCATCCCGCGCCTGAAAGCCATGTTGGGCGAGAATGCGAAATTCGAGCTGGAATGGGTGTCGATCTACACGTTCCAGTGCCGCCGCATGGAGAAGTTTCGCCACGGACATGTTCTGTTTGCTGGTGATAGCGCCCATCAGGTCTCGCCCTTCGGCGCGCGCGGTGCCAATTCCGGCCTGCAGGACACCGACAATCTGGTCTGGAAGCTGAAGCTCGTCATGGACGGGATGGCGCCCGACAGCCTGCTCGACACCTATGACATTGAGCGCATTCATGGTGCCGAGGAGAACATCCTCAATTCGTCCCGCTCCACCGACTTTATCACGCCGAAATCCGAAATCAGCACCATCTTCCGCAATGCCGTGCTGGATCTGGCCGAGCAGTTCGCCTTCGCCCGGCCCCTGGTCAATTCCGGCAGGCTATCCGTGCCCTGCACCTATGACGGCTCGCCGTTGAACGGCCCGGACAATGCGAAGATGCCCAAGCGCACCCGTCCCGGCTCGCCGCTGGTCGATGCCGCCACGCCGGAGGGCTGGCTGATCGACTGCACCGGTGACCAATTCCAGATTCTCGCCATCGACACGCAAGCGCAGGAATCGATCTGCGAGAAGGGCATCTGCGCCACCACGCTGGCGCTCAGCGCCAGGGACAATCCGGCACTTGCCGAGCGTTATCTGGGCGAGGCGGTGTCTGCCGTCTATCTGCTCCGTCCGGACCAGCACATCGCAGCCCGCTGGGAGACTTTCGACGAGGCTGCCGTTCGCGCCGCCATCAACACAGCCTGCGGGCGCGGGTGAGGAGACAGGACCATGACCGCATTGAACACTGCCCCCAACATCGCCAGGCCAGACGATTTCTACGCCGCGCTGCTCACCGCCCATGAAGGCCTTTCCAAGCCCGAAAGCGATGCGCTGAACGCCCGTCTCGTTCTGGTGCTCGCCAACCACATCGGTGACATGGCCGTGCTGGAAGAGGCGCTCAAGGCATCTGCCCGCAAGGGCTGATGGCATCTCGCGTGACGGGCCGCCAAAAGGTCCGCACGCCGTTCACTGTGGGAGGGATACCCCGTGAACACTGACAAGGGAGCAACCCCATGACCGCCAAGCCGAAGCTCGACCGCATTCATCACGTCGCCTATCGCTGCAAGGACGCGAAGGAAACCGTGAACTGGTATGTGAACAACCTCAACATGGATTTTGTGCTCGCCATCGCCGAGGATCATGTGCCCTCGACCCACGAGCCTGACCCCTACATGCATGTCTTCCTGGATGCGGGTGCGGGCAATGTGCTGGCCTTCTTCGAACTGCCGACCAAGCCTGAAATGGGCCGCGACGAGAACACCCCGGTCTGGGTGCAGCATATTGCCTTCAAGGTGAAGGATCGCGACACGCTGATTGCCTACAAGGACCAATTGGAAAAGAACGGCATCCCGGTTCTGGGCGTGACCGACCATTCCATCTTCCATTCAATCTATTTCTTTGATCCGAACGGTCACCGCGTTGAACTCGCCTGCGATGATCCGGCAGCAGAAGCGATGAACGCGAAACTCGATGCGGTGAAATGGGACATGCTGGAAGAATGGTCGAAGACCAAGAAGGCACCGCGCCATGCCGCCTGGATGCATGAAAAGGAACTGAAAAGCGTTTGAGCCCACGATAAGCGCGCCATTCAATTCCTGTCGCGCCCATCAATTATGCGCAATCCGGTCCGTGTATCAGTTGCCATTGGGCTCCGGGGCTGCTTGTGTCGCGCCCGAACCGCAACGAGGGAAAAATCGCATGGAGGAAGCAGGCGGGCCTGATCGCTTTGATCGCAAGATCCTCGCTCTTCTTCAACAGGATGCGCGGCTGACCAACAATGATCTGGCGGCCCGCGTCCACCTTTCGGCCTCGCAATGTTCTCGCCGTCGCCAACGGTTGGAGGAGGGCGGCTACATCATTGGCTACAAGGCCGTCCTCAACAAGGAGGCGCTGGGCTTCGGTCTGGTCAACATCATCTCGGTCACGCTGTCGAACCACAATGGCGATCATGCCCGCCGCTTCGCCGAGCTGGTGCGCCGCCTGCCGGAAGTGCAGGAAGCCCACGCGCTGACCGGCGAGATGGACTACAGCCTGAAAGTCGTGACGAAGGATCTCGGCGCGCTCAGGGCCTTTGTCAATGACGTGCTGCTGCCCCATGAGAGCGTGGCGCATGTCAAGACGGCCATTGTTCTGGAGACGCTGAAGGACGACACCGCGCTGCCGCTTGAAATAGGTTGACCGTCCGGACGGTTAATGATTGAGTGCTGATTGGGAGGACAAGGCGAGAAGAGCATGAATTGCCGCGCTTGTCCGTTGGAATTTTGCCCATTGAAACCTGATGGAACAATGGGCATTATAATGCATCAAAGCGAAGAATTATGTTGCATGATTTCGCGCTGATGCACAGTATGGGTCGGCTTGGTGTCCGGCATGTGCCGGATGAGGGCCTGGGAACAAGTCCGAAGTTTCAAGGGAGGAACTCGTGAAGAAATTTTCCGTTAAGTCACTGGCCATGGTGGCCGCGATCGGCGCCGCTGGCGCTTTCATGTCCACTGCCTCATTCGCGCAGGAAATCACGCTGAAGCTGCACCAGTTTCTGCCGGCGGGCGCCAATGTGCCCAAGCACGTGCTGGAAGTCTGGGGCAACAAGATCCAAGAAGAGACCAAGGGCCGCGTCAAGATCGAGCATTACGGTTCCATGCAGCTGGGCGGCAAGCCGCCGGAGCTTTATGACCAGGCTCGCGACGGCGTCGTCGATCTCGTCTGGACGGTGATCGGCTACACGCCGGGCCGTTTCCCGCGCACCGAAGTCTTTGAACTGCCCTTCATGATGACGTCTGCCGAGCCTGTCTCGCGGGCCTTCAACGAGATGTTCCAGAAGGACTTCAAGGACAACGAGTTCAAGGACACCCACATCATCGGCACCTGGGTGCACGGCCCCGGTATGCTCCACTCCTCCAAGGAAGTGCGCACGCCTGCCGACATGAAGGGCCTGAAGATCCGCGGCGGCTCGCGTGCGGTCAACATGCTGCTTGAAGAGCTCGGTGCCACACCGGTCGGCATGCCGGTCCCGGCGGTTTCCGAAGCCCTCTCCAAGGGCGTCATCGACGCGACCACCATTCCGTGGGAAGTCACGGCTGCGTTGAAGGTTCCGGAACTGGTCAAGAACCACACCGAGTTCACCGGAAAGGCCCTCTACACGGTCGGCTTCGTGCTGGCCATGAACAAGGCCAAGTATGACTCGCTGCCCGACGACATCAAGGCGGTTTTCGACGCCAATTCCGGCGAGGAATTCTCCGCTTTCGCCGGCAAGACGCAGGAAGCCTATGATGCTCCGGCCCGCGAACTCGCGGTCAAGGCCGGCAACAACATCGTCACGCTCACTGCCGAAGAGACCGCCAAGTGGCGCGAAGCTGCCCAGCCGGTCTACGACAAGTGGATCGCCGACATGGGCTCCAAGGGCGTGGACGGCAAGGCACTGATTGCCGAGGCCGAAGCCCTCATCAAGAAGTACACCGACGCCAAGAAGTGACCTTCTGACAAACAGGAAGCGGCCGGGAAACCGGCCGCTTTCTCATGCTGGTTGACTGTTTGCGCCGTTTGGTGGGAACCCTTGCCAACAAGGGGCAGAACCGTTATACCATAAAACAATTATGTTCAGGCGAGGGAGAGCGATGAACATGGCCCGCTTCGTGGAGAGAATTGCCAGATGGATGGCATTGGCCGGTGGCCTGGTGCTGGTGGCCATTACCGTCATCACCTGCGTATCGATCATCGGACGCGCTCTCATTCCAGCCGGTCTGGGTCCCATCCCGGGAGACTACGAACTAATTGAAGCCGGTGTCGGCTTTGCCGTGTTCGCCTTTCTGCCCTGGTGCCAGATCAATCGCGGCCATGCCGCCGTGGATCTGTTCACAAACTTCCTTTCAGAAGGCGTGAACCGCTGGATCGAACTGATCACCGAGGTCATCATGGGCATCGCGGTCTACGTCATTGCGGTCCAGCTTTTTCGCGGACTGCTGGACAAGATCTCCAACCATGAATCAACCTTCATCCTCCAGTTCCCGGTCTGGTGGGCCTATGCGGCAGCGCTGTTTGCAGCTTTGGTCGCCTGCATCATCGCCGCCTGGATGATCTATGTCCGCATTCGTGAAGTCAGAACCGGCAAGTCGGAATTCGGCCCTGGCCTTGGAGCACACCATTGAGCAACCTTGAAATCGGCATCTGGTCCTTCCCGGTCCTGCTCCTTCTCATCTTCCTGCGCCTGCCCATCGGCCTTTCCATGCTGTCGGTCGGATTTGTCGGCTCGTGGATGGTGATGGGTTACAACTGGCTGCCCATCATGGCGAAGATGAAGAACGAGACCTTCTCGACCTTCTCCAGCCATTCGCTGTCGATCATCCCGCTCTTCCTGCTGATGGGCCAGTTCGCCACTCTTGGCGGCATGTCGCAGTCGCTGTTCAAGGCGGCCGAAACATGGATGGGCCACAAGAAGGGCGGCGTTGCCATGGCGGCCATCGGCGCCTGCGCGGGCTTCGGCGCCATCTGTGGCTCTTCGCTCGCCACCGCTGCCACCATGGCGCAGGTCGCCCTGCCCGAATTGAAGCGCTACGGCTATTCCGGGGCGCTCGCCACCGGAACGCTGGCCGCCGGCGGCACGCTTGGCATTTTGATCCCGCCGTCGGTTGTTCTGGTGATTTACGCCATCCTGGCCGAGCAGAACATCGCCAAGCTCTTCATCGCGGCCTTCGTGCCCGGCATTCTTGCCGCCATCGGCTACATGATCGCCATCTCGATCTATGTCCGGCTCTGGCCGGAATCAGCAGGCCAACGCGAACGCGCGCCCTATTCCGAGCGCTTCCGCGCGCTGATCGATGTCTGGCCGGTGCTGATCGTTTTTCTCGCAGTTGTTGGCGGCATCTATCTCGGCTGGTTCACGCCCACCGAAGGCGCGGCAGTTGGCGCAGCCGGCACCGGCATCATTGCACTCATCAATGGTGGGCTGACCAAGCGCACGCTGTTTGACTCGATCCTCGCCACGGCTTCGGCCACCGGCATGATCTTCTTCATTGTCTTCGGCGCCTCCATCTACAATGGCTTCCTGGCGCTGAGCCAGGTGCCGCAGGAAATTGCCGGATGGGTTGTCGGGCAGGGCTTCAATCCCTGGATGGTGATGACTCTGATCCTGATCATCTATCTGGTGCTCGGCTGCGTCATGGACTCGCTCTCCATGATCCTGCTCACCATCCCGATCTTCTTCCCGATCGTGTCGGGCCTCGACTATGGATTGGGTGCCGAAGAGTTCGCCATCTGGTTTGGCATCCTCGTCCTCATTGTTGTGGAGGTGGGGCTGATCACGCCGCCAGTCGGAATGAACCTCTTCGTCATCAATTCAATGGCGAAGGAGACCCCGATCTCGGCAACCTATCGTGGTGTCATGCCCTTCGTCGCCTCAGACTTGATCCGTACGGTTATCCTCGTGATCTTCCCGTCGATTACCCTGTGGCTGCTGCGACTTCTCCACTGAGCCATCGGTCTAGCAGTTTTTGGAAACGCAAAGGCCTCCCGGGTTTACTTGGGAGGCCTTTTTCGTCGGAGAAAGCTATCGGTCCGGCCTGCTGCTTAGGTGGCCTTGCCTGCGGGAACCGGCATTGACTGCAGCTTTCCGCCGATCTCGCGGATCGCTTGATACTGGGTGAGATAGACCTTGCCGGTGAGATGATTGAAGAAATCGGTGCGGCGCAGCCGATCCATCACCGGACCCTTCACTTCCGTCAGATGGAAAGTGACGCCCAGCGCCTTCAGCCGCTCATTGATTGCCTCGATGGATTCCAATGCGCTGAGATCGATTGCATTGACGGCCGTGCACATCAGCACCACGTGCTTCAGTTCCGGGCGTCTCGCTACCATGTCGTAGATCTTGTCCTCCAGATAGCGCGCATTGGCGAAATAGAGGCTCTCGTCGACACGCAGCGAAAGGATGGAGGGATCGGTCACCACCTCGTGGCGCAGCACATTGCGGAAATGCTCGGTGCCCGGAACCTGGCCAACAATGGCCATGTGCGGCATGGAAGACTTGTAGAGGTGGATCAGCACCGACAGCGCCACACCGACCGATACGCCGATTTCGACCCCCAGAAGAAGGGTCACGAGAATTGTTCCTGCGACGGCGAAGAAGTCCGCCTTGGAATAGGTCCAGCTGCGTCGAAGGATGGAGAAGTCCACCAGCGACAATACCGCCACGATGATGGTGGCCGCCAGCGTTGCCTGCGGCAGATAGGCCAGCAACGGCGTCAGCACCAGTGTTGCCGCGGCAAGGCCGACAGCAGTGTAGGCCCCGGCCGCCGGCGTCTCGGCTCCGGCATCGAAATTGACGACCGAGCGCGCAAAACCGCCGGTCACCGGATAGCCGCCGGTGATGCCGGCTGCGATGTTCGATGCGCCAAGGCCGATCAATTCCTGGTCTGGGTTGATGCGCTGACGCTTCTTGGCGGCAAGCGTCTGCGCCACCGAAACCGATTCCACAAAGCCGATGACAGAGATGAGCAGGGCAGACCCGGCAAGGCTGATCCAGAGATCGGGCGAGAAGGAGGGCAGGGTGAGCGGAGGCAGGCCTTGCGGCACATCGCCCACCAGTCTCACGCCATGGCTGCCAAGATTGAAGACAAAGGCTATGAGCGTGGTGACGGCGACCGCACACACCGGGCCCGCTTTTGCCAGGATGTCGGCCAGCCGAGGTTTCAGCCCCTTGGCAAGCAGCAGCGGTTTCAGCCCCTTGCGCACCCAGAACAGGAAGGCAGTCGAAGCCACGCCGATCACCAGCGTGATGATGTTGGTCTCGCCGAGATGCCGGCCAATCGAGACCAGCAGTTCAAGCAGATTGTGCCCGTCGGCCTTGATGCCGAGAATGTGCTTGAGCTGGCTGGCCGCAATGATGATGCCGGACGCGGTGATGAAACCCGAGATCACCGGATGCGACAGGAAATTGGCGAGAAAGCCGAGCTTGAACACGCCCATTACCAGCAGCAGCGCACCCGACATGAAAGCGAGCGTGATCGCGGCGATGATGTAGTCCGCCGTGCCTGCCGCCGCGATGTTGCCGACCGCTGCCGCCGTCATCAGCGAGATCACCGCGACAGGGCCGACGGCGAGCGCACGGCTGGTGCCAAAGATCGCATAGGCCACAAGCGGCAGGATGGATGCGTAGAGCCCCATCTCGGCCGGCAGCCCGGCTAGCAGCGCATAGGCGAGCGATTGCGGGATCAGCATGATCGTCACGATCACCGCGGCCACCAGATCATTGGTGGCCATGTCCCGGTCATAGGTCCGGCCCCAATCAAGGATCGGCATGAAGCGGCGCGCCCGGTCCAGCCGCGGGGAATTTAGGTTCAGCATCGTTCGGTCCTTGGTCCGCCTTGCCGGCGGGTGGGCGGCGGCAGGGTTTTGCCGCCAGCCCCGTTCATTTCACGTCGGTCAGTTCAGGCTGCGCCATCCATTCCTTGCCCTTCAGCATGGCCTTCCAATAGACCGGCGGAAGGATCTTCTCCTTCAGCATCCAGGCCATGGCTGACGGCTTGGTGCCGTCGATGAACCATGAGGGGAAGCTCGGCAGCAGTTTTCCGCCATAGCCGAATTCGGCGAGCACGATCTTGCCGCGTTCCACGGTCAGCGGGCAGGAGCCGTAGCCGTCATACTTGGCGATGCCGTTGGCAAGGCCCATGTCGGCCAGCACATTGTTGGCTACCACGGGAGCCTGCTTGCGGGCCGCGGCGGCCGTCTTGGCATTGGGTGCATTCATCACGTCGCCCAGCGACCAGATGTTCTCGAAGCTGGTATGGCGCAGCGTGCCGGGATCCACATCCACCCACCCGGCCTTGTCAGCCAGCGGTGACACGCGCACGAAATCGGGCGCCACCTGCGGCGGCACCACGTGGATCATGTCGAAGCCTGTCTCCACAATCTCGGAGTTGCCCTCGGCATCGGTCTTCTTGAACCATGCGGTCTTGCCCGGTCCGTCGATCTTGATCAGATTGTGCATGAAATTGAGGTGGGCATCATATTTGCGGATGTATTCCTCCAGCGCCGGGACATAATCCTTGACGCCGAACAGCACCCCACCGGCATTGTAGAACTGGATGTCGATATCCTTGATACGGCCGGTGCGATGCCAATGGTCAGCCGACAGATAAAGGGCCTTCTGCGGCGCTCCGGCGCATTTGATCGGCATGGGCGGCTGGGTGAACAGCGCGCGTCCGCCCTTCAGTTCCTGAACCAGCTTCCAAGTATAGGGTGCAAGATCGTAGCGATAGTTTGACGTCACGCCATTGCGCCCCAGCGTGGCATTCAGCCCTTCGACGCCATTCCAATTGAGCTTGAGGCCCGGCGTCACGATCAGGCGCTTGTATTTCACCACCCGACAGCCGTCGAGGATGACGGCGTTTTCCTTCGGTTCAAAGGCCGCAACAGCAGCCTTGATCCAGTGAACGCCCTTCGGGATCAGCGTTCCCATGATCTTGGCGGTGGATTCAGGCGTGAAGATACCCGCACCGACCATCGTCCAGCCCGGCTGGTAGTAGTGGACGTCGGCGGGATCAATGATGGCAATGTCGAGATCGCCCTTGCGTGCCAGCAGGCTCGCAGCAACCGAGATGCCGCCGGCTCCACCGCCGATGATGACGATGTCATGGGTGGCATCGGCAATGTCGGTGGGCGTCTTGCCGCCATTGGCAATGCGGCGCACAACGCCATGCATGTCGTAGCCTGCCTGTGCGGTCGCCGCCAGGATGCCGGGAAGATCAGCGCCCTTGGCGCCTTGGTCCAGAGACCACAGCGTCGCCGAGCGCGTGCCGGTGCGGCAATAGGCAAAAACCGGCTTCGGCAGGCGGGCGAAATCGGCCCCGAAGGTGGCAGTGTCTTCGTCGCTCACCTTGCCGGCCACGATCGGCACATAGGAGGTTTCAAGGCCGGCCTTGCGCGCTGCCTGGTCGATTTCCGCAAACACCGGCTGGTCGGCGCCTTCGCCATCCGGCCGGTTGCAGATGATCGAGCGGTAGCCCGCTGCCGCAATCACGGCCACATCTGCCGCCGAGATTTGCGGGCTGACTGTCAGCTCGCCATTGATGCGCTTCATGTCCATTTCAGTCTCCCTCCCGGTCATTGCCAGGGTATATGCGTGTCATTGTCCAGGAGGTGCGCGCAGTTTATCCGCGCATCTGCTCGGCCATCATGAAGAGGTTCTGGCACCGCCCGCCGGAAAGGCAGTATGCGAGGATCGGGCGCGGCAACTCGTCCAGCGCCGCTGCCATATCCACCACATTCTCGCGCGTCATGGCGCCGCTGACCACCGGGATGAACCGGAAGACCAGTCCTGCTGCCGCAGCGGCTTCTTCGATCATCCGGTGATCGACAGCCCCCGCTTCCTCATCCGGACGATTGCAGATCAGGCTTTTAAACCCGGCATCGGCAATCGGCTGCACATGCGCCACCGAGATTTGTGGCGCAACGGCGAAGTCTTCCGTCAATTGGCGGATCTGCATGATGTCATCCCTCTGGTCTGGTCCGTGCCGCATCATTGTCGCGTGCGGCACGCCCGTGGTGTGTCAAAGCCCATTGACCGGAACCTTCAGGAATGTCTTGCCGCTTTCATCCTTCGGCGGCAACTGTCCAGCACGCATGTTCACCTGCAGCGACGGGATGATCAGCCTCGGCATGTCGAGCGTTGCATCGCGTGCCGTGCGGAACTTGATGAAATCCTCGCGCGTCTTGCTGCCACCGACATGGATATTGTGCGCCTTCTCGTCTCCGACCGTGGTCTCCCACTGGATGTCACGGCCGTTCGGGCCGTAGTCATGGCACATGAAAAGGCGCATCTCATCGGGAAGCGAAAGAACCCGCATGATTGAATCGTAAAGGATTGCCGCATCGCCGCCGGGGAAGTCGGCGCGCGCCGAGCCGCCATCCGGCATGAACAGCGTGTCGCCCACAAAGGCGGCATTGCCGATCACATGCGTCATGCAGGCCGGCGTGTGGCCGGGCGTATGCAGCACATGGGCAGTCATCGTGCCGATCATGTAGGTGTCGCCATCCTTGAACAGCTGGTCAAACTGCGAGCCGTCGCGCTGGAACTCGGTGCCTTCATTGAAGATCTTGCCGAACGTGTCCTGGACGATGGTGATGTTTTCACCAATGCCAAGCTTGCCGCCGAGCTTGCCCTGGATGTAGGGCGCCGCCGACAGATGGTCGGCATGGACATGGGTCTCGATGATCCATTCCAGCTTGAGGCCTTTGTCACGGATATGGGCGATGATCTCGTCCGCACCGTCATGGGTGATGCGGCCCGCCGCGTAGTCGATGTCCATGACGGAATCGATCACCGCGCAGGCTTTCGAGGCAGGGTCCGTGACAACATAGGAAATCGTGTTGGTGGGCGCGTCGAAAAAGGCCGTGACGTCCGGCTTCACCGACAGGTCGGGCTCGAAGGGAAGGCTCATGCGGTCTGCTCCTTGTTTCGTTCAGCTTGCGGCGAGCGCAAGCCTTTTGCTCATCATGGTGCGGGCGGCAAGGATGCCGGCCAGCATTGCTGCCAGAAAGATGGCAGTCGGGCCGAAGCTAACGCCGATGGCCGGAATGGCACCACCGGGGCAAAAGCCTGAGATCCCCCAGCCGATGCCGAAGACCGCCGAGCCGCCGAGTAACTTGGCGTCAATGGTCCGGTTCGTCGGCACATTGTACTTCTCGGCATAGACCGGCTTGGCCGTCAGGCCAAAAAGCAGGCGGTAACCGATGGCGGTGACAACCAGCGCCCCGCCCATCACGAAGATCAGGCTCGGGTCCCAGCTTCCCGCGACATCGAAGAAATTGACGACTTTCGCCGGGTTGGCCATTCCGGATATGGCAATTCCGATGCCGAAGAAGAGGCCCGCTACAAGGGCTGCGACAGTTGCTTTCATGGCATCACCCTCCGATCACGTGGCGCATGACATAGACCGTCACCGCCGTGGTTGCCATGAAGGTGAGCGTGGCGGCAATCGAGCGCCGCGAGAGGCGCGCCATTCCGCAAACGCCGTGCCCCGACGTGCAGCCCGATCCGTAGGTGACGCCGACGCCAACCAGGAAGCCGCCGACAATCATGGCAGCCGTCGAGACCGGAACCGCAAACGGCACCACGCCGCCGGCTGCGATGTAGAGGATCGGAGCGAGAACTGCGCCTGCAAGAAAGGCCAGCCGCCAGCCATTGTTCGCCTCATAGGGCGGCAGCACGCCGCCGAAAATCGCGGTCATGCCCGCGATGCGTCCATTGAACGCCATTAGCACCACTGCAGAAAGGCCGATCAGCAGCCCTCCGCCAAGTGATTGATACGGTGTGAAATCCGTGACCATTTGTTCCCTCATCCGTTCTTTCAAGCTGGCTTGTTTTTCGCCATTGCACGGGTTATATATGTGAATACGTAGACATATGCAATAACCAAGATGTGACAATGAACATTCAAGAGATCGGGCAATCCGCGGAAGAAGCTGCCGAGTTCCTGGCCGTTATGGCCAATTCAAACCGGTTGATGATTCTTTGGAACCTCATCAATGGCGAAATGGCTGTCCAGCCGCTGGCTGATGCCGTCGGCATGACCCAGTCCGCCCTTTCGCAGCAGCTTTCCAAGCTCAGGGCATTGAAGCTGGTGTCAACGCGCCGCGATGGCCGGACCATCTATTATTCGGTGGCTTCCGACAAGGTCGGGCGCGTGCTCGATACGCTCTACGATATCTATTGCGCCCCGAAGTCTGTCGAGGCCGCCTGAAGCAAAAAGCCCGCCCCGCCTGATGGCGGCACGGGCTTGTGATGCTGTCTTGCTCGGCTCAGGCGGCAAACAGGCCGCCTGCGCAATGTCCCTGTGTTTTACTGCTTGTAATATTCGAGCAGCTTTCTTGTTTGGGGCAAGCCCGCTGTTGACTCGAACAGTTTGTCCAGTTGTGGTTCGATCGATTTTTTGGCGGGTTCATCCATCACGCGCCAACCTTCCTGCGCGGAGAAAATCAGATTGAAGCGTGCTGTTGGGTCATTCGTCTCCACAGCTTTCCTGAGCGCCAGCGCTGCGGCTTCCGGATCGCCCAGATCATACAGGAACTCTGTAGCATAGAGGCGTTTTGTCCGGTCAGGATCACCAGCCATTTCCAGGATCAGTTGTTTCTGTTCCGGCTGCAGAACCTTTGCAACTTCTTCCGCGAGGGACTTTTCCTTGCGCAACATCTCGGTCAGCGCCACCACCACGCCCAGTTCGGTCCGGTAGGGGTCTTTGCCCGACGCTTTCGCGTCTTGCAGCATCTCCAACATGCTTGGAACGTCGGCTGGCGCAGCTTCAGACAGGGTCTCGCGGGCCGCACGCCTGATGGCAGTATCATCGGATGAAAGGTCGGAGAAGGCGGTGTGGAGCTTTTCTTCACCCAGCGGCATCCGCTTGAACAAGGCATTTTCTTCCCCGGCGAAAGCTGAAATCGAAAAATAATCCTTGTGTTCTGCAGGAGCACTGTTTTCGGCAACGATTATCGCGGAACAATCCACGGGCTGCTGCTCTCCATCTTCATTGAATGAAATCCCAACGACGTGCCGACCATAATCGAGGTCGACGATCTGTCCCTTGTTAGCATCAACCTCCCAATTGGTTCTCGCCCGCTTGCCCCAGTAGGCATTCAGGCATTTGGGACTGATCCGGATTCGATGCCTATCCTCGCCAGACTTGTCCGACAGCACAAGAACAGCATCGGATTCTGAGCGGTCTTCGTCGAACATTGCGAACTTGAGCCTGCCATTCCGGTGGTCAAGCATGGAGCGAACATCATTATCCCAGGTAAGCCGCGCATCAAATTTCCGGTAGTCGATGTTGCCGATTGTGCCCCGGATCGCAGCCGGATAGGGATTGGGAGCCGGCATGATGGCGTACAAGATGCCGAACATGATTGCCGCGCACCCGGCAAAGAGCATTCCGCTGTACTGGACGCTCCCGTTTCCTCCGAACGTCGCAGCAAGTAAGGCAACCCCAATTGAAATGAGCAGGGCAGTTGCGCCGTTAAGTGCATTGCCATGGTTTGAAGAAAGCAACCCGGTGGCCACCAATCCAATACCAACGGCGATGGCGACCCACATGGGCAGTGTCATTGTCTGCGGAAATATGGCTGAAATAACCTCAGCCGCGGCCCTATTTTCCATTTCGGCAGGCTCAACTGCAAGTTCTATTTTGTCAGGCTCAACTGCAGGTACTATTTTGCCAGGTACAACCGGAGTTCCATTGTTGGCAGGTGCAGCTGGAGTTCCCATGTCCGCCGGTTCATTTGCAATCTGGTTCATCTCACGCCTCTCTTCCGTGGCGAGCCACGCTTCGGCTGCCATGTCGACCGATACCGCAGCAACTGTGAAACGCCCGTGAGGAGAGTGTGAAGAACCAGTGATTTGGAAGCACGGAAAAGCCCGCCCCGCTTAATTGCGGAACGGGCGCTTGGTGAGGCCTTCTTTTACTCAGGCGGCAAACAGACCGCCAGCTTCCGCCAGCTTTTCAAGATGATGGTCGCTGTCGCCAAACAGGATGTTGATCATCGTCATCCGCTTGAAATAATGGCCGATGGCGAGTTCCATCGTCATGCCGACGCCGCCATGCAGCTGGATGGCGTTCTCGCCTGAAAGCCTGCCATTGCGCCCGATTTCGGCCTTGGCCGCCGACATGGCCCGGCCACGTTCCAGCGCATCATCGCTCGACGCCATCATGGTCGCATACAGCGTGATGGAGCGCGATTGCTCGGTGGCGATGAACATGTCAGTTGCCGCATGCTGCAGCACCTGGAACTTGGCGATCTCCACGCCGAACTGCTTGCGCGTCTTGAGATACTCGACCGTGGTCTCCTGCATCACCGCCATGATGCCGACGGCTTCGGCGCAGAGCGCGGCAATCGCCTGGTCGCTCACCTTGACAAGCAGCGGATAGCCCTTGCCTTGCGCGCCGAACAGCGCATCCGCGCCCACCGTCACGTTTTCCAGCGTCACTTCTGCTGCCCGCGTGCCATCCTGAAGGCGATAGCCCCGCCGGCTGACGCCAGGCGCAGTGGCATCGACGAGGAAGACGCAAAGCCCGTCCTCGTCGGCCGTTCCGCCGGAAAGGCGTGCTGTTACAAAGATCCGGTCTGCCGTATCCCCGCCGAGCGCCAGGCTCTTGGCGCCGTTCAGCACCCAGCCGTCACCTTGTTTCTTCGCAGCCGTCTCCACATGAGAGAGCGTATAGCGCGCGTTGCGCTCTGTATGGGCAAGCGCCAGCTTCAGAGACCCTTCGGCAATCGCAGGCACAAGCTCTGCCTTCTGTTCAGCCGTGCCGCCCTCGCGCACGAACCCGCCGCCGATCACCACCGTGGCGAGGTATGGCTCCAGCGCCAGCACGCGGCCCATCGCCTCCATCACCAGCATGATGTCTGCCGGTCCGCCGCCAAGCCCGCCATCCACTTCGGCAAAGGGCAGCATCATCAGGCCCATTTCCGCATAGCGGTTCCACATGGCCGGGCTGAAACCCTCCGGCTCTGCCATGTAGCCCTTGCGCGCGTCAAAGCCGTATTCATTGGCCAGCATGCGGGTCAGGCCGTCCTTCAGTATTGATTGTTCTTCAGTCAGGTCGAAATCCATGTCTCATTTTCCCTGTCTGCTCAAAGGCCAAGAACGGCCTTGGCAATGATGTTCTTCTGGATCTCGTTCGATCCGCCATAGATCGAGACCTTGCGGTAGTTGAAGTAATGCGGTGCGGCGTGGGCGGCATAGTCCGGCCCTACCGGCGGCTCGTTCCAGCCGTCGCCCGTGTCATGCTGAAAAGGCATGGCATAGGGGCCCATCACTTCCATCAGCAGATGCGTGGTCGCCTGCTGGATCTGCGAGCCCTTGATCTTGAGGATCGAGGAGGCGGGATCCGGCTTGCCGGTGTTGCCGCGCTTGGCATCGGCTGCCACCACGCGCAGCTGCGTCAGTTCCAGCGCCTTGAGGTCGATCTCCACCGACACCAGCTTTTCAAGAAAACGCCGGTTCTCGATCAGCGGACGCCCGCCAGACATTTCCTTGGAAGCCAGCTCGCGGATGCGGGCGATGCGCTGCTTGGATGCACCGATGCGCGCAATGTTGGTGCGCTCATTGCCAAGCAGGAACTTGGCATAGTCCCAGCCCTTGTTCTCCTCGCCGACGAGGTTTTCCACCGGCACCTTCACGTCGGTCAGGAACACCTCGTTGATCTCGCGTCCGCCATCGATGGTGACGATTGGGCGCACCTCGATACCGGGCGTCTTCATGTCGATCAGCAGGAAGGAAATGCCTTCCTGCTTCTTGGCAGCACTATCGGTGCGCACAAGGCAGAAGATCCAGTCGGCATGCTGGGCAAGCGTCGTCCAGGTCTTCTGCCCGTTGACGATGTAGTGGTCGCCCTCGCGCACGGCCTTCGTCTTCAGCGAGGCAAGGTCCGAGCCGGCGCCCGGTTCGGAGAAACCCTGACACCACCAGTCGTCCAGGTTGGCGATGCGCGGCAGATACTGCGCCTTCTGTTTCGCGTTGCCGAAGGTGTAGATCACCGGGCCAACCATGTTGACGCCAAAAGCGAGCGGTGAAGGGCGGGGGAACTTCTGCAACTCTTCCAGGAAGATGTATTGGCGCATCGGGTCCCAGCCCGTACCGCCATGCTCGACCGGCCAGTGCGGAACCGCCCAGCCCTTGGCATTGAGGATGCGGGTCCAGACGATCATGTCGTCCTTGTCGGGATACTCGCCGTCCTGCATCTTTTTGTGAATACTTTCCGGCAGGTTCTCGGCAAAGAAGGTTCGCACTTCTTCGCGGAAGGCGTTTTCCTCATCGGTGAAGCGAAGGTCCATTTGGGTCTCTCCTCAAACGATTTCGAGCAGGCCGGCAGCACCCATGCCGCCGCCGACGCACATGGTCACCACCGCGTATTTCACGCCGCGCCGCTTGCCTTCGATCAGCGCATGGCCTGCCAGCCGCGAGCCGCTCATGCCATAGGGATGGCCGACCGAGATCGCCCCGCCGCTGACATTGAGCTTGGCCGGATCAATGCCCAGCTTGTCGCGGCAATAGATCACCTGCACCGCGAAGGCCTCGTTCAGCTCCCACAAGCCGATGTCGTCCACCGTCAGGCCATGGCGCTTCAGGAGGCGCGGCACGGCAAACACCGGGCCGATGCCCATTTCGTCGGGCTCGCAGCCCGCCACGTTGAAGCCGCGGAAGATGCCGAGCGGCGTCAGGCCCTTCTGCTCGGCATATTTCGATGAGACCATCACATTGGCCGAAGCACCGTCGGAAAGCTGCGAGGCATTGCCCGCCGTCACAGTGCCGCCTTCATAGACCGGCTTCAGCGAGGCCAGGCCCTCGGCGGTGGTGTCGGCGCGCGGGCCCTCATCATGGGCGATTTCGATGGTGCGGTGGCTCACTTCCTTGGTCACCTTGTCGACCACGGCCATGGTGGCGGTGATCGGCGCGATCTCGGCGGCAAAGCGTCCGGCCTCGCGGGCCGCCGCCGTGCGGCGCTGGCTCTCAAGCCCGTATTCGTCCATCTGCTCGCGGCTGATGCCATAGCGCTTGCCGACATTCTCCGCCGTGTCGATCATCGGCAGGTAGACCTCCGGCTTCACCGCCATCAGGCCCTCGTCCTTCAACATGTAAGTGTTGCGCTTCTCGTTCTGGACCAGCGAAATCGATTCCAGCCCGCCGGCGATACCGGCCATCACGCCGTCATTGCGGATGGCATTGGCAAGCAGCGCCATGGATTGCAGGCCGGACGAGCACTGGCGGTCAATCGTGGAGCCGGCAACGCTCACCGGTAGGCCGGCGGTCAAGAGCGCGCGGCGCGCCACGTTCAAGCCGGTGGCCCCCTCCTGCATGGCGCAGCCCATGATCACATCCTCGATCTCGCCGCCCTCAAGGCCGGAGCGCTGCAGCGCATGGCGGATCGCGTGGCCGCCCATGGTTGCGCCCGGCGTGTTGTTCAGCCCGCCGCGATAGGCCTTGCCGATCGGCGTGCGGGCGGTGGAAACGATGACTGCATCAACCATGGTCAGTTCTCTCCCTTTGAATGGTCACTGGCGGCAGCGGCCTTGGCGCGCTCCGCCTCTTCGCGTTTCAGTTCGATCTTCGACAACTTGCCGACGGGCGTGCGCGGCAGCGCATCGCGAATGTCGAGCGCGCGCGGCATCTCATGCTTGCCGAGAAGGTCCTTGCAATGGGTCTGCAGGGCGTCCAGCGTCAGCAGGTCTGCTCCGGCCCTGAGCTTGACGAAGGCCTTGGCGCTTTCGCCACGATAGGCGTCCGTGAAGCCGATGACGAGGCATTCTTCCACATCCGGGTGGGTGTAGATCGCCTGTTCGATCATCTGCGGATAGACGTTGAAGCCGCCTGACAGGATCATGTCCTTCTTGCGGTCGACAATGGTGAAAAAGCCGTCCTCGTCCATGAAGCCGATATCACCGGTCAGGAACCAGCCATCGGCGAAACTCGCGGCAGTTTCCTCCGCCCGGTTCCAATAGCCGGACGTCACATTGGCACCGCGCACTGCCAGTTCGCCGGTCTCGCCTTGGTCCACTTCGCGCGCCGGATCAGTGAGCGACAC
>JBGSQC010000210.1:0-7501 GCA_041738295.1 Zhengella sp. | reverse complement strand
TGGTCGGCAGCGTTGTCGGCGGAGTCGCCGGCGGTGGCGTGCTCACCGGCGTGCTCGGCGCCGTCATGGGCGCCATGAAAAAGTAATCCCGGCATTAAGCCGACATGGACTGCGGGCGGCTTCCCTGAAGCCGCCCGTTTTCGTCGGCGCTCTCTCTTTACCCTGCCGGTTCAAGCCGGTAGGAAAGGCCATCCAAGGAGAGACCCATGGGCCAGCTCAATGCCGGGATCATCCCGGTCACCGCCTTCCAGCAAAACTGCACCATCCTGTTTGATTCCGAAACCAAGGCCGGCGTCGTGGTGGATCCGGGCGGCGACATTGATCGCATCACCGAAACAGTCCGGGAAAACGGCCTGGCCATCGAGGCCATCTGGCTGACACACGGCCACATTGACCATGCAGGCGGCGCGATGGATCTGAAGGAGGCGCTCGGCGGCATCCCGATCATCGGCTCCCACAAGGATGATTTGCCCCTGCTGCAAGGCCTTGAAAAGCAGGCATCCATGTTCGGCATGGATGGCGCGGTGCGCAATGTCACGCCGGACCGCTGGCTTGCCGATGGCGATACCGTTTCCTTCGGCGAGCATGTCTTTGAGGTTCTGCATTGTCCGGGTCACGCTCCCGGCCACATGGTCTTCTACAACCGGGCAGCCGGCTTTGCCCATGTGGGAGATGTGCTGTTCCGCGGATCGATCGGCCGCACCGACCTGCCCGGCGGCAATCATGCCCAGCTCATCGCCTCCATCCGCGAAAAGCTGCTGCCGCTTGGCGACGACATCGGCTTCATCTGCGGCCATGGCCCGGGCGGAAATTTCGGCCAGGAACGCAAGACCAACCCCTTCCTCGTTTAACGGGGAAGGTTGGCGGGCCAGATGGAAATCGGGCTTCAGAACGAAAAACGCGGCGTTGATGCGCCGCGTTCTTGAAAAAACCTGTGTCTCCGGAGGATCAGCCGACGACGAGATTGACGGCCTTGGGCCCCTTGCCGCGCTTGTCCGGCTCAACTTCGAAGGAAACCTTGTCACCTTCGTTGAGGGACTGAAGGCCTGAGGCTTGCAAGGCAGAGATATGGACGAAAACATCCTTCGCGCCATCATCGGGCGTGATGAAACCATAGCCCTTTTCAGCGTTGAAGAATTTGACCGTGCCGGTCTGGCTCATGGCTGGATCCTTTCCAGAGACGATTGAAACCCGCACGAGCGGGTCTTTTGGGGGGCCGCGTCCATGACGCGGTAGGCGTCAGGAGTTCACAGCATCGGGGAAAGGGTCGTCCTCATGCACGTCCGTTCTCCGGGCCGACAAATGCCCGAACAGAAAAAAGTATGGCACGCTTTCATGACCCCCGCAAGACGTTGTGTGGCAAGGCTTTCACCGCGTTTTGAGGCGTTCGGACAGGACCTATTCGCGCCAGAAATCCGTCGTCAGGATGAGGATCCCGCCGATCAGCTCCAAGCGTCCGAGGATCATCTGAAACGCGAGCAGCCATTTCACCGGATCCGGCAATGAGGAGAAATTGCCGGCGGGTCCGATGATCGTTCCGATTCCGGGGCCGACATTGGCAAGCGCGGTGATCGAAGCCGAAACAGCTGTGGAGAAATCGAGGCCGAAGGCGGCATAGATCAGGGCGAAACCGGCAGCCGTAGTCGCGTAGAGGATCGAGAAGATCAGCAGCGAGTCAATGGTCGACGGCTGAACCACCGTTCCTTCGAAATAGGCATTGGCCACACGGTTCGGCCGGACCGCCTGGCGCAGGCGCGAGCGGATGAAACTCACCAGGATAATGATGCGGAAGATCTTGAAGCCGCCGGCAGTGGAGCCGTTGCAGCCGCCGATGAAGGTGACGAGAAAGAAGAACGTCGCAGCAAATCCACCCCACAGAAGGTAATCCTGGGTGGCATAGCCTGTGGTTGTCATGACCGAAACGACCGAAAAGGCCGCATGGGTGAACTGCTCGAAATCGCTTCGCCCTGTGGTCGATCTCGTCACGAGGAAAATGATCATTGTGAGGGCGATCGCCAAGGCAAAGAACCAAGTGACCTGCTGCCATTCCAGCCGCCGGTTGCGCTCGGCAATGTTGATCAGGAAGAGAAACGGCAAGGCCGACAGGCACATGAAAACAATGGCGATCCAGTTGATGGACACGCTGTTGAAACCGCCCATCGAGGCATCGGATGTCGAAAATCCTCCGGTCGACACCGTTGTGAAGGAATGGTTGATTGCATCGAAGGCGGACATTCCGGCCACATAGTAGAAGCCGGCGCACGTGACGGTCAGCATCAGGTAGAGCGCAAGAAGGCGACGCACGAAATGCTCCACCCGGCCATAGGGCTTGAGATGCTTGTCGGAGGATTCCAGCGAGAACAACTGCTGGCCACCGACCCGCATGGCCGGCAGCAGCAGGATGCCGATGACGATGATGCCGAGCCCGCCCATCCATTGCATCAGGGAGCGCCACAGCAGGATGCCGGGCGGCAAGGCAGCAAGATTGGTCAGTACGGTCGATCCGGTCGTCGTCAGTCCCGAAGCGGCCTCGAAAAAGGCGTCCGTGTAGCTGATGCCCAGACCCGAGGCAAAAAGCGGCAAAGCACAGGCGGCCGAAAAGGTGAGCCAGGCCAGGTTGACCAAAAGGAAGGTCTCGCGTGGGCGCAATTCCGGCTGCTTGCCGGCGAGCGCCGCCTCGATCATCAATCCGGCTGCGCCAAGACAAAGGGCGGATATCCCGAAAACCCTCCAGTCGGCATGACCCGACATCAGATCCGCGGCAGCGGGGATCAGCATGATGACAGCGATGATGACGAGATACCGGCCGATGGGCTGGATGACGGCACGAAAGTCCATCTGCGGATTGTCCCCTTTGACCCGGCGAGGTCTAGCATGCTGCGAACGACAGGCACAAGTCGGGCCTGCTTACGGGTATCGCGCCATGTCAGAACAGTGCGCCGCCATCGGGCACCTTGTGCGAGATGGCGCCCAGCACAACTTCGCCATCTTCATCGGGAAAGCCGAGCGTCGGCACTTCCGACATGAAGGGTCCGATCTGGCGCGGCGGGAAATTGACCACGGCAAACACCTGCCGCCCGATCAGGCCTTCAGCCGTATAATGGCGTGTGATTTGCGCAGAGGATTTCTTCACCCCGATTTCCGGGCCGAAATCGATCCTGAGCTTGAAGGCGGGTTTGCGGGCCTCCGGAAAGGCCTCGGCGGCAACAATGGTGCCTGCGCGAATGTCGACCTTCTCGAAATCGGCCCAGCTGATTTCCGGTTTGCGCGGTGCCATGCCGGTGCTCAGGCGGTGCCGAAGGTTTCGAAGATGGCGCTGCGCATGGCCGTTTCTGCATCTTGCCCTGCCCAGACAACGAACTGGAAGGCCTGATAATAGCATTCGCAGCTTTCCAGCGCCGAATGCAGCATGGTCTGCACCTGCAACGTTGTCGGCTCCAGCCCGCCCGGAAGGATCAGCGTGTGCCGGAACATGATCGCTCCTTCCTTGGCCCAAAGGTCGAAATGGCCAAACAGCAGCTGCTCATTGATGGTGGACATCAGGCGCATCACTTCAAACAGGCGCGCTTCGGGCACCTTCATGTCAAAGGCGCAGGCCACATGCAGCGCTTCCATATCCTCCATCCAGGAGAAGGAGACGTGGTAGTCGGTCCAGCTTCCGGCAACCGCAATGGCGATCTCGTCATCACCCTCGCGCTCGAAGGACCAGTCATGGCTGACAGCCACACGCTCGATCAGGTCGACCGGGTGGCTCTCGCGCAGATCTTCAAATTCAACAAGGCTCATCAATATCCCCTGGGCTCTAGCCCTTGCCTGTTCAGATTGCTACTCGGATACGCAGAACCCCTGACCGGGAAACGACAGCGCAACACCGGCGCGAAACCCGGAACCATTTGCCGGGCATCAACTGGCCTGCCCGGTCATCTGCATCAGCCGTTTCCGAATCATGCAGCAGATTCAGGATATTGATCAGGCATTCCGTGAACAGGGCTTTTTCAGTGATCGCGCACCAAGGATGTGGACGGCAGCTGAATCAAACTCTTCGAAATCGCGCTTAAGCGACTCCGGATACAGGGTTTTCAAGGACCCGCAGCCTGTGAATAAGTTTCTGTGCACTTTGCCTATGGCAAGCGCGGGATGAGGCATTTCGAGCCCGAAAACGCGAAACGGCCCGGTCTTGGCAGGCCGGACCGCAGAATTTAAGCAAAATGAGCAAGGCTTATGGGAGAAAACCGGTCAGGCCTTCTTGCCGCCTTCAACGGAAGCAAGCCGGGCTTCAAGTGCGTCCAGCCTCTCGGCCAGAGCCTTGTTTTCGGCCCGCGCCTTGATGGCCATGTCGCGCATCGCGTCAAACTCTTCGCGCTGCACGAGGTCCATGGAGGACATCAGCCGCTCCATCTGCGCTTTCATCACGCTTTCGGCCTCGCGGCGAACGCCTTGCGCAGCACCTGCAGCATCGGTCATCAGATTGGCGAATTCGTCGAGAATGCGGTTGGGTCCGTTGCTGGTCATCGCTGGCGCCTTTCGTTCTTTGGCTTGAGGTAAGCCCAAGAAACGGCGAATGCAAGGCCAAGGGGTGCCCGCGCGGCATCAAGGCGCGCCACTTGACCTTGGCCGGAGCCTGAACCAATCTCCGCCCGCTTCAAGGAGAACCATCCGTGCCCACTCCGCTAGCCGGCCCTCTGGCGCTCATCCCCTATCCCGCCATCGATCCGGTGATCTTTTCGATAGGCCCGCTTTCTGTTCACTGGTACGGCATGGCCTATGTCGCCGGCATCCTGTTTGCATGGTGGTACACCCGCAAGCTGGTCGCGACGCCGCGTCTTTGGGCCAATGACACACCGCCAATGAAACCAATCGATTTGGATGATCTGCTAGTCTGGGCCGCACTTGGCGTCGTGGCCGGCGGGCGCATCGGCTATGTGCTGTTCTATGATTTTGCCCGCTTCATCGAAGCGCCCGGCGATATCATCAAGATCTGGTCTGGCGGCATGTCCTTTCATGGCGGCGCGCTTGGCGTGCTGATTGCCATGGTGCTGTTTGCCCGCTCGCGCAAAATTCCCGTCTGGCCGATGATCGACACCGTTGCCGCCGCCGTACCTGTCGGCCTTCTCCTCGGGCGCATTGCCAATTTCATCAATGGCGAGCTCTGGGGCCGCGAAACCGATGCGCCCGTCGCGATGATTTTCCCCACCGATCCCGAGCAATTGCCGCGCCATCCAAGCCAGCTTTATCAGGCAGCGCTGGAAGGCCTCGCCCTGTTCCTTGTCCTCCTCGTCCTCGTCTGGGCATACAGGAAGCTGAAGGCGCCGGGCTTCGTCGCAGGAGCCTTCATTTCAGGCTATGGCGTGGCGCGCATCGTGGTGGAGTTCTTCCGCTCGCCTGATGCCCATATTGGCTATCTCGCCGGAACCAGCTGGCTGACCATGGGCATGGTGCTGTCGCTGCCCATGGTGCTGGCCGGTCTCTGGATCATGGCCACAGCGCGGGGCCGCGCGCCTGCCGCCGCATGACACTGCTCAAGCGCAGACTGATCGAGCGCATCGCCGTCTCCGGCCCGTTGAGCGTGGCGGACTATTTCGCCGCCTGCCTGTTTGATCCGGCATATGGCTACTACACCACGAAGGAACCCTTCGGGCGCGTCGGCGACTTCATCACCGCCCCGGAAGTGAGCCAGATGTTCGGTGAATTGCTCGCCGTCTGGACCTTCCGCAACTGGGATGCGATGGGTCGCCCGGCCGCCTTTGCGCTGGCCGAGATCGGCCCTGGTCGCGGCACGCTGATGGCCGACATGGTCCGCACCCTTGCACGGATCGAAGGCGGCGCCTTCCTTGCCGGAGCACAGGTCTTTTTGATTGAGGCCAGCCCGCGCCTTACCACCATCCAAAAGCAGAAACTCGCCAATGCCCCGGTCGCAGCGCACTGGCTCACAACCATCAACGCCCTGCCGGACCTGCCGCTGATCATTCTTGGCAATGAACTTTTCGATGCCATCCCGATCCGCCAGTTCGTCAGGGCCAAAAATGAATGGCGCGAACGCATGGTGACCATCGCCCCCGATGAAACGGAGCTGAGTTTTGCCATTGGCGCTGCAACAATGCCGGATGCGGGACTGCCGTGGACTGCATCGCCGCCGCGCGAAGGCGACATTCTGGAAGTCGCCCCGGCGCGCACGGCCCTCATGGAAGGGATTGCAAGCCGCATCGCAGCTTCCGGTGGCGCAGGCCTCTTCATCGACTACGGCTTCGGCACGCCGGGCTTTGCCGATACGCTTCAGGCTGTGAAGGACCACGCTTTTGATCCGGTGCTGGCCCATCCCGGCGAGGCTGACCTCACCAGCCATGTCGATTTTTCCGCACTCTCAGCGGCAGCGCGCGCGCAAGGCGTGTTTACCCGCTTCAAGCATCAGGGCGATTTCCTGCTGAAGCTCGGACTGCTGGAGCGCGCCGGTGCGCTTGGCGCAGGCAAGGATGAAGCAACGCAAGAGCGGATCAGGTCAGAAGTTGAGCGCCTCGCCGGACCAGACCAGATGGGCGATCTCTTCAAGGTTCTGGCCATAGGGCCGGAGCAGACGCTTTGGATGCCGTGACGGCTCACGTCCCGCAGAAGGTGGCGCGCACCACTTCGCTTTCCGCCGGGCCGTTCCTGTAGGCTGCAAACTCCGGCTGCTCCTCATAGGGGCGCTTCAGCACCGTCACCAACTCGTGGAACGGCGCAAAATCATCGTCCAAGGCCGACTGGATCACCGCCTCGATGCGATGATTGCGCGGGATGAAGGCCGGATTGGCAGCCTTCATCGCGGATTGGCGCTTGCCATTCACGCTGCCCTCGGCGGCAAGCCGCACCCGCCAGTCCAGCGCCCAGCGGTCAAAGGCGGTCGGGTCTATGAACTCGCCGCGCGCCGCCTCATCGGTTTCCGGCCCGCCCTCGCCCGGCAGATGGCTGAGTGCCCGGAACACACGCGTATGGTCCGCCCGGCTCTCCGCCATCGCCTGCAACAGGCCCTGCGCCAGTTCGTCATCCTCGTTGCGGGCAGTTGCCAGTCCGAGCTTGGCACGCAGCACTTCTGCCATGTGCGCATTGAATTGCTCTGCAAAACTGTCAATGGCGGCCTGCGCCAGTTCCACGCCCTTTTCCTCGCTCGCCGCAATGAGCGGCAGCAACGTTCCGGCAAGCTGGGCAAGATTCCATTGGGCAATGCCCGGCTGGTTGGCAAAGGCGTAGCGGCCCTGCCGGTCAATGGAGGAGAACACCGTCGACGGATGATAACCGTCCATGAAGGCACATGGGCCATAATCGATGGTCTCGCCCGACACAAGCATGTTATCGGTGTTCATCACGCCGTGGATAAAGCCGACCCGCATCCATTCAGCAATCAGCTTTGCCTGCCGCTCCACCACGCCCTCGAGCAGCGCCAGCGCCGGATTGTCAGTGTCGGCGCGGTCTGGATAGTGCCGGGCCAGCGCATGGCTTGCCAGCAGCTTGAGCGCCTCGCCGTCGC
>JBGSQC010000199.1:0-13217 GCA_041738295.1 Zhengella sp. | reverse complement strand
CACCGAAGCGGAGCGTACTTGGAGTACGTGAGCATCGGAGCGCAGAAAAATGACATTTGCAGCCCGTCCCGGCGAGTTTTGAGCGGGCTCTCACAGAGCGGGCATGTCGCCGCGTACCCAGCCCTCCTGGGTCTGCGCCATGTAGTCGCCATAACGCCCTGCCTCGATGGCATCGCGCGCACCCAGCATGAGCGCCTGGTAGTAGGCCAGATTGTTCCAGGTCAGCAGCATGCCGCCCAGCGCCTCGTCCGAGCGCACCAGATGGTGCAGATAGGCGCGCGAATAGTCGCGTGATGCCGGGCACTTGCTTTCCGGGTCAAGCGGGCGGTGATCCTCGGCATGGCGGGCATTGCGCAGGTTCACCTTGCCGAAGCGCGTATAGGCAAGGCCGTGGCGCCCTGCCCGTGTCGGCATCACGCAATCGAACATGTCGATGCCGCGCGCCACAGACTTGAGAATATCATCCGGCGTGCCGACACCCATCAGATAGCGCGGCTTCTCGGCCGGCAGAACCGGGCAGACGGCCTCCAGCATCTCCAGCATCACCGCCTGCGGCTCCCCGACTGCAAGTCCGCCAACCGCATAGCCCTTGAGATCCATCGCATTCAGCGCTTCGGCTGATCGCACCCGCAGATGCGGCTGGTCGCCGCCTTGCACGATGCCGAACATCGCCTTGCCGGGCTGGTCGCCAAAGGCCGTCTTGCAGCGATCGGCCCAGCGCAGCGACAATTCCATGGCGCGCGCCACATCGGCCTCTTCGGCCGGCAGGCGGATGCACTCGTCCAGCTGCATCTGGATATCGGAATCAAGCAGGCCCTGAATCTCGATGGAACGCTCCGGGCTCATCTCGAACTTTGCGCCGTCGACATGGGATTTGAAGGTGACGCCCTTTTCCGTGAGCTTCCTGAGTGCAGCCAGCGACATCACCTGGAAGCCGCCGCTGTCGGTCAGGATCGGATGCGGCCAGCGGGCAAATTCATGCAGGCCGCCGAGCTTGGCCACCCGTTCGGCGCCGGGCCGCAGCATCAGGTGATAGGTGTTGCCGAGAATGATGTCGGCGCCGAGATCGCGCACCTGGTCCATATACATGGCCTTCACCGTGCCCCCGGTGCCAACCGGCATGAAGGCTGGCGTGCGGATGGTGCCGCGCGGCATGGTAATCTGCCCTCGCCGAGCGCCACCATCGGTCGCCATCAGGGTGAAGGTGAATTGGTCGCTCATGCGCTGGGGTCCCGGAACAACAGGCTGGAATCGCCATAGGAATAGAAGCGGTAGCCTGTGGCAATCGCATGGTGATAGGCCGCGCGCATGGTCTCAAGGCCGCAAAAGGCTGAAACCAGCATGAACAATGTCGAGCGCGGCAAGTGAAAATTCGTCATCAGCACGTCTGCGAAGCGGAACCGGTAGCCCGGCGTGATGAAAATGCCGGTCGCGCCGGACCATTCCTTGAGCACGCCGTCTTCACCCGTGGCGCTTTCCAGCAATCTCAGCGACGTCGTGCCGACGCAGACAATGCGCCCGCCTTTCGCCTTCACCGCGTTCAGCGCCGCAGCCGTGTCAGCGCTCACATGCCCGATTTCCAGGTGCATGAGATGGTCGGCCGTATCATCCGCCTTGACCGGCAGGAAAGTGCCCGCCCCCACATGCAGCGTCACGAAATGGCGCGAGATGCCGCGCGCTTCCAGCATCTCCATCAGGCGTGGGGTAAAATGCAGCCCGGCGGTGGGGGCTGCCACCGCGCCTTCCTCGCGCGCATAGATCGTCTGGTAGTCGGCGCGGTCGCGCTCATCCTCCGCCCGCTTGGACGCAATATAGGGCGGCAGCGGAATATGGCCGACAGCGTGCAGCGCTTCATCCAGAGCAGGGCCGGAAAGGTCGAACACCAGTTCCACATCGCCGCCCTCGCCCTTTTCGCCTGCTGTCGCATCCAGCGCGCCGAGCAGGCAGGAGGTGTTGGCGTGGCCGAAGCGGATGCGGTCACCCGCCTTCACCCGCTTTCCGGGCTTCAGGAAGGCGCGCCATCTGTCCGCGCCGGTGCGCATGTGAAGGGTGGCGGATACCTGAGCGATGTTGCCATCGCGGTGGCGCACACCTTCCAGCTGGGCCGGGATCACGCGGGTGTCGTTAAACACCAGTGCATCGCCGGACTTGAGCAGGCTGGCCAGATCCATCACGCCGCGATCTTCGAGCCCCTCGCCCGGCCTGACCACAAGCATGCGCGCCGCATCGCGCGGATTGGCCGGGCGCAGCGCAATGGAGCTTTCAGGCAGCTCGAAATCGAAGAGATCAACCTTCATTCGCGGACAGAGCAGTCCACGACCCAGGCGCCCTTGTCCTTCAAGGAGAAGACGCCGCCGGAAACAAAGGTGTCGTTCTGGGTGGCGTTGAAGGCGCGCAACCGGGCGATCACGGCACCAGCCGGTTCATCGAGGAAATCAACCAGCAGCATGCCATCGTTCTCGAAAGCCTGTCCGAGGACAATCGGCGCACCCGGAACAACGGCCGTATCGGTGGACCAGCTTTCCTCGCCGATGGTGATGACAGCACGGAGAACCGCAATCGCATCCTGATGCCCCGTGCTGAGTGCAACTGACACCTCACCGGATGCATCCGTGCAATCGATCCCGCCCGAGGCGAGACACGGGCCGCCAGCCACAAAGATCAGGAAAAGTGACAGGGCGGCCCGTTTCATCTCGTCAAAGGTCCGCAGCGACCTTCATCGATACGATCGAATCGGGGTCGGTAACCGGCTCCCCGCGCTTGATCTGGTCGACATTTTCCATGCCTTCGATGACATGGCCCCAGACCGTGTACTGGCGGTTCAGGAAGCCAGCATCCTGGAAGCAGATGAAGAACTGCGAATTGGCCGAATGCGGGTTCTGCGAGCGAGCCATCGAGCAAACGCCGCGCGAATGGTTCATGTTGGAGAACTCGGACTTCAGGTCGGGCTTGTCGGAGCCGCCCATGCCGGCGCGCGAAGGATTGAAATCCTTGCCGCCCTTCTTGCCGAAGCGCACGTCGCCGGTCTGCGCCATGAAGCCGTCGATGACGCGGTGGAACACCACGCCGTCATAGGCGCCTTCGCGTGCCAGATCCTTGATGCGACCGACATGGCCCGGAGCGAGGTCCGGGAACATCTCGATGACAACCTTGCCCTTGGTGGTTTCCACGACGAGCGTGTTTTCCGGGTCCTTGATATCAGCCATGGTCTTGTCCTTGTTCAGTAAAAAGAAAAATCACTCTTCGACGCGCACCTTCAGCATGCGGTCGGGATCGTCTACGGAGCCATTGGGCGGGGTGCCCTTCTTGATGGCGTGCACGTGTTCCATGCCGCTCTCCACCTTGCCGACGACCGTGTACTGGCCATTCAGGTGCGGGGCGGGATCGGTCATGATGAAGAACTGCGAATTGGCAGAGTTCGGATCCATGGCGCGTGCCATGCCGAGAACACCTTCCTCGAAGGCCTCGTTGGAGAATTCGGCTGGCAGGTCATCCATGTCGGAACCGCCGGTGCCCGCGCGCGACGCATTGAATCCGTCCTCCATGTCGCCAAACTGCACATCGCCGGTCTGCGCCATGAAGCCTTCGATCACCCGGTGGAACGCCACATTGTCATAGGCGCCATCCTTGGCGAGCTTGACGATGCGCTCGACATGCTTGGGCGCAAGGTCGTCGCGAAGATTGATGACGACGTCGCCGTCCTTCAGCGTGATCACGAGCTTGGCGGCCATGGCCGGCAGCGCGGTCAGGCTCAAGGCGGTGGCAAGGGCGGCAGCGGCAAGGCGGCGCGAAAGGGTCATTGGGAAAGGTCTCCGGAAAAGGGAACAGTCAGGATTTTTGTGTCAGGGCTGCAGCGACAGCGGGATGAACGAATCCGCTGATGTCACCACCCATAGCGGCGATCTGGCGCACCAATGTGGCAGTGATATGCCGCACAGCGGGGCTGGCAGGCAGGAAAACAGTTTTCACCTCTGCCGCCATCTGTCCGTTCATGCCGGCCATCTGCATTTCATAGTCAAGGTCGGTGCCATCGCGCAGGCCGCGCACCATCACGGTTGCGCCATGCTGGCGGGCTACATCCACGGCCAGCCCGTCAAAGGCAACCACGCGAAGACGGGCAAAATCCCCACCCAGTTCCTCGGATCCGACCGCCTCGATCAGCCTAAGGCGCTCCTCGAAGGAAAACAGCGGCTTCTTGCCCGGATGAATGCCGATGGCAACGAAAACCTGGTCGCAAAAGACCAGCGCGCCCTTCAGCACATCCATGTGGCCGTTGGTCAGCGGGTCGAAGGAGCCGGTGTATATGCCCGTCACTTTTCTCATGAAAGCGGTTCTATCCATGGCTGCAAGGCTTGGCAATCGGCATTTCCGCTGGCTGGGCGCTGCCTGAACAGGCGATGAATGGACCCGTCAGCACGCATTCAATTCGAATTGTGCAGTGTCTCGAAACAAGAGGTGAAACTTTTTCAGGCCTCATCCGTTTGAACAGCAAGGAGAAAGACCATGATGATCATCCTGCTCGCCACCGCCATGACCGTTACCATGCTGATTGCGACTGCCTTTGCGCTTCTGGCAGACATCGATCAGACCGAGCTTTCCGTCGAGAAGAACAAGCGCCGCCTGCGCCCCTTCCTCGACTGATTGCCTTGAAGAAACCGGCTGGCCGGGCCTTTTCAGGACCCGGCCTGGCGATCAATCAAACGGCCGGCTCGTCACCGGCGGCCTCTTCTGAAGCCTCCTCGGAATGGCCATTTTCCGGCTCCGAGATGCGCTCCACCGAAACCACCTTCTCGCCTTCGGCTGTCTTGAAGATCGTCACGCCCTTTGTGGCGCGGCTGGCAAAGCGGATGCCATGAACCGGCACGCGGATCACCTTGCCTGCATCGGTGACCAGCATGATCTGGTCCTCGTTTTCCACCGGGAAGGCCGCCACCAGCGGTCCGATTTCGTCTGTCTTGGCAACATCAGTCGCCCGGATCCCCTTGCCACCACGGTTTGTCAGGCGGAAATCATAGGATGATGACCGCTTGCCATAGCCGAATTCCGACACCGTGAGCACGAATTGCTCGGCCGCCTTCATCGCCTCATAGGCGTCGTCGGTCAGGTCCGAGACATCCGTCACCTCTTCGCCGACCAGCGCCACCTCTTCGGCATCCTCGGCACCCAGGGCCTTGCGCTCGGCAACCGACCGCTTGAGATAGGCAGCGCGATCTGCCGGCGTGGCATCACTGCTGGCGAGGATGGCCATCGAGATCACCTCATCGCCCTTGGCAAGCGTCATGCCGCGCACGCCCATGGAATTGCGGCTTTGGAACAGGCGCACATCAGCCACATTGAAGCGTATGCACTGGCCGCGCGCTGTCGTCAGCAGCACGTCATCACTGTCGGAGCAGGTGTTGACGTCGAGGATCTCGTCGCCCTCCTCCTCCAGCTTCATGGCGATCTTGCCGTTGCGGTTGACCTTGACGAAATCGGCCAGCGTGTTGCGGCGCACGGTTCCCCGTGTCGTGGCGAACATCACGTCGAGTTCGCCCCAGCTGTCCTCGTCCTCAGGCAGTGGCAGGATGGAGGTGATGCGCTCATCGGCTTCCAGCGGCAGCATGTTGCGCAGGAACTTGCCACGCGATTGCGGCGTGCCGATGGGCAGGCGCCAGACCTTTTCCTTGTAGACAATGCCGCGCGAGGAGAAGAATAGCACCGGCGTATGCGTGTTGGCCACGAACAGCCGCGTGACGAAATCCTCTTCCTTCGTCGCCATGCCGGAGCGGCCCTTGCCGCCGCGCCGCTGAGCCCGGTAGACCGACAGCGGCACGCGCTTGATGTAGCCCTCATGGCTGACGGTCACGACCATGTCTTCGCGCGCGATCAGGTCCTCGTCGTCCATGTCCGGGCCGCCATCGGCGAGCACTGTGCGGCGCGGCGTGCCGAACTCGTCCTTCACCGCCATCAGCTCGTCCTTGACGATCTGCTGGATGCGGGCGCGGGAGCCCAGAATGTCGAGATAATCGGAAATCTCGACGCCGATCTTGTTCAGCTCATCGGCAATTTCATCACGGCCAAGGGCTGTCAGGCGCTGCAGGCGCAGGTCCAGGATGGCGCGGGCCTGCTCTTCCGACAGGTTGTAGGTGCCGTCCTCGTTGACCCTGTGGCGCGGATCGTCGATCAGCAGGATCAGGCTTTCCACCTCATGGGCGGGCCAGCGCCGCGTCATCAGCTGTTCGCGCGCCGTTGCCGGATCGGGCGCCGCACGGATGAGCTTGATCACCTCGTCAATGTTTGCGACCGCAATGGCAAGGCCGACCAGCACATGGGCGCGTTCACGCGCCTTGCGCAGCAGATATTTGGTGCGCTTGGAAATCACCTCTTCGCGGAAGGCGACGAAAGCCTTCAGCATGTCGATGAGGTTCATCAGCTCGGGCTTGCCGCCGGTCAGCGCCACCATGTTGGCGCCAAACGACGTCTGCAGCGGCGTGTAGCGGTAAAGCTGGTTCAGGATCACGTCGGCATTGGCATCGCGCTTCAGCTCCACCACGACGCGGTAGCCCTGGCGGTCGCTTTCGTCGCGAATGTCGGAAATGCTCTCGATCCGCTTGTCGCGCACCAGTTCGGCCATCTTCTCGATCATCGAGGCCTTGTTGACCTGGTACGGCACCTCGGTGATGACGATGCACTCGCGGTCTCCGCGCATCGGCTCGACATGCACCTTGCCGCGCATGAGGATGGAGCCGCGGCCGGTCTCATAGGCCGAGCGGATGCCGGAGCGGCCGAGCACCAGCGCACCGGTCGGGACGTCCGGACCGGGGATGATCTCCATCAGTTCGGGCAGTTCGATGGCCGGATTGTCCATCAGCGCCATGCAGCCGTCGACCAGTTCGCCCAGATTGTGCGGCGGGATGTTGGTGGCCATGCCGACTGCGATGCCGCCCGAACCATTGACCAGCAGATTGGGAAAGCGGGCGGGCAGAACCTTCGGCTCGCGGCCCGACGCGTCGTAATTCTCCTGGAAATCGACCGTCTCTTTGTCGATGTCCTCAAGCAAGTCATGCGCCACCTTGGAAAGGCGCGATTCGGTGTAGCGCATGGCCGCCGGCGGATCACCGTCGATCGAGCCGAAATTGCCCTGACCGTCGATCAACGGCACGCGCAGCGACCAGTCCTGCGCCATGCGCACCATGGCGTCATAGATCGCCGAGTCGCCATGCGGGTGATATTTACCCATGACGTCACCGACGATGCGCGACGACTTCACATATTTGCGGTTCCAGTGATAGCCGCTCTCATGCATGGCATAGAGGATGCGGCGATGGACCGGTTTCAGGCCGTCGCGCACGTCCGGCAGCGCCCTGGAGACGATCACGCTCATCGCGTAATCGAGATAGCTGCGCTGCATCTCCTCGACGATGGAAATGGGCTCTATGCCTTCCGGCAGGCCCGGCGATTTGGGCTGGTCAGTCAAATGCTTGTCACGATCATGCTGGAATCACTCTGTTCGGTATATAGGATTCGTCCGGCGCACTCCAATTTCCCGCGCGCTACCGGAGACTTTCACGACGGTTTTCCAAAGGCTTTGCTCGTTCAGCGGCAAGAAAACCGCCTTTCGCTGCGGCAAGGCCGGGGAAAGGACCCGCCCCTTGCCAAAACCGGGTCATTCCCGCACCTTGAACGCCAAACCGGGCCAAGCTGTGGCCTACAGATCCAAAAGCCTGAGGAACGGCCATGCAGGATATCGTCATTGCCGCTGTCGTCACACTTCTGGTGACAATCGACCCGCCAGGCCTCGCCCCGCTCTTTCTGGCAGTAACCCGCGGCATGGACCGCCAGCAACGCAACCAGGTGGCCTGGCGTGCACCTGTGATCGCTTTTGCCTTGCTCGCGCTCTTTGCTGTGGCGGGAGCCGGTATTCTCTCGGTTTTCGGCATCACGCTTCCAGCCTTCAGGGTGGCGGGCGGCCTGTTGCTGTTCTGGATTGCCTTCGAAATGATTTTTGAAAAACGCCAGCAACGCCATGAAAACACAGCTGTAAAGGCCATTTCAGCCGACGAGGTGCGCTCGGCAGCGGTTTTCCCGCTGGCCATCCCGCTGATTGCCGGCCCGGGCGCGATTTCCGCGACCATCCTGCTGTCCGGCCAGTTTGCCGAAGCAGGCCCACGCGCCGCCCTCATCGGCATCATCGCGCTCATCCTGCTGTCGGTCTGGCTGGTCTTCCTGCTGGCCGACCGCATCGACCATTTCCTGGGCGAGACGGGCCGCACCATCCTGACCCGCCTGCTCGGCGTCATTCTCTCGGCGCTTGCGGTCCAGTTCGTTGCCGATGGCGTGAAGGCGCTGGCACTGGCGTGAAGAAGAAAGGACCGGACGGACCCTGTCCGCCCGGCCCTGTCGGCCTTATTCGTCGAAATATTCGCGCGCGGCGTTCATCACCGACAGTTCCGGCTTGTCGACGCAAACCTTGATGATTCCGTCGACCTGGTCTCCGAGTTCATCGGTGTCGATGGTGGTGATAGCGGCTTCACCTGAGAACCAGCCGTCCAGCCAGAGAAGGACCGTGGTGGCACGTTCCTGGTCCATGGCCATCAGGTCGGCACAGGTGATGACCGACATGTCGGTCATTTCGGCATGGGCAGGCGCTGCGCCAAGCAGGGCCAGCGCAACAAAGGCGTATTTCAGTTTCATTTGGGACAGACCTCGAAAGGGGTTGAACGCAACATGACTGCGCGATTTGCGCGGCAAGCGCAATCGGTCGCCAAGTGTCCAAGCCTCTATTTTTCAGCAAGCCCTGATTGAGACCATGAAACCGGCACCGGGCCGCGATCTGGCCGGACTCGCACGAAGCGTATCACGCCTAGAGACTTCCTGAGATGGCCAATTTCATTTCCGTGCCGCCAAAGCCATGAGCGGTGTCATGGGCCCGCACGGTGACTTCCGGCACGCCTTCCGGGATTTGAATTCCGGACTGGCTGCGGGTGAAAGGTTGCTCTGTTTCGTGGGGATGAAGCAAGACGCGTTCGCCCAGAACCGTGCCATCCGGTCCGATCACCTGCCATTTGTCGGCATAGTGATCCCAACCCGCATCGTCGTGGCGAACCGTGACATGGAAGGTGTAGCTGCCGTCTGATGACTGCTCATAGCGAACATCAACGACATCGGCCTCCCCGGCTGGAGCCGAAGCGACGGAAAGGCAAAGCAGCAAGACGGCAAACAGTGGTTTCATGGCATGATCATGCAGACACGGCTGCTCACACACCAATCACAATGGGGTCAGCCAGCAACGCGTTTCGCCAACGGGTGGCCTGCCACGAATTGCACAAGGTCCCAAAGGTTTCCGTACACATCGCGGAACACGGCGACCGTTCCATACTCCAGTGTTTTCGGCTCTCGGACGAATTCCACGCCGGCATCGCGATAGCGGTCAAAATCCCGCTCGAAATCATCAGTCTGGAGAAACAGGAAGACGCGTCCGCCGGTCTGGTTGCCGATGGCGGCTTCCTGGGGCAATGACGAAGCACGGCCCAACACCAGTGACGCGCCGCCGCCTTTCGGTCCGACGACCACCCAGCGCTTGTCTTGCTCCGGTTGGTAGGTGTCCTCGATCAGGTCGAAGCCCAGCACGCCGCAATAAAAGGCAATCGCCTCGTCATAGTCGCTGACCACCAGTTGCACATGGGCGAGGCGCTGCATGCTTCAATCCTGCTCAGAACGGGATTTCGTCGTCGAGATCACGCGAGAAATTGCCGGACGGCTGGTTACCGTAGTTCGGTGCCGAAGCCGGGCCGGATTTGCCAAAATCGGAACCGACAGAGCGCTGCTGGCCGCCGTAATTGCCCTGCTGGCCACCCTCGGAGCGGCTGTCGAGCATCTGCAATTCGCCACGGTACTTTTGCAGCACGATTTCCGTCGAATAGCGGTCCTGGCCCTGCTGGTCCTGCCACTTGCGGGTCTGGATCTGGCCTTCGATGTAAACCTTCATACCCTTCTTCAGGTACTGCTCCGCCACCTTGGCAATGCCGTCATTAAAAATGACGACCTGGTGCCATTCGGTGCGCTCCTTGCGCTCGCCGGACGCCTTGTCGCGCCAGCTTTCCGACGTGGCGATGCGAAGGTTGACAACGGCGTCGCCGGAATTGAGGCGGCGGATTTCCGGATCCGCACCCAGATTGCCCACCAGGATGACCTTGTTCACGCTACCCGCCATGTCGAAACTCCACTTGGTCCGCGGGAGCCGGCCGCCCGGCCCCGGTTGAAAATTTGGCATCACCTTAAACCAACGCGCCGCCCCTGCCTTCCCGCAATACAGCGCATCCACAGGTCAATTCCGCTAAACTCGGCATTTGCGCCTGCTGAACGGGCTTGGTTGCGTCGCCGCTGCCTAATGTTCTTGTTTTGTTCTTTTTGTCAAGTGCTCCAACGTGAAATGGCCCTGCCGCCATTCTGTTGCTGGCGCGCAGGGCCGGTTCGGGTTTCCCCTTGGGTCCGGAGCCGGTCTCGACCGGCTATTCCGGGCAGTGGAATGCCGGGCGTTCACGCCCGTCATGCATGGGATTTGATTGTCGGGTCAGGCTGAGGGTGTCGTCTGTCACGGGGGCGCGCTTCGCTTCGGGCACCCGGCGTCCTTCACGGCCTGCTGGTCCTGCGCTCAGGCGGACCGTGCCATAGGCTTCGGCGGGGTCATTCCTTGTCCTCCATCTCGAAGTTTCGGGTCACGCCTCACCTTTATTGGGTCGCCATGCGAGAGCATTCCCTGATGCTTCCTTCCGCTGGCCCCTGCCGTTTGGCGGGCATGGGGAAGTGTGCTGCCGGCGGGTCCACGCGTCAAGGACAAGGCGGTCACGATTTGTGTCATCGAAGCTTTGTACTTGTTATGTTCCGTTTCTGGCAGTAGCCTGACGGCAAAGAATCGCCTTGCTCTCGACATGGGCGTGCTTTTGACTACATGCAGGCTCAAAGAGCGCGAGCGGCGCGGCCGGGGCAGACAGCGGACCATCATGACCGATCACAAATTCATCTCCGTGCGCGGTGCGCGCGAGCACAATCTGAAAAATGTCGATCTCGACCTGCCGCGTGACAGCCTCATCGTCATGACCGGCCTGTCGGGCTCGGGCAAATCCTCGCTCGCCTTCGACACCATCTATGCGGAGGGCCAACGCCGCTATGTGGAAAGCCTCTCGGCCTATGCGCGCCAGTTCCTGGAGATGATGCAGAAGCCGGACGTCGACCAGATCGACGGCCTGTCGCCTGCCATTTCCATCGAGCAGAAGACCACCAGCCGCAATCCGCGCTCCACTGTCGGCACTGTCACCGAAATCCATGATTACATGCGCTTGCTGTTTGCCCGCGTCGGCGTGCCCTATTCGCCGGCCACTGGCCTGCCGATCGAAAGCCAGACCGTCAGCCAGATGGTCGACCGCATTCTCGATCTGGAGGACGGCACCAAGCTCTACATCAACGCGCCCATGGTGCGCGGCCGCAAGGGCGAGTTCCGCAAGGAACTGGCGGAACTGCAGAAGAAAGGCTTCCAGCGCGTCAAGGTCGATGGCGTGCTCTATGACATTGCCGAGGTTCCCGCCCTCGACAAGAAATACAAGCACGACATCGACGTGGTGGTGGACCGCATCGTTGTGCGTGCCGACATGGCCGCGCGCCTCGCCGACAGCCTGGAAACCAGTCTTCGCCTAGCAGATGGCCTGGCCGTGGCGGAATTTGCCGACAAGCCGCTTCCGGCCGACGAACTCTCCGGCGAAGCCGCCAACCGCTCCAAAAACGACACCCATGAGCGCCTGCTGTTCTCGGAAAAATTCGCCTGCCCGGTCTCCGGCTTCACCATTGCCGAGATCGAGCCGCGCCTCTTCTCCTTCAACAATCCCTTCGGCGCCTGCCCCGGCTGCGACGGGCTCGGACACCAGCAGGCGATCGACCCCGACCTGATCGTGCCGGAACATCATGTGAGCTTGCGCGAAGGCGCCATCGCCCCCTGGGCCAAGTCCACATCGCCCTATTATTTGCAAACGCTGGAAGGCCTCGGCAAGGTCTATGGCTTCAAGGTGTCGGACCGCTGGCGCGACGTGTCGCCGGAAGGCCAGAACGCCATCCTGCACGGCACCGGCAACCGCAAGATACCCTTCAATTATGATGATGGCTTGCGCACCTACCAGGCCGAGAAGACCTTCGAGGGCGTGATCCCCAATCTCCAGCGCCGCTGGAAGGAGACCGACAGCGCCTGGTCGCGCGAGGAGATCGAGCGCTACATGGCCGCCACCCCCTGCCCGTCCTGCAACGGCTACCGGTTGAAGCCGGAATCGCTGGCGGTGAAGATTGGCGGCTGCCACATCGGCGAAGTCTCCGACATGTCGATTCGCGTGGCCAACCAATGGTTTGCCGACCTGCCGGACCGGCTGTCGTCCAAGCAGAACGAGATCGCCACCCGCATCCTCAAGGAAATCCGCGACCGGCTGAAATTCCTCAACGATGTCGGCCTCGAATATTTGACGCTTGCGCGCAATTCCGGCTCGCTGTCGGGCGGCGAGAGCCAGCGCATCCGGCTTGCCTCGCAGATCGGCTCCGGCCTCACCGGCGTGCTCTATGTGCTGGACGAGCCCTCCATCGGCCTGCACCAGCGCGACAATGACCGCCTGCTCGGCACACTGAAGCACCTGCGCGATCTCGGCAACACCGTCATCGTGGTCGAGCATGACGAGGACGCCATCATGGCTGCCGACCACGTGGTCGACATCGGCCCGGCCGCCGGCATCCATGGCGGCCAGATCATCGCCGAGGGCAAGCCCTCCGACATCATGGCGCATCCGAAGTCGCTGACCGGCAAATATCTCTCCGGCGAGATGGGCATTGCCGTGCCGGCCGAACGCCGCACCATTTCAAAGTCCAAGCGCATCCGCGTCGTCAATGCGCGCGGCAACAACCTCAAGGGCGTCACGGCAGACATCCCGCTCGGCACCTTCACCTGTGTCACGGGCGTTTCGGGCGGCGGCAAGTCCACCTTCCTCATTGAGACGCTGTTTCGCGCCGCCTCGCGCCGCATCATGGGCGCGCGCGAAAACCCCGCCCCGCATGACCGCATCGAAGGGCTGGAGTTCATCGACAAGGTGATCGACATCGACCAGTCGCCGATTGGCCGCACGCCGCGCTCCAACCCGGCCAGCTATACAGGAGCCTACGGTCCGTTCCGCGACTGGTACGCCGGCCTGCCCGAGTCCAAGGCCCGC
>JBGSQC010000190.1:0-3166 GCA_041738295.1 Zhengella sp. | reverse complement strand
GCCGCCGGTGGCGCCGGTGACGAGGGCCTTCTTTCCGGTCAGGTCGATCATGGTCTGCTCCTTTCAGGGGTCCGGTCAGCCGAGGGCTCAGGCGAGCGCGGCCAAGGCGGTTTCAATATCTGCAGGTGAATTGACGGCAATGCCGGTCACGGTCTTGTCGATCCGGCGCGCAAGCCCGGTCAGCACCTTGCCGGAGCCGATCTCATAGGCTGTGGTGATTCCATTGGCGCCAAACCATTCCACCGTCTCGCGCCAGCGCACCTGGCCGGTCACCTGCTCGACAAGGCGGGCGGCGATTTCACCGGGGTCGGTCAACGGCGTTACCGTGACATTGGCGATGACGGGCACGACGGGAGCCTTCTTGGCAACTGTTGCCAGCGCCTCGCGCATGGCCTCGGCCGCCGGCTGCATCAACGCAGAGTGGAAAGGCGCGGAAACCGGCAGCATGATGGCGCGCTTGGCGCCCTTCTCGGTCGCAATGGCTGCGGCTGCTTCCACGGCAGCCTTGGAGCCTGAAATGACGATCTGGCCGCCGCCATTGTCATTGGCAATCTGGACCGGACCGGCGGAGGCTGCCGCATCGCAGGCGGCCTGCACGTCGCCATGCTCAAGCCCGATGATGGCAGCCATGGCACCGGCTCCAACCGGCACGGCGGCCTGCATGGCATTGCCGCGAATACGCAGCAAGCGGGCGGTGTCGGCAAGTGTGAACATGCCGGCAGCACACAGCGCGGAATATTCGCCAAGTGAATGGCCTGCAACGCAGTCAGCCTTGTCTTTCAGGGAGAAGCCTCGGGCTTCCAGCACGCGCATCACCGCCATGGAGACGGCCATCAGGGCCGGCTGCGCATTGGCTGTCAGCGTCAGCTTTTCTTCCGGGCCGTCCCACATGGTGGACGACAGCTTTTCGCCAAGCGCGTCATCGACTTCGGCAAAGACGGCGCGGGCTTCCGGAAAGGCATCGGCAAGGTCCTTGCTCATGCCCACGACCTGGCTGCCCTGGCCTGGAAAGGTGAATGCAATCGCCATGGGCGTTTTCCCTGATGAAGAACATTGGATTTTTGCTCTCGTTGCGCAGAGACCCCGCAAAAGTCAAGGTTTGGCCGCTGGCGATGGCCGCGAATTATTTTGCAGTGGGCCTTGCAGTGGTTGGCCCGGGCCTACGATATGAGCTTCATTGCGCGCCATTTCCGGCGCCTGACCACAGGGGCGTGTTCACTTGGCAAACCCACTTCTTGCGTCTGACATGGCGGCTGCACCACGTCACCGCGTCACTCTTTCCATCCTGCTGGGCATTGCCGGTGTTACGGTCTTCGTGGCAACCGAAGCCTTTGCCGGAGCCGTGGCAAGCGCCTGGGCGATCACCGGACTGATGCATCTTTCCGACACGGTTTTCTATTCGCTTGCCGGCATATTGGGCCTTGGCGCTGTGGTGCTGACGGCTTGGGTGGCCAAGCTTGCCTATGTTTCGGAAACACATCCCGACAACAACTGAGTTGAAATTCCCTGTCCGATACCCCATTTGACCGGATCAACGAACCGGTGGAGTACCAATCTTGATTGACTGGCTGATGATCGCGGCAGGGCTTGTGCTCCTGTTTGCCGGTGGCGAAAGCCTTGTGCGTGGTGCAGTCGGCCTGTCACGCCGGTTCGGGATTTCCGAACTGGCGATCGGCCTGACGGTTGTCGGTTTCGGAACGTCCATGCCGGAATTGCTGGTTTCGGTGGATGCCGCCTTTTCCGGCAGCCCCGGGATCGCGCTCGGCAATGTCATCGGATCCAACACTGCCAACATCCTGCTGATCCTCGGTCTCTCGGCGCTGATCACCCCTGTCATGGGCTGGACCAACACAATCCGGCGTGATGTGGCGGTGATGTGCGGGGTCGCCTTGCTGGCCTTGGCGCTTGGCCTGACAGGCTCTATCGGGCGCATCCAGGGCGCGATGATGGTGGCCGCACTTGTGGTCTATCTGGTTTGGACCTTCCGCATGTCGCGCAATGATCCACAGGCGGCAGAACATGTGGCGGAAACCCACAGCGTTCTCTGGCTGGTGGCTTTCCTCATCGGCGGCCTTGCCGCCCTGTTTGGCGGAGCCAGCCTGCTGGTTGATGGCGCAACCTCGATTGCCCGCAACCTTGGCGTACCCGAAGCGATCATCGGTCTCACCATCGTTGCGGTGGGCACCAGCCTGCCGGAACTGGCGACTTCCCTTGTGGCCGCATACAGAGGCAATTCCGCAGTAGCCATCGGTAACGTGGTCGGCTCCAACGTTTTCAACATCCTCGGCATTCTCGGGCTCACCACGGTCATTGCGCCGATGGCAGTCGACCCGTCGATGGCGCGCTTTGACATTCCCTTCATGGTGGCCATGAGCTTTGTACTGGCGGGGCTGCTGTTCTTCACGACCAGGTTGTCCCGTCCGGTGGGTGGCACCATGCTGGCGGTCTATGTGGCCTATACGGCCTATCTCTTCGCGGCGTGATGCCCGAAACCCGATACCGCGTGGGGCAGTGCCGTATTCCCGTCTTTGCGCGGCGCCATGCCGCGCGGGGTTGCGCATTGCACCAGAACCTGTATAAGCGCGCCGTTCTGCCGGTTTTGTCGGGGGTTGAACGGAGGGTTTTGCCTTTTGGCAAATAGAAGACGGAATGTCTTCGGCCTCCTTCCTGTCTCCGCTCTCGATTGCATCAGCGCCTTTCTTCCCCTGCCCTTGGCAGATTTCCTGGAAGTCGCAGAGGCTTAGCCGCAAGGCCGGTGTTGGACGAAACGAAGAAAGGCAAAGACAATGGCTCTTTATGAACATGTGTTCCTTGCCCGTCAGGACCTCTCGCAGCAGCAGGTCGATGCCCTTGTGGAACAGTACAAGGGGATCGTTGAAGCTCAGGGTGGTTCGGTCGGCAAGATCGAAAACTGGGGACTGAAGTCCCTCGCCTACCGCATCGACAAGAACCGCAAGGCTTACTACACGCTGATGAACATCACGGCTCCGGCCGGTGCGATCAGCGAGATCGAGCGCCTGCAGCGCCTGTCGGAAGACGTTCTGCGCTACATGACCATCCGCGTCGAGGAACTTGAGGAAGGCCAGTCTGCCATGCTCACGCGCCGTGACGACCGTGGTCCGCGCGATGACCGTGGCCCGCGTGGCGACCGTGATGATCGCGGCCC
>JBGSQC010000186.1:0-2189 GCA_041738295.1 Zhengella sp. | reverse complement strand
GGGTCGGCGAAGACCGTAGCGGTTCCACGGTCGAGCCGAAGCCCGCAGGAATTGGACCAAACCGGCCCGGCAGAACGATTCAATCCGGCCGAAAAGTGCCCTAAATAGAAAAAGGCGACCGCAAGGTCGCCTCTTTCAATGTGCTCGAAGGCTTTCAATGTGCTCGAAGGGAAGCGGGCTTACTTGCCCTTGGCCTTGCGGCCGAGACCCATTTCACGGGCCAGGCGCGAGCGGGCCGCAGCATAGTTCGGCGCGACCATCGGATAGGCGGGATCAAGGCCCCACTTCTCGCGATAGGCTTCCGGGGTCAGCTTGTAGTGCGTCATCAGGTGGCGCTTGAGCGACTTGAACTTCTTGCCGTCTTCGAGGCAGATGATGAAGTCGTCATGGACGGATTTCTTCGGGTTGACCGCAGGCTTCTGCTTCTCTGCAGGTTCTTCCACCACAGGCGAACCGCCAACGCGGCCGAGGGCCGAGTGGACGTCAGAAATAAGGTTGGAGAGTTCGGAAGCGGGCACAACGTTGTTGCTTACATAGGCGGCAACAACATCGGCTGTCAGTTCCAGAAGCGCACTGGTTGCGCCGTATGACTTGTCGATCGTTTCCATGGCTTTTTTGCCCTTGTGCAGGTTTCTTTTGGATTTTTGAAAGCCCGTTCGAATCCATCGCGATTCGGAGCTGTTCATGTATCTTTTTATACCTTTTTTCTCAGCATTCAAGAGAATTTCAAGGTCTAGTCATGGTTTATGAAAAGTTCACTTCGATATAGAAGTATTGCATGAAATTCGCAGGCAGTTGTCACTCTCACTTCACAGAATTTTTCATCCTTGAATTGACAGCAAACAGCTCGCAACCTGCCAACACGGCCGGTTGCAAGAACACAATGACGCAACGGAATGCTTCCTGCTTGGGAAGGTGCCCTGGCAACAATTCAAGCCTGGAACAGAGGGGCCCAAAAATTGTCTGGCTGCTCAGTCTTCCCGAGGGCCGGGTTTGGAAGGTTCGTCCATCTCGTCGAGCACTGACCCCTCCCACATGGGGTAGCCCACCGCATAGGCCGCCTTGGCAAGCAGATGGGCGGAAATCGGTGCCGTCAGCAGGAAGAAGACCACGCCTGCCAGAGCGCGCAGCGTCGTTCCGGCATCATCGGCATAGAGGGCAAGCGCAATGAGCATCAGGCCGGAACCCAGCGTTCCGGCTTTGGAAGCGGCATGCATGCGCGAATAGAGATCAGGCAACCGGTTTATGCCGATGGCAGCGATCAGGGCAAAAGCGGACCCGATGATCAGCAGAAGACCGACGAGGTAGTTGATGATGATGGCGGTCATTCTGCAGGTTCCCCGGATTCCTGCCGCTTTTCCTCGGTCTGTCCGCGCGCCAGAATAAACCGGGCGAATGCGACGGTCGCCAGAAACCCGACAAGGCCAAGCGCAATGGCAATATCGACATAGAGCGTAAAGCCGGTGCGGATGCCGATAACCGCGATGAAGCCGATGGCGGCAGCCACCAGCATATCGAGGCTGAGAATGCGGTCCGGCAAGGTCGGCCCGCGCACCACGCGATAAACTGTCAGCAGGAACGAAAGGCTTAGAAGGGCCAGCGCCACCAGTTCGGCGCCGCGCAGGAAAAGCTCGTCGTGGGTCACCGGAACGCCTCCATGATCTTGCGCTCGAACCCCATGGCAATGTCCAGGCGCGTGCTGTCCGGATCCGAGCAATCCAGCGCATGGACATAGAGGATGGAGCGGTCTTCCGACACGTCCACAGAAAGCGTGCCGGGCGTCAAGGTGATCAGGTTTGCCAGAAGCGTAATTTCGAAATCACGATCGACCTTCAGGGGATAGGCAAAGATTCCAGGCTTGAGGTCCATCTTGGGAGACATGACCAGAACCGCCACTTTCCAAGCCGAGAGCAGAAGTTCGTAGAGGAACAGCAAGGCCAGCGACGAAACGCGCCCAGCACGGCGGAAATAGCCGAGCGAGCCGACCTGCTCACGGATCAGGTAGAGAGCGCCCATTCCCAGCACGAAGCCGAGGATCAGGTTCGGGGCCGTAAACGATCCGGTCATCAGGCCCCAGGCGAGAGCCAGAAGGATGTTGATGAGGTAAAGGTTCACCGGCTTGCTCCTTCCGGGAAGACAGTGCCGACATAGGCGGTCGGGTCAAGGATACCCTGAACGGCGGTGTTTGC
>JBGSQC010000292.1:0-4995 GCA_041738295.1 Zhengella sp. | reverse complement strand
CCTGCGCAAGCCGGAGCGCCTGCCGGTGCGCGGTTTCCTGCTGGCGTCCGTCAGCTGAGGAAGAAGGCTCCTGCGGCCCCGCCTTTTGTTGCGCCGCCGCGCCTGATCCGGTAGACGGGGAGACCGCCAAAAAAGGGGCCCTCATGACACTGGCAGACACGATCACCAAGACCTTTGTGCCCATTCGCCGCGAGGGCTGGCCCTTCATTGCCGCGTTCTTCGCTGCCGCGCTGATCCTTGGGCTGCTGTGGTCGGGCTTGTTCTGGATCGGCCTCATGCTGACCCTCTGGTGCGCCTATTTCTTCCGCGATCCCGAACGTTTCGTGCCGGTTGATGATCTGGCGGTCATCTCGCCGGCCGATGGCATCGTCTCAGTGGTGGACATGGCGGCACCTCCGGCAGAGCTCGGCATGGGCCCGGAGCCGATGCAGCGCATCTCGGTCTTCATGAACGTGTTTTCCGTGCATGTGAACCGCGCGCCCGTGCGCGGCCGCATCACCCGCATTGTCCATCGCCCCGGCAAGTTCCTGAACGCCGAACTCGACAAGGCGAGCGAGGAGAACGAGCGCAATGGCGTCGTCATTGACGGGCCGCAGGGCCGCATTGCTGCCGTTCAGGTGGCGGGCCTTGTGGCGCGCCGCATCCTGTGCTGGGCTTCGGAAGGCGAGGACATCCGCGCCGGCGAACGCTTCGGCCTCATCCGATTCGGCAGCAGGGTCGATGTCTATCTTCCCGCAGGCTACGTTCCGCGCGTTGCTGTCGGCCAGTCGATGATTGCCGGTGAAACCGTGCTGGCAGCCTTCGGCGAAGGCACGCAAGTGCTGGTCAGGGCGGATTGAGCGATGGATGCCTTCCCGCCTTTTGATCCGAACGGCCCTGTCGAGAACAAGGAAAACGCCCATGCGCGCGGCCCCGGCCTGCGTGAAATTCCGCTGCGGATGATCTGGCCGAACCTCATCACGGTTCTGGCTATTTGCGCAGGGCTGACCGGCGTGCGCTTTGCCATCGAGGGCAATTTCGAGCGCGCGGTGATGCTGGTGCTGCTGGCCGCCTTTCTCGATGGCATGGATGGACGCGTGGCGCGCATGCTGAAGGCCACGTCCAAGTTCGGCATGCAGATGGATTCGCTCGCTGACATCGTCAATTTTGGCGTCGTTCCGGCCCTGGTCCTCTATCTCTACATGCTGGATCTGGCGCCATCCTTTGGCTGGATTGCCGCGCTGGTCTACGCCATTGCCAGTGCGCTCCGGCTGGCCCGCTTCAATGTGATGGCTGAAAACCCGGGCAACGCAGCCTGGCAGGGCGAGTATTTTGTCGGTGTTCCGGCGCCGGCGGGCGCTCTTGTCGTGCTGCTGCCGGTCTATCTCGGCCAGCTTGGGCTGGAGCCGGGGCGTGGCTGGGCCTTTGCCTTTGCGCTCTACACCATGGCCATTGCGCTGCTTTTGGTGTCACGCCTGCCGGTCTGGTCAGGCAAGGCACTGGGTCTGCAACTGCCGCGCACCCTGGTGTTTCCGGCGATCCTTGCGCTGGCGCTCGGCATCATGTCCTTTGCCTCCTTCACCTTCGAGGTGCTGGTGGTGGTGGCTGTGGGCTACCTGATAGCCTTGCCGGTTTCGGCAATGGCTTACCGCAAGCGCGAGGAGAGCGAGGCACGCGACCGCCAGGTGGCAGCCGTCACCAATCCGCAGAAAGACTGACCGGCACGGCAAGCGCCCAAGTGCGATCAGGCTGCGTCATCCTCGCCGGGCTTCGGGGCGAGTTTCTGCAAGGCCAGTGCGCGCGCGCCCTGATAATCGGTCTTGCCCGATCCCAGCACCGGAATGTCGGGCACCTTCACAATGTCGTTCGGCACCATCAGTTCGGTCACGCCGGCGCGCCGCCCATGGTCGCGAAGCGTCGCCGGATCGGCATTGATGGCGGTCGTCACCAGCACCACGCGCTCGCCCTTGCGCTTGTCGGGCACCGAGACGGCGGCATGGCGCTCTTCCGGCCAGAGCGCCTGCACCAGCATTTCGACAGCTCCCAGCGACACCATTTCGCCTGCCACCTTGGCAAAGCGCTTGGCGCGGCCCTTGATGGCAATGAAGCCGTCGCGGTCAATGTCCACAATGTCGCCGCTGTCATGCCAGCCATCGGCGATCGGCTGCAATTCGCCGGGGCGCTCGGCTGTCATGTAACCCAGCATCACATTGGGGCCGGTCAGCCACAGGCGACCGCCATCGGCAATGCCTTCCACCGGCTCCAGCCGCGCCTCCATCCCGGGCAGCAGGCGCCCCACCGTGCCGGACTTGCCATGCGTGTGGGAATTGACGGCGACCACGGGCGCTGCCTCCGTCATGCCGAAGCCTTCCAGCACTTGCGCGCCAAAGCGCTCGCGCCAGACGCGCTCGGTCTCGGGCTTTACCGCTTCCGCACCCGCCACCACCATGCGCAGGCTGGCAAAATCGGTGTCCTTGGCGGCGCGCGCATAGCCGTTGAGGAAGGTGTCGGTGCCGAACATGATGGTCGGCTTCACCTTGGCTACTGCCTGCGGGATGAGCTTGTAATGAAGCGGCGAGGGATAGAGGAACAATTCAACACCGCTCACCAGCGGCAGGATGGTGCCGCCCGTCAGCCCGAAGGAATGGAACACCGGCAGCACGTTGAACAGCCGGTCCTTGGGCGAAAAATCGATGCGTGCATCCACCTGCGCAACATTGGCCAGCAGATTGTCATGGCTTAGAACCACGCCCTTGGGCAGGCCCTCGGAGCCGGACGTGAACAGGATGACCGCCGCATCGCTGGAGCGCTATGGTTGCACCGCCTTGTGCCGCCAGATCATCCCGGCGATTTTTTCGATGGACGAGATGGTTTCGCGGATGTCTTCCAGCCAGACCATGCCGGCACCGGTGCCGGTGATGGCATCCACGACAGGCTGGAGTTCGGCCTTCTCGATGAAGGCGGTGGACGAGATGACAGTGCGGATGCGCGCCGTGCGGATGGCGGCGGCCACATTGGAAGGCCCCGCGGTGTAATTGATCATCGCGGCGACCCGGCCTGACGATTGCAGCGCCAGAAAGGCCACGGCCACGCCATTGGCATTGGGCAGCATCAGACCGACGGCCTCGCCCGGCAGCGAAAAGCCTGCAAATCGGCGCGCCAGAACGCGGGTGCCGGCCAGCAACCGCGCCGCCGTCAGGGAACCGGTCAGCGGATCGGCCACGGCAATGCGGTTCTTGCCAAAGCGCCGTTCGGCATCGACCATCGCGTCAAACAGCGTGCCGCTGTTCAGGCGTCCGGCGGCGAGCCGCACATCGGCGACCCGGTCAAACAGCGCCTGTGTCGCTGTGGTATCGCCCGGCCAGCGCCGCTCCACCAATGCTGCCATGGTGACCGGCGGCAATGCCATGACCGTCAGCTGCGGGAACCATTGGCGCGGTGCCTTGGCTTCCTCGACCAAGGACAGCGATAGGTGCCGCGCCCCGCGCACCATCACCGGGATCACACTTGCATCGGCCTGCATCGCAATGCGGGCAATGGCGCGGTAGAGCCGCAGCGTCTTGCGGTCGGGCTCCACCGCATGGGGAAAATACACCGCCAGCCGGCCGTTGGCTTTCAGGTGGCGAACCAGCCTGCGGGACACGAACACCTGTTCGGCCTTGAAGGCTATGGTGCGTGCAAGGCTGCGAAAGGGTTCCATCCAGCCGGAAGTGGCCGTGGCGGGATCAAGGATGTGCAGCGTGTCAGGAGGCAGCAGCGACAGCATCAGTGCCGGATCCAGGCGCGACTGGTGGCTGACCACATAGATGACCGGGGCAGGGGCGACAGCGGCAGCATCCATGGCACTGTCGTCAATGCGCCAGATCAGCTTCAGCGGCAGGTACAGCAGCGCTTGGGCCATGCTTCGGCCGCGTGTCGCAGCCTCAACGGCAGCCGACAGGACGTAGGCTGCAAGGATGCAGCCTGCCACGATTGCAGCAAACACCATGCGGTCCTCCTCCAAGCCTGCATGGGCCGGTCGAGGCCTGTGGCCCACCCGGTTCAGCCTGACCCTATCGATTGACGCGTGAAGGTCAATGCTTCAGGAGCGCGCATTCGGCGCGCTCCTGCCGGTCCGGCTGGTTTGCCGTCAGTTGGTGGCAAAGCAGTAGAGAAGTGCGTCGCCGCCCGTTCCGCGCAGGGCTTCCTGGCTGCATCCGCGCGAAGGATGCGAAGCGTTCCAGGACTTGGACGGTGCATCGTCCTTCAGGCCCAGCCGGTCATGATGCCCGACAATGGCACTGCCTTCGCCGTTCAGCGTCCAGTCGCCGCACGTCTGGGCAGCCTTTGTGCCATCCAGATTGGAACCTGTCAGGATGTCATGACGGTTGGGCTGGTCTCCGCGGCCATTGACCGTCATGCCCTTCTCGTCGAGCGCGGTTTGCTTGGTCAGGTTGTTGGTGTCCGAATGAAGCGATGCCACGTCATCGGCAATCTTTTCGCCCTTGGCGTTGAACCACGGACCGCTTCCAATGCGGTCCTTGGCATCGGTGTCGCTGGACGAAAGATAGGCGGCCCAGGTCTTGCCGGTGACGCCGGCGGCCTCCGCAAGCGAAGCACAATGGGCGTCAGCGCCCGCCAGCCCGCCGTAATTGGCGCCATCGCCCTTGCTTTGGCTGGTGACAAAGAAACTCATGGCCGTGTCCTGCGCCATGGCGGCAGGTGCTGCAAACAGCAGGATGCAGGCCGCTGCCGGAATGAATGCACGCATGATCTTCCTCCCTGTGGGGCGGAATGCCCCAAGGTTGGTAAGGTACGGCAGGCGAAATTGTTCCTCCATTCACGCTCGCTTGAAGCGTGGTGACAGTCTGTCAAGCAAATAGCGGTCGATTTGCCGGTTCAGGAAGGCGGATTGTAGGCGAGGAAGCGGTTCTGCGGCACGTCAAACAGCTGGCCGGTCACGCTCAGCGCGGGGTCTGCCAGCGGCACGATGCGCGCTGCCACGTCGGCAGGCGTTGGCAGGGTCGACGGGTCTTC
>JBGSQC010000097.1:0-4139 GCA_041738295.1 Zhengella sp. | reverse complement strand
AGGTCGGTCGCAGAGGCCTGGCTGATCAGGCCGCCTTCCAGCGGTGCCAACAGGCTGCCTTCGATCGCGCGCGACGCGGCGGGCTTCGCGCGCGTTTCCGGCAGCAAGGTGGTGCGGGTTGCATCGCCGGTCGTCGAGCAGCCCTGGACAAGAGCCAGCGCGGCAATCAGGACATAAATACGGGCTTTGTTCATTGTGACTCCGGAACCTGGTCGGTTCGTTATGCGCCTAGACGGACTTGGTAACCGAATTTTGGCATCAAGGCAATGCCACCGGTTCATCCCATGGCGCGAGGCAGGTCGATTCGCACCCGAAGGCCTCCAAGATCAGACCGCTCCAGCACCAGGCTTCCGCCATATTCGCTCACCAGTTCCGACACGATAGACAGGCCCAACCCGGTTCCTGGGACCTTTTCGTCCAGCCGCTTGCCGCGCTTCAACGCCATCGCCGCCTGATCCGGCGGAATGCCCGGACCATCATCTTCGATCACCAGCCTGATCTTGTCCTTGCCTTCGCTGGCGAGTGAAACAACCGCTTTGCTACCAGCCCATTTCATCGCGTTTTCGAGCAGGTTCCCGGCGATTTCCTCCAGATCCTGCTGTTCTCCGGCAAACATCAATTTGGGCTGGTCGCTCGAGAAGGCAAGAGATTTGCCAGGGCTCAGTTTCGCCATGACGCGCACCATGCGGTCCATGACAGGCACGGCATCGACACGGAACACCACGCTGTCACGTTGCGCGGCAATGCGGGCCCGCTGGAGATAGTGCTCCACCTGGTTGCGCATGCCTTCGGACTGCTCGACGATCAGGCGGCCCTTGTCGCCTCCAAGCGCCCTGCCCTCGTTCAGCAGCACAGCAAGCGGGGTCTTGAGTGAATGGGCGAGATTCCCGACCTGGGTCCGGGAACGCTCGATGATGCGCCGGTTGTTCTCGATCATGGCGTTCATCTCGTCGGTCAGCGGGGCGATTTCATGGGGAAACTGCCCTTCCAGCCGCTGGATGGAGCCTTCGCGGATGGATTCCAGCGCGTTGCGCACGCGATCCAGTGGCAGGAGGCCAAGGCGGATGGCCACCGCGTTGATGCCGATCATGCCTGCCCCGAACAGCGCCAGATAAGTGAACAAGCGGTCGCGGAAATAGTTCAGTTCCCGGCGCAGTTCCGTCTCGTTGCCCATCAGGCGGAAACGCACCGCGTCCCCGGAGGCGCCCAGAATATATTCGCTTTCAACAACGCGAACCTGTTCGCCCGATATTCCCGATGTGACATAGGACCGCTGGAATTCCGGGCTGAAGGGAACCGTTTCAACGGATGGGGCCGGCACCGGCTCTGTCATGGACGGAGACGTCATGCGCGTCAGCTTGCCTTCGACAATCGGCTCGACCGCCCAATACCAGCCGGAATTGGGAACCGAGAATCGGATGTCGCCAAACTCGGGCGCACCTTCCAGGCTTCCCTGATCATTCAGACCGACAGCCCCAATCAGGTTGAACAGGTTTGCGGCCAAGACCCGCTCGAAACTTGCAATGCTTGCCGAATTGTAGAGCGAGGTGATGACGGTTGCGATCAGCAGGAGGGCGATGACCGCCCAGACGGTCGAAAAGGCGACAACACGCAGCGCAAGCGACCGGGGCATAAAGCGCATCAGCGGGCGATCCCCGACAGTATCCGCAAATTCTTCCTGCTCATTGCGGGGCGCGCATGCGGTAACCCATGCCACGGACCGTTTCGATCAGGTCAATACCCATCTTGCGGCGAAGACGACCCACAAACACCTCGATGGTGTTGGAATCGCGGTCGAAATCCTGATCATAAAGATGCTCGACGAGTTCGGTTCGCGAGATCACCTTGTCGGGATGATGCATGAGATAGGCCAGAAGACGAAACTCATGGGAAGTCAGCTTCATCGTCTTGCCGTCAATATCGGCCTTGGAAGACTTGATATCGACACGAAGTGGCCCGCAGACCAGCTCGGATGAGGCATGGCCGGCGGCGCGCCTGATCAGCGCGCGGACACGCGCCAGCACTTCTTCGATGTGGAAGGGCTTGGCAACGTAGTCATCAGCTCCGGCGTCGATGCCGGAAACCTTGTCGGACCAGCGGTCGCGCGCGGTCAACAAAAGGACAGGCATCCTGCGGCCTTCGCGGCGCCAGCGTTCCAGCACCGAAAGGCCGTCCATCTGCGGCAGGCCGATATCGAGGATCACTGCATCATAGGGTTCGGTATCACCAAGGAAATGCCCCTCCTCGCCATCAAAGGCGCAATCGGTGACATAGCCTGCTTCGGACAGAGCTTCGCAAAGCTGGCGATTGAGATCCTTGTCATCCTCGACAACCAGTATGCGCATGGTCCCCCCTGGGCGTTTGCGATCAACAGTTCAGTGAACCGGATTTTGACCGAGGTCAGCCGAAATGACAAATCCGAATGTCAGTTTTTCGGAACGACATATTGCTGGCGGCTCGGCCGCTGGCCGTAACCATCACCGGGGAGCAGGATGACAATGACGCAGACGCTGCGCCCGCCCTGCTTCTGTTCGGTGGCCTTGGCAAGTGTACCGCCGCGCTGACCGGCCATGCGCTGGCCAATGGCATAGCAATCGCCACCCTGAACGGTCACGACCGGGCTGGTTTCAAGGGCCGGATATCGCAGCGGCATCGCCATGGCCGGCATGGCCAGCGAAAGGGCGAGAAGGGCGGCTGCAATCGGCCGGAATTTGGCAAGATGTGTTTTCATGACGCCTTGATAACAAAATCCGTCTGAACGGCACATGAATGCTTGGCACACAATGCCCGATTGTGAAAGCGGGCGTCCCGCCGCATGCCAGAGCGTGCGGCGGGATTTGGCTCAGGCGATCTTCGTATTGGCCGAAAGCCGCCCGAATATGGCGATCAGACCGGAAAAAGCCGTCACCACCTGCAACAGCATGTCTGCGGTGGCGGAGCTGTCGAGGCCGCCGACCGGCAGGCCGGTCATGCCGCCGATGGCGCTCAGAATCGTCACCAGCGATGCCCAGATGGTCTTGGACAGGTACCAGGGTTTGGTTTCCACAATTGTCTCCTTTTTGCTTGTGGGATGGGTTGTCAGGGGAAGGACAGGAGGCGGTAAGCGGGCAGCACAGCGCCTGCAAGGCTACCGCGCTGGCTCACCGTGAGGCGGAACCCGTCAGACAGGCTTGCTACCTGCGCGACCTCTGCCGCCGCCCAGTCAATCGAGGCGGTGGTTGTTTCTGCCTCAAGGTAAATGGTCTCGCCGGAAGGGTCGGAAATCGTCACAAACCAGCGTTCCTCCTCCTCGCCGAGCGGAACATCGGCGCCTAGCCAGCTGTCGCCGCCAAGGCGCGTGCGTCGGGTCCAGCTCAGCAGGAGCGAGCCATCGGTGAGCCTTGCGGCGCGCAGATGGACCGGTGACAGCGGTGTCAATGCCCGCACGCCTGCCACATGGCTTTCAGTCACTGCATCGTCGGGATCATTGGAGCCGGACGGCGTGACCCGCCAGTTCAGGTCCAGTCCCGTTTCATCTTCAGCCAACCCGGCAGCCACGACCGTTTCGTCCAGCAGCACTGCGGCTGAACCGGCGGCGGCACCAGCCAGCATGGCGTCTTCTGTTCCGAACTGGCCGCGCAAAAGGCAGGACAAGCGCCAGAGTCCCGGTTCGATTTCGCGGGCTTCCTGGAATTGCAGGATTTCCCACGATCCGCTCAATGACCGGACTGCCAGCCCATTTGCCCAGTTGAGAAGCTGGAGCGTGCTGACCGAAGACGGCTCGGCATCGGGAAAACGGACATCAACGAAGGCCGATCTTTCCCGCAAGGCGCCGAGCCCCGGCCCCAAATCAGATGCCAGTTCGCCGATGCCTGCCGGGGCAGAAATCACCGCGCGCGGTGAAAAACCCGCGGTCTCGGGGGAGGCTTCCACCTGCTGGGCGCGCCAGGGCGAGGACCAGGCGGCAACCCGGAACGCCTTTCGCGGATGGTCGAACCAAGGAAGCATGGGCAGGTCAAGGAACAAGACATCGGCCGATCCGGTGGCCGTCTCCAAGGAAACGGTGACACCCTCAGGTTCTTCGCTTGCGGCATAAGGCACCGTGATGACCGAGCGCACCGCCTCGATGCGCGCGACGATGCCCAGCCGGCGCAACAGCG
>JBGSQC010000087.1:0-5061 GCA_041738295.1 Zhengella sp. | reverse complement strand
GCGCAGGCCGGGCGCCAGCCCCACCACGAGAAGGCGCACATGCGCGTCTCCGCGCGGATCGGCAAAGGTCGGCACCGGTCCGTTGTGCCAGCCTGGCTCGCGGCCGCGCCAATCGGCAATGAAGCCGGAAAGGCGCGGGCAGAAAGCGCAATCATGCGATGGTTCGCTGGCAGTCATGGCCGGATTGATCCCGCTCAGTACTCGCCGTCGTCATCATCCTCGTCGGCAACCGGGCGGCGCGGGGCAGGGCGCTCCGACGGATCGCGCCCGATTTCGCCCTTCAGCGAAACCAGATCGATGAAGTGATCAGCCTGGCGGCGCAGATCATCGGCAATCATCGGCGGCTGCGAAGCCATGGTGGAGACGACGGAAACCTTGCGGCCACGGCGCTGCAGCGCTTCCACCAGCGAACGGAAATCACCGTCGCCGGAGAAGATCACGTAATGGTCCACCGTATCGGCCAGTTCCATCGCATCGATGGCAAGCTCGATGTCCATGTTGCCCTTGATCTTGCGGCGGCCCATGGAGTCGGTGAATTCCTTGGCGGGCTTGGTCACCACCATGTAGCCATTGTAGTCCAGCCAGTCGATCAGCGGGCGGATCGACGAATATTCCTGGTCCTCGATCAGCGCGGTGTAATAATAGGCACGCAGCAAATAGCCCTTGGAGCGGAAGGCGCCGAGCATCTTGCGGTAGTCAATGTCAAAGCCGAGCGCCTTGGAAGCGGCAAACAGATTGGCACCATCAATGAAAAGCGCGATCTTCTCGCGTGGATCGAACATGGCAATATCCTTCGTCAGAAAAGGGATGATTGAAACCGGCTGTCGCAGCCAAGCCTTGGATAGCCCGGATTGCCGCTGATTCCAAGGCCCGTGCCCTTGCTTCTTCCCGGTGGGTGCTGCCGCTTTGGTCTTGCCATTGCCACGATTTGCATCTAAGAGGCGCGATCAATCTCCGGCTCATTTTTAAAGCATGAAAGGGGCATCCATGGCCCGCGTTACCGTTGAAGACTGCATCGACAAGGTTTCCAACCGGTTCGATCTGGTGCTTCTGGCCAGCCATCGCGCCCGCCTGATCTCGCAGGGCGCGTCCATCACGGTTGACCGCGACAACGACAAGAACCCGGTCGTGGCGCTGCGCGAAATCGCCGATGAAATGCTGTCGCCCGGCGATCTGCGCGAAGACCTGATCCATTCGCTGCAGAAGCATGTGGAAGTTGACGAGCCGGAAGCCGAAGCGCCGGCTCCCATCGAGCGTTCGATTGAAGCGGCTGCCGACATGGAAGACATGGCCGACGAGCCGGTCACCTTCGACCGCATGACCGAAGAAGATCTGCTGGCCGGCATTGAAGGCCTTGTAGCGCCCGAGAAAAACGACGATTTCTGAGCGGAAATTGTTCGCGCTGGCTTCCCGGCGCGAATGAAGCTGTTAGATTGCCACATGCGCTGCGCGGAAAACGCGCGGCGCATGTTTCGTTTCGTGCCACCCGAACCTGAGGGACAGTCCGCTCATGATGCGTCAATACGAGCTTGTTGAGCGTGTCCAGCGCTACAAGCCGGATGTGAACGAGGCCCTGCTAAACAAGGCCTATGTTTACGCGATGCAGAAGCACGGGCACCAGAAGCGCGCCTCCGGCGATCCCTATTTCTCGCATCCCCTCGAAGTGGCGGCCATCCTCACCGACATGCGCCTCGACGAATCGACCATCGCGGTTGCCCTGCTGCATGACACGATCGAGGACACCACCGCGACCCGCAAGGAAATCGATGAGCTTTTCGGTCCCGACATCGGCAAGCTGGTGGATGGCCTCACCAAGCTGAAGAAGCTTGATCTCGTCTCCAAGAAGGCCAAGCAGGCCGAGAACCTGCGTAAACTGCTGCTGGCCATTTCCGACGATGTGCGCGTTCTCCTCGTCAAGCTGGCAGACCGGCTGCACAACATGCGCACGCTGGAACACATGCGCGACGACAAGCGCCAGCGCATATCCGAGGAAACCATGGAGATCTATGCGCCGCTGGCCGGTCGCATGGGCATGCAGGACATGCGCGAGGAGCTGGAGGAGCTGGCCTTCCGCTATATCAACCCGGAAGCCTGGCGCATGGTGACCGAGCGCCTTGAGGGCTTGATGAGCCGCAATGCCGGCGTCATCGGCGAGATCGAGACCCAGCTTTCCGACCTGTTCAAGGCCCGCGGCATCAATGCGCGCGTCAAGAGCCGCCAGAAAAAGCCCTGGTCGATCTTCCGCAAGATGGAATCCAAGGCGCTGTCCTTCGAGCAGCTGTCGGATATTTTCGGCTTCCGCGTGGTCGTCGACAATCTGGAGGATTGCTACCGCGCGCTGGGCGCCATCCACACCAAATGGTCAATGGTTCCCGGCCGCTTCAAGGATTACATCTCGACGCCGAAATCCAATGATTACCGCTCGGTCCACACCACCATTGTCGGGCCATCACGCCAGCGCGTCGAACTGCAGATCCGCACCGAGGACATGAACACGGTGGCCGAATATGGCGTGGCCGCTCATTCGATCTACAAGGACAAGCGCTCCATCCCGGCGACCGATGGTCATGCCATCTCGCATGACACCAATGCCTATGCCTGGCTTCGGCGCACCATCGAGCAGCTGTCTGAAGGCGACAATCCCGAAGAGTTCCTTGAAAACACCAAGCTCGAACTCTTCCACGACCAGGTGTTCTGCTTCACGCCGAAGGGCGCCATCATTGCCCTGCCGCGCGGCGCGACGCCAATCGACTTTGCCTATGCCGTTCACACCGATGTCGGCGACACCTGTGTGGGCGTCAAGATCAACGGGCGGATCATGCCGCTGATCACTGAACTGAAGAATGGCGACGAGGTGGAGATCATCCGCTCCAAGGCGCAGGTGCCGCCCGCCGCCTGGGAGCAGATCGTTGTCACCGGCAAGGCGCGCGCTGCCATCCGCCGCGCCACGCGCATGGCCATCCGCAAGCAATATACCGGGCTTGGCATCCGTATCATGGAGCGTGCCTTCGAGCGCCTGGGCAAGACCTGGTCCAAGGATGCGCTGAAGCCCGTGCTGCACCGGCTTGGTCAAAAGGAAGTGGAAGATGTTCTGGCTTCCGTGGGTCGCGGCGAATTGCCGTCCGGCGATGTGATGCGCGCCGTCTTCCCCGACTACAAGGATGAGCGCCAGACGCCCGCCGCCAAGCCCGAAAAAGGCGCCGGCTGGTTCAACCTGCGCAATGCCTCCGGCATGATCTTCAAAATCCCCGGCCAGAAGGAAAGCGGCGAAGACCAGAAGGCCGCACTCCCCATCCGTGGCGTGCGCGGGGACCTGCCGGTCAACTTCGCGCCGGAAGGGGCGGTGCCCGGTGATCGCATTGTCGGCATCCTGACGCCGGGGCAGGGCATCACCATCTATCCCATCCAGTCGCCGTCGCTCGTTGCCTTTGACGATCAGCCGGGCCGCTGGATCGACATCCGCTGGGACATCGACCAGGCGACCGGTGAGCGCTTCCCCGCGCGCATTTCAGTGACCGCCATCAACGCGCCGGGCTCGCTCGCCGAAATTGCCAATGTGATTGCCGATGCCGACGCCAACATCCACAAGCTGTCGATGGTGGAGACTGCGCCGGACTTCACCGAGATGGTCTTTGACCTTGAAGTCTGGGACCTCAAGCATCTGACGCGGCTGATCGCCAAACTCAATGAAACGTCCAGTGTCGGCAAGGCCAAGCGCGTCAACGGCTGACCGGACGGCAAACTCAAAAGGAAGCATCCATGAACACCGAAGACGTGCTGGCCATATTCCGCGAGGCCGGAGCCGTGCTGGAGGGCCATTTCATCCTGACATCAGGCCTGCGCAGTCCGGTCTTCCTGCAGAAGGCCCGCGTCTTCATGCATGCCGACAAGACAGAGACACTGTGCAAGGCGCTGGCCGAACGCATCCGCGCCGATGTTCCGGGACCGATTGACTATGTCGTCGGCCCGGCCATTGGCGGCCTGATCCCGGCCTACGAGACGTCGCGCCATCTGGGCGTTCCGGCCATCTGGGTGGAGCGCGAGAATGGCGTCTTCCGCCTGCGCCGCTTCGAGATCGCGCCCGGCTCGCGCGTCGTCATTGTCGAGGATATTGTCACCACCGGTCTGTCCATTCGCGAGACGGTGGAGACCATGAAGGCGCTTGGCGCCGAGGTCGTGGCGGCGGCCTGCATCATCGACCGTTCCGCCGGAAAGGCCGATGTCGGTGTGCCGCTGGTGGCACTTGCCGAGTATGAAGTGCCAGCCTATCCGGCTGACAATCTGCCGCCGGAACTTGCCGCAATTTCGCCCATCAAGCCCGGTAGCAGAAACATCTGACGCCATCGCGGTCGCCGTCGGCACATGCCACTTTCGCAGCGTTGTGCATTCTATTTCCCCTCGCTAATGTGGTCGCGGGATAAGCCTGACGGCGCCGGCCAGAGGCGTCAGTGGCAAGGGATGGTTAACATCCCGCCGCTATGGTCAAAAGCAGTCAGACACAGGAAACGGGCAAGACAAAATGCTGTTCAGGCGAAGGAAACCGGCGGATACGTGGGAACGCGTGCGCATGTTCCTTTGGCCGCGCCGCTCCTTCCTGCGTTCCGGCCTCTATTTCGGCAAGCGGGTGCTGCGCCTTTCGGCCACGCCGCATGCTATTGCCGCTGGTGTTGCAGCGGGCGTCTTTGCCTCGTTCACGCCCTTCATCGGCTTTCATTTCGTCATTGCGGCAGCGCTTGCCTGGCTGATGGCCGGCAACATGATTGCCTCGGCGCTCGGCACAGCCGTCGGCAATCCGCTGACATTCCCCTTCATCTGGGCCTCCACCTTGCAGATCGGTCGCCTGATTCTCGATCACGGTGCCAATGGGCTGGAAAAGACGCGCGTTCATCTGGGCGAGCTTCTGGCCCACATGGAATTTTCTTCGCTCTGGACCCCGGTCATCAAGCCCATGGTCATTGGCGCTGTGCCGCTGGGCATCGCCTTTGCTGCCGGTTTCTACATGCTCACCCGCTGGGCCGTGGGAGCCTTCCGTGAACAGCGCCGCAAGCGGCTGGCCGAGCG
>JBGSQC010000080.1:0-2577 GCA_041738295.1 Zhengella sp. | reverse complement strand
CAGCCTTGGCGGCCAGATCGTCAATCAGCTGGCGCATCGCCGCCGCATTGGCGCAGAACAGGTCGGAAGAGGTGGAAACGGAGGAGGAGAGGGCAGGCATTAGCGGATCACCTCGATAGGACAGCCGACATCAAGGTCGGCCCAGATACGGTCAGCGGTCAGGGCAGGCACGTTGCGGGTCAGGGCGAGGGCTATGCAGGAGCGGTCGCCCAGCGAAAGCGCGCCTCGCCCCGGCTTGGCGCGCAATTGCCCGGCGATCATCGCCTGCTGCTCGTCATAGGCAATGATCTCCACGTTGAAGCTCTGAAGAAGGTTCAGGGCGGCAGAATCCGATACATTTCTCAACGCACACTTGGTCACGATTTCAGCCAGGTTGACCGTGCTGATCAGGCCGCCTTCGATCAGGTCCGGCACGGTGTCGCCGCCCGGTTCATTGAACACGAAAGCAAGAATGACGGAGGAATCGATTGCCCTGGTCATGCGGTCACTCAAGCGGCGGAAGGCCATGGGCCCGGCGCCACTCATTGGCTTCTTCGGTTTCGCGCCGCGCTTCCTCGCGCCGTTCGGCCAGGAACTCGTCAACGACACTGGTGCCTTCCGGAACGCTGCCGCGGAACATCTCCTGTACGCGCTTGATCCGGGCCATGATCGCCGCTCGGCCCAGCACCTTCAGTTCCCCGTCCTGCAGTTCCAGAACCAGCGTGTCGCCGGGCTTCACGCCCATTTCCTCGCGCATGGCGGCAGGGATGACAAAGCGTCCGCCGTCTCCCAGCTTCACCCGCTCGCGCTTGGCCAGCGCCGGTGAGGGCTTTTCCTGCGAGGGGTCATACGCCGATTGCGGCGTCTCGCTGAAACCGGATTTCTGACTTTTGGTACTGTTCATGCCAAACACTCCAATCTCTGCCATGGTGTGCCAATCATGCCATAAAGGACGACTCATGGCAAAACTACCCTCACAACCCTTCCGCCATCATCTCGCGGCCGATGAGCATCCGGCGGATTTCGGATGTGCCGGCACCGATCTCGTAGAGCTTGGCGTCGCGCAGCAGGCGGCCCACCGGATATTCATTGGTGTAGCCATTGCCGCCGAGAAGCTGGATGGCATCAAGCGCACACTGGGTGGCCTTTTCAGCCGAATAGAGAATGCAGCCGGCCGAGTCCTTGCGGCTGGTCTCACCGCGGTCGGCGGCCTGCGCGGTGAGATAGACATAGGCGCGGCAGGCATTCATCGTCGTGTACATGTCGGCAAGCTTGCCCTGCACAAGCTGGAAATTGCCGATCGGCTGGCCGAACTGCTTGCGCTCGTGCACATAGGGCACCACCACATCCATGCAGGCGGCCATGATGCCGAGCGGTCCGCCGGACAGCACGAGGCGCTCATAGTCGAGGCCTGACATCAGCACGGCAGCGCCACGGCCTTCCTCGCCGAGCACGTTTTCGAAGGGCACTTCCACATCCTCGAACACCAGGTCCCCGGTGTTGGACCCGCGCATGCCGAGCTTGTCGAGTTTCTGGGCCACCGAGAAACCCTTCATGGTCTTTTCCACCAGGAAGGCGGTGATGCCCTTGGAATGGGCCGCCATGTCGGTCTTGGCATAGACCACCATGGTGTCGGCATCCGGCCCGTTGGTGATCCACATCTTGGTGCCGTTGAGGATGTAGCGGTCATTGCGCTTTTCGGCACGCATCTTCATGGAAACCACGTCGGAGCCGGCACCCGGCTCGCTCATGGCCAAAGCGCCCACATGCTCGCCCGAGCAGAGTTTTGGCAGATAGCGCTCTTTCTGTTCGGCATTTCCCCAGCGGTTGATCTGGTTCACGCAGAGGTTCGAATGGGCGCCATAGGAGAGGCCGACGGAGGCGGAGGCTCGGCTGATTTCCTCCATGGCGATGGTGTGGGCGAGGTAATTCATGCCCGTGCCGCCGAAATCCGGATCAGCGGTAATGCCGAGCAGGCCGAGCGCGCCCATTTCCTTCCAGAGATGGGCCGGGAAATCATTGTCATGGTCGATGGAGGCGGCAAGCGGCGCAATGCGCTCCTGCGCAAAGCGGCTCACAGTCTCCTGAAGCGCCTGGATGTCTTCGTCAAACCCGTACTTCATCGCGTTCATGTACATCGCGCATCTCCCTCATCTCTCGAACGCCGGCAAGGCGCAGTGTCATGGTCTGGTAGGTTTTTGTCACGTCGGCGATCGTCAGCCGCTCGTCAGGCCGGAACCACACGATCACGCCTGTCACCATCTGGATGATGGCCATGGAGGTGAAAGCGACATCATCAATGGCAAAGCTGCCATCGTCGGCACCGTCGCGCAGGATCTGGCGCAGTTCGCGCTCATAGGTGCTGCGCAGCTTCAGGATTTCGCTCAGATGCTCCGGGGCCAGCGAGCGCAGTTCCATGTTGGAGACATGGGTGGCGTGGCGGCGCTCGACATGGAAGCGCACGTGATTGGCGATGAAGGCGTTGAGACGCGCCACGGCACCCGAATGGCGGGGCAGGGCCTCCTGCCAGGCAGCGATCAATTCGCGCATGTGGTCCTGCATCAGGCGGAACAGCAGGTCTTCCTTGGCCGGGAAATA
>JBGSQC010000053.1:0-1911 GCA_041738295.1 Zhengella sp. | reverse complement strand
CGCCGTGCAGCCGGGGGTCCGTGTCGCGGTAGATGGCGCTGACCATTGCACCGATTGTCCGGTCACCGGCACGGATGCGCTCGATGATGGCGCGTTCCCGCATGCGCCGGTGGGTGCGCAGGCCCCGCAGGAACTGCGCCGGCTTGGTCACAGGCCCGCCATGGCCGGGCAGGTAAAACGTGTCGTCGCGCTCCAGCAGCTTCTCAAGCGAGATCATGAAATCGGCCATGGCGCCATCGGGCGGCGCAACAATGCTGGTGGCCCAGGCCATCACATGGTCGGCTGAAAAGAGAACGCCGGTGCCGTCCAGCGCAAAGGCGGCATGGTTGGCGGTGTGGCCCGGCGTGTGGATGGTGCTGATCGACCAGCCGTCACCCTCCACGCGCTGGCCGTCGGCAAGTGTCAGGTCCGGCGCGAACTCCATGTCGGCGCTGGCATCAAGCGGGTTGATCTCGCCGATGTTGAGCGGACGCGCAGCCCGGTGCGGACCTTGCGCCGCAACGGTCGCACCTGTCTCGGCAGCAAGGCGGCGGGCGAGCGGCGAATGGTCCTTGTGGGTGTGCGACACGAAAATATGGCTGACCGGACGCCCGCCAATGGCCGCAAGCAGAGCGTGGAAATGCGCGTCATCCTCCGGACCCGGATCAATGACGGCCAGCGTGTCGCTGCCGACAATGTAGCTGTTGGTGCCATGGAAGGTGAACGGCCCCGGATTGTTGACCGTTACGCGCAGCACGTCGCGCGCCACCGGAACGGCCAGGCCATGGGCCGGTTCGAAGTCCTTGTTGAAGGTCAGGTCCATGTGGGCAGTTCGCCAAAAATGTTGCAGTGCGGTTGTCGCTTAGCACGCTTGTCACTATACCGGAAGGCAGCCGTCCGCATCAGTGGACGGTGATTGCCTTTGACACGTCCCAAGCGAGGTTTTGACATGTCCGTTTCCACCGCTCCCCTGGCCGCCCGCGCGCTGCCGCTTTCCGGCTCCGCCCGTCTTGCTGGCCAGGCCTTCCTGGTGCTTGCCGGCTCGATGCTGATTGCCGTTGCTGCCCACACCAAGGTTCCCTTCTGGCCCGTGCCGATGACCCTGCAGACGCTGGCGATTTTCGCCATCGCCGCCGCTTATGGCCGCAATCTCGCTGTCGCCACCCTGATCGCCTACATGGTGGAAGGCGCTGCCGGCCTGCCGGTCTTCACGCAGGGCGCAGGCCTTGCCTATTTCGCCGGCCCGACGGCTGGCTATCTCGCAGGCTTCGTGATTGCCGCTGCCATCGTTGGTGCTGCTGCTGATCGCGGCTGGACGACCCGTCCGGTGTTGCTGCTGGGTGCCATGCTCGCCGGTGAAGCGGTTATCCTCACGCTCGGTGCGGCCTGGATGATCATGCTTTTCGGCCTTGAAAAAGGTCTGGCCTATGGCGTCGGCCCGTTCATCGTCACCGACCTTGTGAAGCTCGCGCTCGCCACCGCTCTGGTGACGGCGGCATCGGGCCTGCTCGCCCGCTTCAAGCGCTGATACCACTTCCTGCGCGGGGCTGGGACTTTCCGGTCCCGCGCAGCTTTCTAAGCCCGCGCCTTCCGGTCCAAATGGAAGGCAAGCGCCAGCCCCGGCAGAAGTCCGAGGAACCCGCCAAGCCATTGCCCCGGCCCATCGCCTGCCCAGACCGCAACCATCATGCAAAGCCCGCTTGCAATGGACGCCAAGGCAACCTTGGCTGAAATGGCTGCTGCACCCATTCCTGAGCGGTAGGCGCGCTGATAGGCATGGCGCGAATGCGATGCGAAAATGTTTTCGCCATCGCGCAGGCGGCGAAGCAGCGTCAGGCCTGAATCCCAGAAATAATAGGAAAACGGGGCCAGCGCCGCCGGGATCCCGGTATGGCCGGCCAGTTCCAGCATGGCCAGACCGGCAGCAAGCCC
>JBGSQC010000036.1:0-3917 GCA_041738295.1 Zhengella sp. | reverse complement strand
GTTCTAACCGGCCACACTTTGGACGATCAGCGGGAGACGGTCGCCATGCGCCGCCTTCGCGGCGAGGGGCGCGGCAGCGCCGGCATTGCGCCTGCAACACGCCATATGGAAGGGCAGGGGATGTGGTTCGTCCGGCCGCTTCTTGGCACACGGCGTCAGGATCTCAGGGACTGGCTGACCCGCCAGGGCATCGGTTGGGCAGATGATCCCTCCAATCTCAACACGGATTTCGAGCGGGTGCGGGTGCGTCAGGAGTTGTCCGTTGCCAGGGAGGGCGACCTTGTTGCGCTGGACCAAGCTTGTGCCGATGCCGCAAGGGAGCGATCAGCCATGGCCCCGCCGGTGGCCGGGTGGATTGCAAACCATGCCGTGCGCGAGCCGGATGCGGCTATCAGGCTCGACGGCGCAGCGTTTCGGGACGGGCCGGTAGCCGTGGAAGGCCTTCGCGTGCTGCTGGCCCATTGCGGTCAGCGCGACCAGCTTGTCGATGCGGGCAGGGCGCTGGACGCGGTCGCGCGTCTTACCGAAGCGGATCGATGCCGCTTCACGCTGTCAGGCTCACTGGTGGAGCGCCGGGGTGATGCGTTGACGATTGCCCGCGAAGCACCGCGTTCCGGCCAAGTTTCCAGCGCCGAACCCTACGAAGGGGATGCGGCCAATCTTCGCCTTTATCCCTGGCCGATTCTGCTGACGTCACACGATCTTGTGATGGCACAGGCTGTGGCCCGCATGGCCGGTTTGCCGGTGCCGGAAGCCCCTGCTGTCTGGCCAAACGCCTTGGAACGGCCTCAATCCGGGGTGAGCCTAAACCATATGTGACAAATGGCGCATCAAGAGTGCTGGAATTCCCGGCGCCGCGCTTGGCAAGCCCCTGCGGCTTACCTATGTTAGGTCATATCATGTCGACATACAGCGCGGGTACTCCGCGCAACAGGATGCATCCATGAATCCGAACTACAGAAATCTGGTCCTTTGGGGCATCATCGCGGTCTTGCTGATTGCGCTGTTCAATCTTTTCCAGTCGCCGCAGCAGCGCACCGCCTCCCGCGAAATCCCCTATTCGCAGTTCATCCAGGATGTCGGTGCCGGCAAGGTCAAGTCGGTTGTCATCACTGGCGACCGGATCACGGGGAGCTTTGGCGACACCGCAACCGCCTTCCAGACCTATTCTCCCGGCGATCCGACCCTGGTGGAGCGTCTGGAAAAGCAGGGCGTGACGATCAATGCACGGCCTGAGAATGACGGTTCAAACTCGATCCTTGGCTATCTGGCGAGCTGGTTGCCGGTTCTGCTGATCCTCGGCGTGTGGATCTTCTTCATGCGCCAGATGCAGTCTGGTTCCGGCCGCGCCATGGGTTTTGGCAAGTCCAAGGCCAAGCTGCTGACGGAGGCCCATGGCCGCGTCACCTTCGCCGATGTGGCCGGCGTTGACGAAGCCAAGGCCGACCTCGAGGAGATCGTCGAGTTCCTGCGCGATCCGCAGAAGTTCCAGCGCCTCGGCGCCAAGATCCCGCGCGGCGTGCTGCTCGTCGGCCCTCCCGGCACCGGCAAGACGCTCACAGCGCGTGCCGTGGCAGGTGAAGCCAATGTGCCGTTCTTCACGATTTCCGGTTCGGACTTCGTTGAAATGTTCGTCGGCGTTGGCGCAAGCCGCGTGCGTGACATGTTCGAGCAGGCCAAGAAGAATGCGCCCTGCATCATCTTCATTGACGAAATCGACGCGGTCGGCCGCCATCGCGGTGCCGGTCTCGGCGGCGGCAATGACGAGCGCGAGCAGACGCTGAACCAGCTTCTCGTCGAGATGGACGGCTTCGAGGCCAATGAGGGCGTGATCCTGATTGCCGCGACCAACCGTCCCGACGTGCTGGACCCCGCACTGCTGCGTCCGGGCCGTTTTGACCGCCAGGTCACGGTTCCCAATCCGGATGTCAACGGACGCGAGAAGATCCTCAAGGTGCATGTGCGAAATGTGCCGCTGGCTCCCAATGTGGATCTCAAGATCATTGCGCGTGGCACGCCCGGCTTCTCGGGTGCCGACCTGATGAACCTCGTCAACGAGGCTGCCCTCATGGCGGCGCGGCGCAACAAGCGCCTCGTCACCATGGCGGAGTTCGAGGATGCCAAGGACAAGGTGATGATGGGTGCCGAGCGCAAGTCGCTGGCCATGACGCCCGAGGAAAAGAAGAACACCGCCTATCACGAGGCCGGCCACGCGATCATCGCGCTGATGCTGTCCAAGACGATCGATCCGATCCACAAGGCGACGATCATTCCGCGCGGGCGTTCGCTCGGCATGGTGATGACGCTGCCGGAATCCGACCGCTACAACTGGACCTATGAAAAGGCGCTTGCGCGTCTGGTCATGCTGTTTGGCGGCCGCGAGGCCGAGATCATCACCTTTGGCAATGACAAGGTGACGACGGGTGCTTCCGGCGACATCCAGATGGCCACCAGCCTTGCCCGCTCCATGGTGATGGAATGGGGCATGTCGGAAAAGCTTGGCCGCGTGCGCTACAAGGCCAATGAGCAGGAAGTATTCCTCGGCCATTCGGTGTCGCAGTCGACCAATATGTCGGAAGAGACTGCCAAGCTGATCGACGAGGAAGTGCGCCGCCTGATCGAGTATGGCGAGACCGAAGCCCGCAAGATCATCACCAAGCACAAGAAGCAGTTCACTGCGGTTGCCGAAGCACTTCTTGAATATGAAACGCTGACCGGTGACGAGCTGCGCGGCCTGATGGCCGGCGAAAAGCCTTCGCGTGACCTTGGCGACGATACGCCTCCGACGCGCGGTTCGGCTGTGCCAAAGGCCGGGACGAAGCGCCCCAAGAAGGGTGGCGAAGAGCCCGACACCGGTCTTGAGCCGCAGCCGCAAGGCTGAGCCTTGGCCGGATTGGACCATCAAGCCCGCCGCGAGCCATCGCGGCGGGCTTTTCGTTGGATACCGGTTGTTCACCATGTGCTTAAGTTTCCGGTGGACAAGAAGGCATCGGTAACAGTCACAAACATAAAGTGATGCGCCTCAGAAGGTCTTCTGTGGCAAGAATTTGCTGAATTTCGGGAACGGGCGATCACATGACGCGCAAATATTTCGGGACGGACGGTATTCGTGGCCGGGCCAACACGGCACCCATGACGGCGGAAATCGCGATGAAGGTTGGCATGGCCGCCGGCGTTTCCTTCCAGCGTGGATCACACCGCCACCGGGTGGTGATCGGCAAGGACACGCGCATTTCCGGCTACATGCTGGAAAACGCGCTGGTTGCCGGGTTCTGCGCTGCGGGCATGGACGTCTTCCTGCTCGGCCCCATTCCCACGCCCGCTGTTGCCATGCTGGTGCGCTCGCTGCGCGCCGATATCGGCGTCATGCTGTCGGCCTCGCACAATCCCTATCATGACAATGGCATCAAGCTGTTCGGCCCGGATGGCTACAAGCTGTCGGATGAGATCGAGCTGAAGATCGAAAGCCTGATCGACCAGGACCTGTCGCGCCAATTGGCCGATGCCGATGGTGTCGGCAAGGCCAAGCGCATTGACGGCGTGCAGGACCGCTACATCGAGTTTGCCAAGCGCACCCTGCCGCGCTCGCTGTCTCTGTCTGGCCTGCGCGTGGTGGTCGATTGCGCCAATGGCGCAGCCTACAAGGCGGCGCCTGCTGCACTCTGGGAACTGGGTGCGGAAGTCATCACCATCAATGCCGAGCCGAACGGCACCAACATCAACCATGAGTGCGGTTCGACCCATCCGCAGGCGCTCAGCCGCAAGGTGCATGAAGTGCGCGCCGATATCGGCATTGCGCTCGACGGCGATGCCGACCGGGTGCTGCTGGTGGACGAGCGTGGCGAAGTGATCGACGGCGACCAGATCATGGCGCTGATCGCCGACAGCTGGCTGCAGGCCGAGCGCCTGCGCGGCGG
>JBGSQC010000001.1:0-4408 GCA_041738295.1 Zhengella sp. | reverse complement strand
CCGACGCCGAGCGCCACGAACATGTAGCCAAGCTGCGAGCAGGTGGAATAGGCAATGACGCGCTTGATGTCGTTCTGCACCAGGCCGACGGTTGCGGCAAAGAAGGCGGTGATCGCGCCAATGATCGTCACCACCAGAAGTGCAGTGTGCGACAGTTCAAACAGCGGCGACAGGCGGGCGACCATGAAGACGCCGGCGGTGACCATGGTGGCGGCGTGGATGAGCGCGGAGACAGGCGTCGGGCCTTCCATGGCGTCCGGCAGCCAGGTGTGCAGCAGGAACTGCGCCGACTTGCCCATGGCGCCCATGAAGAGCAGCAGGCAGACGACGGTAAGCGCGGTCTCCTTGCCGAGCGCATAGCCGAGGAAATTCAGCACCGGCGCGCCGGCCTCAGCGCCTTCGGCAGGCAGATAGGTCGCGGCATTGGCGAAGATCGTGTCGTAGGACACCGAGCCGAACAGCACGAAAACGCCGAAGATGCCGAGCGCAAAGCCGAAGTCACCCACACGGTTGACGATGAAGGCTTTCATGGCGGCGGCATTGGCCGAGGGCTTCTTGTACCAGAAGCCGATCAGCAGGTAGGAGGCTAGGCCCACGCCTTCCCAGCCGAAGAACATCTGCACCAGATTGTCCGACGTCACCAGCATCAGCATGGCGAAGGTGAAGAGCGACAGATAGGCAAAGAAGCGCGGTCGGTGCTCGTCGTGGTGCATGTAACCAATGGAGTAAATGTGGACCAGCGCCGAGACGGTGTTGACCACGACCAGCATGACGGCGGTCAGCGTGTCGATGCGCAGCGCCCAGTCGACGGCGAAATCGCCCGACTGGATGAACTTCAGCACCGGCACGGTGATGGTGTGGGCCTCATGGGCCATGGCCACCGAGAAGAAGGCCACCCAGGACAGCACGGCGGAAACCACCAGCAGGCCGGAGGTGACATATTCGGACGCCTTGGCACCGATCGAGCGGCCAAACAGGCCGGCAATCAGGAAGCCGATGAGCGGAAGGAAGACAATCGCTTGGTACATGGCGCTTCTAACCCTCAACCCTTCATCATGTTGACGTCTTCGACCGCAATCGAGCCGCGGTTGCGGAAGAAGACGACGAGAATTGCAAGACCGATGGCCGCTTCAGCCGCAGCAACCGTCAGCACGAACAGGGCAAAGACCTGTCCGGCGAGGTCGCCGAGCGCAGCCGAGAAGGCCACGAAATTCAGGTTCACTGACAGCAGGATCAACTCCACCGACATCAGGATGACGATGATGTTCTTCCTGTTCAGGAAAATGCCGAACACGCCGATCGTGAAGAGCACGGTCGAAAGGGTCAGATAATGTCCGATACCGACTTCCATGATGATCCCCTCAGATGCCCTTGCCCGATTCGACTTTCTTGATCTCCATCGACTGCTCAGGCGTGCGGGCCACCTGGGCGGAGATATCCTGGCGCTTGACGCCTTCCTTGTGGCGCAGCGTCAGCACGATGGCGCCGATCATGGCGACCAGCAGCACGAGGCCGGAAATCTGGAAGGCGTAAACGTAATCGGTGTAGAGCAGGTCGCCCAGCTGCGCGGTGTTGTGGCGGATGGCGGGGTCTCTCGCCGGTACCGCCACTGCCTTGGCGACTTCGGGCGACAGCACATAGCCACCCAACACCATGACCAGTTCGGCCACCAGCACGATGCCGACCAGCGCGCCGACCGGCGCATATTGCAGCGCGCCTGATTTCAGCTCGGCAAAGTCCACATCCAGCATCATGACGACGAAGAGGAAGAGCACCGCCACCGCGCCGACATAGACGACCAGCAGGATCATCGCCAGGAACTCGGCGCCGGTCAGCAGGAAGAGCGCTGCCGCATTGAAAAAGGTGAGGATGAGGAACAGCACCGAATGCACGGGATTGCGCGCGGCAATCACCATGAAAGCGGATGCAACCATCACCACGGCGAAGAGGTAGAAAAACGCCGCCGCCAATCCTGTGAGCATGACTGCCCCCCGATCCTTGCCATTGACGGGCCAAACCGCTTGCCGGTTTCGCCCTGCCGCCTCACCGCCGACCGGGGTTGCCCCTGCCCTGCGGCCAACCGGCCCTTCTGTTGCTCTGGAGCCTGCCTGCGGGGTCCCCCGCCCGGCTGCTCCGGTTTGTCGTTGCCGGGAGGCTCTCGCTTCCCGTCCGTCCCGTCCCGTCCCGTCACCGCGGCTTAGCGGTAAGGCGCATCCAGCTCGATGTTGCGGGCCAGTTCGCGCTCCCAGCGGTCGCCATTGGCGAGCAGCTTGGCCTTGTCGTAGAACAGTTCCTCGCGTGTCTCGGTGGCGAACTCGAAGTTCGGTCCCTCGACGATGGCATCCACCGGGCAGGCTTCCTGACAGAAGCCGCAATAGATGCACTTGGTCATGTCGATGTCGTAGCGCACGGTGCGGCGCGTGCCGTCATTGCGGCGCGGTCCGGCTTCAATCGTGATGGCCTGCGCGGGGCAGATCGCCTCGCACAGCTTGCAGGCAATGCAGCGCTCCTCGCCATTGGGATAACGGCGCAGCGCATGCTCGCCCCGGAAGCGCGGGCTTTGCGGCCCCTTCTCATGGGGATAGTTCAGCGTGGCCTTGGGCCGGAACATCACCTTGATCGAAAGGATCGTGGCGCTGACGAATTCGGCCAGCAGCAGGGATTTGGCCGCCTGAGCGATCATGCCCATCAGAGTTCTCCCTTGATTGCGAAGAGGGTCTGGCCTGCGCTCATCATGCCGACCACCCGGTGAGCTTGAGCACGAAGGCGGTGGCGACCACCATGAACAGCGAGATCGGCAGGAACACCTTCCAGCCAAGGCGCATCAGCTGGTCGTAGCGGTAGCGCGGCACGAAGGCCTTCACCAGCGAGAACATGAAGAAGACCATCGACATCTTGATGACGAACCAGAAGACGCCGGGCAGCCAGGTGAACGGCGCGACATCGACCGGCGGCAGCCAGCCGCCCAGGAACAGGATCGTGGTCAGCGCCGACATCAGGCAGATGGCGACATATTCGCCAAGCATGAAAAGCATGTAGGGGCCGGACGAATATTCGACCATGTGGCCGGCGACCAGCTCGGATTCGGCTTCGACCAGATCGAAGGGCGGGCGGTTCGTCTCGGCCAGCGCCGAGATGAAGAAGATGATGAACATCGGGAACAGGCCGAGCCAATGCCAGTCGAGGAACGAATTCGGCAGGCCCATTCGCGTGCCGAGTCCGTCACCCTGTGCGAGCACGATATCCGACAGGTTAAGCGAGCCTACGCAGAGCAGCACGGTGACGATGACGAAGCCGATGGAGACTTCGTAGGACACCATTTGCGCAGCCGAGCGCAGAGCGCCCAGGAACGGGTATTTCGAATTCGAGGCCCAGCCGCCCATGATCACGCCATAGACTTCCAGCGAGGAGATGGCGAAGACATAGAGAATGCCGACATTGACCGAGGCAACGACCCAGCCGTCAGCCACCGGGATGACCGCCCAGGCTGCCAGCGCCAGTACGGCGGAAACCAGCGGGGCCAGCAGGAACACGCCCTTGTTAGCGCCTGACGGAATGACCGGCTCCTTCAGCACGAATTTCAGCATGTCGGCGAAGGATTGCAGCAGGCCCCAGGGTCCGACGACGTTCGGGCCGCGGCGCAGCTGTACCGATGCCCAGATCTTGCGGTCGGCATAGATGACATAGGCGACATAGATGAGCAGCGCGACCAGCAGGACGAGCGAATGCAGGACCATGATCAGTCCGGGCCAGACGTACGTGGTGAAGAACAGTTCCATCGGTCTTTCCCTTACTCGGCCGCCGCCTGCGCAAAGCCGTTTCGGGCCAGGCGCGAGCACTCACCCATCACGGCGGAAGCGCGCGCAATCGGGTTGGTCAGGTAGAAATCGGCAACAGCCGCCTTGAAGGGCGCCTTGTTGAGCTTGCCGCCCTTTTTGGCAAGGGCCGTGACACCGGCGGTGGAAGCTTCTCCCCGCGTGTCGAGCGCGGCCATCGCCGGATGGGCGGCATAGAGCGCGGCACGCAATTCGTTGAGCGAGTTCCAGGGCTGGGTCTTGCCGAGAACGGCAGAAAGTGCGCGCAGGATCGCCCAGTCTTCCTTGGCTTCGCCCGGCGCAAAACCGGCGCGGGTCGTCATCTGCACGCGGCCTTCGGTGTTGACGTAGGTGCCGGACTTTTCAGTGTAGGCCGCGCCCGGCAGGATGACATCGGCGCGGTGGGCGCCATTGTCGCCATGGGTGCCGATATAGACCGTGAAGGCCTGGCCCAACTGCGGCATGGAAAGCTCGTCGGCGCCAAGCAGGAAGGCGACATCGAGCGCGCCCATCATGGCGTTGATGTCCTTGCCGCCCTCGCCCGGCACGAAGCCGATGTCGAGGCCGCCGACGCGCGCTGCTGCCGTGTGCAG
>JBGSQC010000370.1:0-15682 GCA_041738295.1 Zhengella sp. | reverse complement strand
CGACCGTGGTGACGACGCGCCCATTGGCCTGTGCCAAGGGTGTCAGGCAGGCGCAGACCGGCGCGCCATCCATCAGCACCGTGCAGGCCCCGCAATCCCCGGCGTCACAGCCGGATTTCGTGCCCATCAGGCCGCCTGTCTCGCGCAGCGCATGAATGAGCCGGCTTCCCGGTGCCGCGCCGGGCAGGGGTGTGGGAACACCGTTGAGGATGAGGCTTGCCATCAGGCGCGCTCCCCTTGGGCAAGGCTCGAAATTACCCGGGCAACAAGTTCGCGCGCGGCGTCGCGGCGATAGGCATCATCGGCGCGCACATCGCTGATCGGCGACAAGGCATCAGCCAGCAGCGCATCACTGACAATGCTTTCCGCCTTTGCTGCTTCAACACCGGCCAATGCGGCTTCCAGCGCAGGCAGGCGCGTCGCGACCGGACTGCACGAGCCGACGGCAATCGCAGCCGATTGAACAACGCCGTTCTCGACCACGAGCCGCGCAGCGACCATGACAATGGAGATGACCAGCGACTTGCGCGCGCCGAGCTTCAGGAAGTGCGAACGGCCACTTGTTGCAGCTTCCGGGATGAGAATGGCGGTCAGCAAGTCGCCGGGCTGCAGCGCCGTGCGGCGCGGGCCGGTGATGAAATCGGCAAGCTTCATCCGCCGTGCCCCGGTTACTCCCGTGATCTCGACTTGCGCATCCAGCACCAGCAGCGGCGGCACGCCATCGGCAGCCGGCGACGCATTGCAGAGATTGCCGCCAATGGTGCCGGAATTCTGGATCTGGATGGAGCCCACTTCGCGCGCGGCCAGTTTCAGCGCTTCAAAAGCCGGCGGCAGGTCTGCCCTTGCAAACGCGCTCCACTTGGTCGAAGCGCCGATCCGCCAGCCTTCGCTGGTGCGGGTGATGCCGGAAAGCTCCGGGATGGCGGTGATGTCGAGAACCGGGCCGGGCAGCGTCTGGTTGGCCGTCATGGCGAAAAGATCGGTGCATCCCGCAGCAATGACAGCCTTGTTGGCAGCCAGCCAATCGACGGCTTCGCGAAGCGTTTCGGGGCGCGCATAGGTCACCGTCGGCAGGTCCCTCCGCCTTGTTGCCGGAGTTCACCCGGTCTTTGGCCAGATCGTTGGCGTGCAAACGGATTTTGCGCTTGCCCCCAAGGGGTGTCAACACCGATGATCAGCCGATCGCGGGCAATGGCTCGCGCAATGGGCAAAGGCGGTTTCCTTGGGCGACGACAGCACCCCCTACAGGCTGGACGAGCAGGTCGGATACCTGCTGCGCCGCGCAACGCAGCGCCATCTGGGCATTTTCGGCGGCAATCTTCCAGACATGACGCCCACCCAGTTTGCCGCATTGGCAAAGCTCTCGGAAATGGGCGCGATGAGCCAGAACGAACTTGGCCGCCACACGGCCATGGATGGCGCCACCATCAAGGGCGTGATCGACCGGTTGCGCGAGAAGCGATTGATCGAAAGCCGCGCCGATGCAGTGGATCGGCGGCGCATGGTCATTGCCCTGTCTGACCAGGGGCGCGACGTCTATGCCGCCAGCATTGACGCGGCGCTGCGCATCACCCGCCAGACACTTGCGCCGTTGAGTGCAGCCGAGCGTGAACGCTTTCTGGAACTGCTCGCCAAAATCACATAAAGCCTAGTGCAGACTGATAACTGCTGATCGGGGAACCCATGATGAGTGCGAAGAAAACAGGTGCGGAGACCGCCCTTCTGGCCATCGACATCCAGAATGATTTCTGCTCGCGTGGCGCGCTGGCGGTAGCCGATGGCGATGCCGTGGTGCCGCTGGTCAATTCCATGATGGACCGGTTTTCGGTAAAAGTGCTGACGCAGGATTGGCACCCTGCCGATCATTCCTCGTTCGCACCAAACCATCCGGGCAAGGAGGCGTTCTCGCTCATCGACATGCCCTATGGCCCGCAGGTGCTCTGGCCGGTCCATTGCGTGCAGGGGACGCCAGGGGCGGCCTTCCATCCGGGGCTGCGCACCGATCCGGTCGATCTCGTGATCCGAAAGGGCTTCCGCAGCGGCATCGACAGCTATTCGGCCTTTTTCGAGAACGACAAGACGACCGAAACCGGCCTTGCCGGCTACCTGCACGAACGCGGCGTTTCCCGCGTGGTCTTGACCGGGCTCGCCACCGATTTCTGCGTCTATTATTCGGCGATCGACGCCTTGAATCAGGGCTTTTCGGCAACGCTTGTGCTGGACGCCTGCCGTGCCATCAACCTCAATGGTTCGCTCGATGCCGCCATGGCGGACATGAAGGCCAAGGGTGTCAGGATCGTCTCAAGCGGAGAGCTATGATCAAACGCCGACATAGCGCTCGACCAGCTTGCGGTCGGCGCGCAGCGCCTCGGCAGGCAGCGTGTCACGGTTGCGGCCGTTCTCGATGAAGGCGACGCGGTCGGCAATTTCCAGCACCGCATCCACCCGCTGCTCGACCAGCAGGATGGCCGCTCCCTGCGCCTTCATCTCCACCACGACGGTGCGGATGAGATCAATCATCGACGGCTGGAGCCCTTCGGTCGGTTCGTCCAGCAGCAGCACTTTCGGTTCGATGCAGAGCGCGCGCGCTGTCGCCAGCATCTGCTGCTCGCCACCCGACAGCGTTCCGGCGCGCTGGTGAAAGCGCTCGCGCAGGCGCGGGAACATGGCGAGCACGCGGTCACGCGTCTCCTTGCCCTTGCCGCGCACCATCAGGCCGATCTCCAAATTCTCGGCCACCGTCAGTTCGGAAAACAGTCGCCGGCCCTGCGGGATGTAACCGATGCCGCGCTTCGGCACTTCGTGCGCCGGAATCGCCGAGATCACCTCGCCATCCAGCGTCACCGCGCCCCCGGTCAAGGGCAGGATGCCCATGATCGCCTTCATGGTGGAGGTCTTGCCCGCACCGTTGCGCCCGAGCAGGCAGAGGATTTCACCCGGCGCGACGGTCAGCGAAACCCCGTGGAGCACGGGGGCTTCGCCATAGGCGGCCGTGATGGCGGAAAGCTCAAGCATGGGCCGTCCCCAGATAGGCTTCCTGCACAATCCGGCTGGAGCGCACTTCGCCCGGCAGGCCGGATGCCAGCACTTCACCGAAATTGAGAACCGTAATCCGGTCAGCCACTTCCATCACGACATTCATGTTGTGCTCGATGAGCAGGATGGTCGTCTCACCCTTGAGCTCACCGATCAGCGCATTGAACTCGGCAATTTCGCTGTCGGCGAGGCCTTGCGTCGGTTCGTCAAGGATCAGCAGCTTCGGGGCCTGGGCAATGCCCATGGCGATCTCGGTCAGGCGCTGGTGGCCATAGGAGAGATCGCCCGCCAATTGGTGCGCGCGGTCAGCGAGGCCGACGCGACCAAGGGATGCGCCAACGGTCTCTTCCAGTTCCTTGCCCTTGCCGTGCAGGCGGCGCGCAGCAAGCGCCACGTTCTCATGCAGGCTGAGCTTGGGAAACACCGAGGTGATCTGGAACGTGTAGGCCATGCCGGCTTGGATGCGCTTGTGGGCGGGTAGCGTAGTGACGTCGCGCCCGTCAAACATGACGGTGCCTTCGTCGGCTTGGATGCGGCCTGAGAGAAGCGAGACGAAGGTCGTCTTGCCCGCACCATTCGGCCCGATCAGCGCATGCACCTCGCCGGGCGCCAATTCGAAATCAACGCAATGGACAGCGCGCAAGCCGCCAAAGCTTTTTGACAGGTTTTGTGTGGAGAGCAGCGGGCTCACGGCAGCCATGGCGCAAGCCTCCGGCGGATTTCGCCCGCAATTCCGGCGCGGGCATAAAGCGTCAGCAGCACCAGCACGACACCGGCCACCAGCATGTAGGCGCTGGTGATGCCGCTGGCGATGTCGATCAGGTAGAACATGAAGAGCGTGCCGATGAACGGCCCGATGATGGTTCCGGCCCCGCCAAGCAGCACCCAGAGCAGCGGCAGGATGGAATATTGCACCGAGGCAAAGGACGCGCCGACATAGCCGAAGAGCAGGCCATAGGCCGCACCTGCCGCGCCTGAAATCGTGCCGGACAGGATGACCGCGCCGAGCTTGTGGGCAAAGACATCATAGCCCAGCATCCGCGTGCGTTCCTCGTTTTCGCGGATGGCAATCAGCACGCGTCCAAACGGTGCCTGGATCAGCCGCGACGTGGCAATCAGCACGAGGGCAAAGAGGATGAGCGCGGCAAAATAGCGGTTGGTGGCATCCGACAGGTCGATCCCGGCGATGGCGCGCCGCGCCTGCTGGATAACAAGGCCTTCGTCACCGCGCGTCCATTGCGTGAAATAGAGGATGGTGAGCCAGGCCGCCTGCGCAAACATCAGCGTGACGATCATGAAGGCGACGCCGATGGTGCGAAGCGCCAGAAACCCGGCTGCGATAGACACCAGAAGCGCGCACACAATGCCGATGAGCAGCGCCGGCGCGGCAGAGACGCCGCCATGGATCATGGCGAGACCCATGCCATACATTCCGGCGGCAAAGAACATGGCGTGCCCGAGGCTGAGCAGACCCGAATAGCCGAACAGCACGTTGAAACCCATGGCATAGACCGACAGCACCATGATGCGGGCGAGATTGCCGTGATGATACTCCGGCAGCACGAATTGCAGCACGAACAGCAGCACGACGAGCCCGCCATGCAGGAGGAACGACTTCTGGCCGCGGCTCATCGCGCCACCTTGCCGAACAGGCCTTGCGGTTGGAACACAAGCACCAGCGCCACCGCCAGCGTGGCAAGGATTTTTGCAAGCGTCGGCGAGAAGAAGACCGAGATGATGCCATCGCTCATGCCGATGAGAATGGCAGCAACCACAGTGCCCGGCAGCGAGCCCAGACCGCCGATGATGACGACGATGAAGGAGAGCAGCAGCGGATCGCCGCCCATCAGATAATGCGCCTGCTGCACCGGCACGACCAGCACCGCGCCCATGGCAGCCAGCCCCGCGCCAAGGCCGAAGGTCAGCGCGTAGACTCGATCAACAGGTATGCCGAAGGCGAGCGCCGTTTCGCGATCGAGCTGCGTGGCACGCAGCACGATGCCGATGCGGGTGCGCGTCATCACCCACCAGACGCCGACCAGCAGCACGACAGCCGCCCCAATGACGAAGAGCTTGTAGGTGGAATAGCCGAACCAGGGGAAATAGATGCGGTGGTTGAAGGGCGGCTCCACCGGCCGCGCATCGGCGCCATAGGTCATCAGCACCGTCTGCTGGATGATGTAGAGCAGGCCGATCGTGGCAACGATGGTGGCTTCCGGATCATAATTGAGGCGCTTCAGCACGAAATGATCGGCCACCATGGCAATGGAAGCGACGATCACCGGGGCGATCACCAGCGCCAGTACGAAGCCGACTGCCGGATGCCCGCCTGCGAGCGATGCGATCCACCAGGCGAGCACTGCGCCCAGCATGAAAAACTCACCATGGGCGACATTGACGACGCGCATGATGCCGAAGACGAGGCTCAAGCCCACGGCTGTCAGCGCAAGGACCGCCGCCGCGACCGCGCCTTCCAGCGAGGCAAGAAAAAGGTAGGGACCGAAATCCAAGGATCAGCCTCCACCGGGCGGGAAGGCAGATTCAAGATCCCGTGCGCCGTGGAGGATGCGCTCAATCCGGATTGAACTGTCGGTTGCAGTGTAGAAAATGACATGGCTTTTGAAGGGAATTGACCGAAGGCCCGGCAACAAGTCCGTGCGTGCCCGGCCTGAAAGTGGCTGATCGGACAGGATCTCGCACCGTATCATCAATTCCCTCACATATCTGGCGGCTGCGGCCTGATTGTCTGCGGCTATGAAGTCCAGGATCTCTTCGACGTCGGCCTTGGCGGCAGGCGAGAAAAAGAGTGGTGTCATCCCTTTTGCGATTCCGGATATTTCGCCATCAGGTCGCGGAACACCTCTGCGGCAGGAATCGGATCACCGCTTTCCATGCCGTCACGGATGGCATCCCGCAGCGCCTCCAAATGAACCTGCCTCTGCTCCTCACGCTCTTCCATCAGGCGAAGCGCATCGCGGACAACTTCGCTGGCGCTCGCATAACGGCCGCTTCCGACAAGTTGCCTGATAAGGCCTTCGTACCGCTCACCGATGTTGTAACTGGACGGCATGCCGGTTTCCTTTGTGCTGCTTCATCCAGTTTATCAAAAATTGATAACTTGAGAAAGACACCCGCGGGAAGGAAGCGGGCCGGTCTGGAAAACCGGCCCCTTGAGGATCAGAGCGCCTGCGTGGTGTAGTCGACCTCATCGTCGTAGAAGCCGTCTTCGATGGCGGTGGTGTGTTGCACCACCAGCTTGCCGCCTTCCACCTTGGAGATGTACTGCGGGCCGAAGACCTGGTGGGTCTTGCCGTTGAACACCTTGGCACCTTGCGGATGCTCGTTGGAATGCGGCATGTCCTTCATGGCTTCGACGGCCTCGATCAGCTTGGCGCGGTCCTGCGGGCCCTGGTAGCCCGCTGCTTCCATGCCGGCCTTGATGACGAAGAGCGTCTCCCAGCAGCCGAACATGTGGGCATAGGTCGAGACATCCTTGGCATCCGCCGTTGATGCACCATTGGCGTCGACGCCGACCTTTTCGCGGTAGAAGGCATCAAAGGGATCGGCTTTTGCCTGCTGGTAGCGCGGCATTCCTTCCCAGAAATAGGTGCCGTCGAGGAATTCCAGGCCCGGCGAGTTGAGATCCACTGCCTCGATGGAATCGATGAAGCCGAAGATCTGCGGCTTGTTGGGGCCGTAGAACTCGCCCAGTTCCTTGACGAAGGAGAGCACGGCGGGGCCGACCATGACGTGGTAGATGACTTCGGTTTCGCGCGGGATCTTCGGGAAATATTTGGTGAACGAGGTTTCCGTTGGCGGAATGGCGATCTTTTCGATGATCTGGCCGCCATTGGCCTCCACCGCAGCGGAGAAGAAATCGCGGTGGTCATGGCCGAACGCATAATCCGGGAAAATCATCGTGACCTTCTTGCCGAGATTGTTCGTCACGAAGGGCGCCATGGATTTCACCTGGCTCTTCACGTCGCAAATGCCGGGCTGCAGGGTGTAGCGGTTGAGCGCGCCGGATGCCACGTGATGGCCTTCGGAGACCACGAAATAGGGGATCTTCAACTCGCCTGCGCGCGGAGCCGATCCCATCACGACATGGGAAAACAGCGTGCCATAGGCGATGTCGCACTTGTGCTGGCTGGCGAATTTTTCCACCACTTCGGCGCCGCGCTTGGGGTCCGTGCCGTCATCCTCGGCAACAATCTCGACCGGACGGCCATTGATGCCGCCGGCGTCGTTGATGACCTTGACTGCGGCCATGGTCGTGCGGTCATACCAGCGGCCATAGGCAGCGCCGATGCCGGTGCGGTGAACCTGGAAGCCGATCTTGATCGGCTCGGACGACTGCGCCTGCGAATAGCGGACAAAGCCCGGCATCGCGGCCAGGCCGGCTGTGGCTGCGGCACCTTTCAGAAGGCCGCGGCGGGTGGTCAGAAGCATGCTGTTCCCCTTGTTCATGGCACTTACCCTTCCAGCTTGAACCGGCCAGCCTGTCTGGCATCGGACGAGGCATTCATGCTTGCTTAACATTGCGGCCTTGTCCAGCGGATTGATGGCATGCAAACGATTCTGCGCTGGGCCGGATTTCAGGCCCCCTTGGGCGTGGCCAGCAGCCAGAGGCCTACCAGCGTATAGGCCAGCATGAGCGCCACCAGCGGCAAATGGGCGAGGAATGCGCGGCGCCGGCCCGCCACCATCCGTTCGGCAATGGCATGGGCACAAAGGATCGCCACCGCATGGCCGAGCACCACGGCTCCGGCCTGCGTCAGGTAGATGATCTGCACGGTGACTGTGGAATTCAAAAAGCCGGTGGTGACTTCGGCATGGGTGTGGAGCGCTGCCAACCCGCGCCGCTCCTCCATCCAGTGTGTCAGCATTTCCAGCAGATACTGGCCGTTGACGAGGAAGACGGTCAGGTAGTGGGCGATGTGATAGCCGGCGATGATGGGGATCAGCGCCAGCGCCTGCCGGACAAAGGCTTCGCCCATCTGATGCGGCGATCCCGCAAGCCGCAGTCCTCCCGCGACAGCCGCCAGAAAGACAGAGACGAACAGCCCGACCGTTGCCCAGAGGCCGATCAGCGTCGGCCAGACCACGGCGGAGCGTCCGGGAAATTCCAGCGGATTGATGCTGATGGCACCCAGCCAGAGGAAGGTTTCGTTGATGCCGTCGAACGATCCCGACGCCAGCATGGCAATGGCGAGAAGGGCGACCGGCAGGGCAGGGCGGGAGCCATGGACAATCGCATGGCCGGGCAGGCCGATGAAAATGCGCTCACCGCGACGTTGCACCGGCGCGAGGCGGCCAAGCAGCCGCATCATCACGGTGACGAACTCGCCATGGCCAAGCCACCACGCCGGTGAAGTCAGCACCATTCCGGCGATGGTCCATATCAGATAGGTCAGCGTGATCATCGCCAGCCGGTCGGGATCATCCGGCGCGATGTCAGCCAGATAGAGCATGACGAAACCCGCCCAGCCCGCCAGCGCCGGGGTATAACCGAGCGCCATCAGCGATTTCAGCCGCAGGCCTCGCAGCCCGGCCATTGCCAGCAGGCGGGCCAGACCGGCAAACGGATTGATCCAGCCCCAGATGGTGAAGGCGAGCGACTGGATTGGCACCAGCATGGTCCACCACAGCGTCCAGATGAACAGCGGCAGCGGGTTTTCCAGCGGATTGCGTGTGCCCTCGAAGCCGGCGACGATCAGTGCGACGAAAATTCCGAAGGCCATCAACGTCGCCAGCGCTTTCACACGGCGGAACTGCGGCACCAAAAAGCTGACCGTCGAAAAGAGGCAGATGCTGGCGCCATGCGGCAGGGCGATCAGCGCCAGCACGGTGAGCGCCACGACCGCCAATCCGGCAGCGGCGTAATGCGCTGTCGGCAGCAGCATCACGAGCCCGCCTTCCGACACATGGGCATGCGCGGTCGTGGCCGCAGCAAGGGCGGTGAACAGGCCTGTCAGGAGGATCAGAAGGCGGCGCATCTGCCAAGTAATGCCTTTTTCCAAGGCTCACGCAAACGCCAAAGCCTGCGCCACGGCAGCGCAGCATGGAAGCGCGTTGACAAGGCGGGGGCAACGCGCGTTCATTTGCATGCCAACAAATTCGCCACGCCGGATGGCCAAGGCGGGGAAGGGGTCCTTTGATGGGTGACAGGCAGGGCGTCTCGATTGCAGGCATTGATGTCGGCGGCACTTTCACCGACCTCGTTCTGGTCGATGGCGCAACCGGCGCGGTGTCGCTGGCAAAGGTCGCCAGCACGCTCGACAACCAGGCTTTTGGCGTCCTGGCTGCGCTGAAGGAGGCCGGAACCCCGCTCGAAACCCTCGGCCTGATCATCCACGGCACCACGACGACCACCAATGCCGTGCTGGAACGCAAGCTGTCGCGCACCGGCATGATCACCACGCAGGGGTTTCGCGATGTGCTGGAACTCGGGCGGCGCACCCGCCCGCAGGCCTATGGCATGAAGGGCGAATTCCGGCCGATCATCCCGCGTGACCTGCGCCTCGAAGTGCCCGAGCGCATGGATGCGGCAGGCGAGGTGGTGGTGGCGCTCGACGAGGACGCGGTGCGGGAGGCAGCCCAGAAGCTGGCCGATGCCGGCTGCGAATCGCTGGTCATCCATTTCCTGCACTCCTATGCCAATCCGGATCATGAATTGCGCGCCGGTGCCATAGCCGCCTCGGTCTGGCCGAACAATCACATCACGCTCGGCCACCAGCTTCTGTCTGAAAGCCGCGAGTTCGAGCGCGGCGTCACGGCGGCGGTCAATGCCTCGGTCCAGCCGCTGCTGGAGCGCTATGTGCGCCGCCTGATGGATGAGCTGAAGCGCGAGGGCTATCGCGGCGACGTGCTGGTGATGAACGGCAATGGCGGCATGGTGTCATCCGCCATGGTGGCGCGTGAGGCCGCGAAGACCGTGATGTCCGGCCCGGCATCCGGCGTGAAGGCCGCAGCCTGGACCGGGCTCAAGGCCGGAATGCCCAATCTCGTCACTTACGATATGGGCGGCACCTCGACCGATGTCGCGCTGATCCGCAATGGCGAGCCGCCGGTCTCATCCGAAATCGAGATCGAGTATGCCATGCCGATCCATGTGCCGATGGTCGATGTGCGCACCGTCGGCGCAGGCGGCGGCTCGATTGCACGGGTCAATGCGGCGGGCCTGCTGGAAGTGGGGCCGGAAAGCGCCGGTGCGATGCCCGGGCCGGTCTGCTACGGGCGCGGCGGAACCGAACCGACGATCTCGGATGCCAATTTGCTGCTTGGAAGGCTGGACCCGTCGCGGCTGAAATCGGTCGAAGGCGGCGTGACGGTGGAGGCTGTGGCGGCCATCTTTGCCGAAAAGCTTGGGCACCCGCTTGGGCTGGACGCAACGGGTGCCGCCGAAGCCGTCATCCGCATGGCCAACACAAAGATGGCGGGCGCCATTCGCATGGTGTCGGTGTCACTCGGTGCGGACCCGCGCGACTTTGCGCTCTTTGCCTTTGGCGGGGCAGGGCCGCTCCACGCTTCGGCTCTGGCCCGCGAACTCGGCATTCCGAAAGTGCTGGTTCCGGCGCGGCCCGGCATCACCAATGCGCTTGGCTGCGTGGTGGCTGATATCCGCCATGATTTCGTCAACACACTGAACACGCCGGTCGCCACGCTGGATGAAGCCGCGTTCCACGGTCTGATTGCCGCGCGCATCGCGGAAGGCGAGGCGCTGATCGGGCGCGAAACCATCGCAATCGCCTCGATTGAAACGACGCTCACTGCCGATCTCCAGTTTGCCGGGCAGACGCATCTGCTGCGCATCCCCTTGCGCTCACCCACACCGCTCGCATCCGATATCCAGGCCGATTTCGAGGAGGCCTATTTCCGCCGCTTCAAGGTGCGCCTGCCGGAAATGCGCGCCAATCTGGTCAATCTCAACGTCTCGGTCACCGGCAAACGCCCGGAAGCTGACTTGACCGGCCTGATTGATCCGAAGGGCAGGCGCGCCAGCGTGGCGGACGCACTGACTGGCCGGCGTCCGGTGTTCTTCGATGGCGCCTGGCACGACACGCCGGTCTACTGGCGCGACCACCTGCCTTTGGACGCGCGGATCAATGGTCCGGCGATCATCGTGCAGATGGACACGACCATCCTGATCCACCCAGGCGATGTGGGCGATGGCGACGCGCAGGGCAACATCATCATCACCGTGGGGAGCGACCGGCCATGAGCATCGACCCGATCACGCTGTCGGTCATCCAGGCAGGCTTGCAGCAGGTTTGCGACGAGATGGACCTGACCTTTTCGCGCGCCGCCTTTTCCCCCGTCATCGCGGAAGCCAATGACCGCTCCGACGGCATTTATGGCGCCGAAGACGGGTCGCTGATCGCGCAAGGGGCAGGCGGATTGCCGGTCTTTGTCGGCACCATGCAATATTCAACGCGCGTGCTCACCGAAATGATCCGCGACGGCAAGGCTGCAGCACCGCAGCCGGGCGACATCTACATCGTCAACGATCCCTATCTCGGCGGCACGCATCTGATGGATGTGCGCTTTGCCATGCCGTTTTATCGCAATGGCGCGATCTTTTGCTGGCTGTCGAACACCGGCCACTGGCCGGACACCGGCGGCTCGGTGCCGGGCGGGTTCTCGGCGTCGGCCACCTCCGTCGAGCAGGAGGGGTTGCGCCTGCCGCCGGTGCGCCTGTTCAAGCAGGGCGTCATGGACCCGGAAATCCACGCCATCATTTGTTCCAACATCCGCGTGGCCGACCAGCGCATTGGCGACATCAAGGCGCAGGCCGCCGCCCTGATGGTGGGGGCTGACAGGCTGAACGAACTGCTCGACCGCTACGGCGATGCCACCGTGACAGAGGCAATTGCCGAACTGCGCCACCGCGCCGCGCGCCAGATGGAGGCCTGCATCGGTCTGATTGCCGACGGCAGCTATTCCTCGGTTGCCTGGGTCGACAGCGACGGCGTGGTCAACGAACCGCTCGCCATCCGCCTGGCCGTCACCAAGGCCGGTAACCGGCTCACCTTTGATTTTGCCGGCTCATCAGCGCCCTGCATGGGGCCGATGAACTCGGTGCTGGCGACCACGCTCTCCTCGGTCTATCTCGCCATGCGCCACATTTTCCCGGAAGTGCCGATTTCCGCCGGAGCTTTCGAGCCACTGGTCGTTACCGGATATGAAGGCACCTTCCTTGACGCGCATTATCCGCGTCCCGTTTCGGGCTGCGCGGCGGAAGTCTCGCAGCGCATTGCCGAAGCGGTGTTTGCAGCGCTCGTCGAAGCCTTGCCGGACCGCGTCACGGCTGCGCCGGCCGGAACATCGGGCAATTTCGCGCTCGGCGGCCATGATCCGCTGAAGGGCCGTGATTTCGTCATGTACCAGCTTTCGGGCGGGGGCTATGGCGGCAATGCCGATCATGACGGGCTGGCCAACGGCTGCTCCACCATCGGCATTTCCAAGGCGCCGCCGGTGGAAATCATGGAACAGGCCTTCCCGGTGCTTTACCGGCGCTATGCGCTGCGCGAAGGCTCGGGCGGCGCCGGCAGGCATCGTGGCGGCTTCGGCCTTGACTACGAACTGGAGTTGAGGCGCGGCGCGGCGCGCGCCTCCTTCGTCATGGATCATGGACGATTTGGCCCGCAGGGCGCGCTGGGTGGTGAGGATGGCGCGGTCAACGAGGTGACGGTCTGGCGCGATGGCGAGGCCTATGTGCCGGAGCATCTGTCAAAGGAGCAGGACATACCGCTGAAGCCCGGCGACCGGGTGCGGGTGAAAACGCCAGGCGGCGGTGGCTATGGAAATCCGCTGGAGCGTGATCCGGCACTGGTCGCCGAAGACGTGCGCCTCGGCCGGTACACGGCAGATCAAGCGCGGGATAAATTCGGCTGGACCGGCTGAGCCGTCAGTCAACCGCAGGCGTGTCGATCACCTTGGGCGGGCCCTTGGCATCGCTCCGGTAGTCATAGTGCCACGGCTCATCCGGGTTGGTCAGCGGCCCGTGAAAGGCCGGACCGGCGGCCTCCATGCTGGCCTTCAGCTTTTCTGTCCAGCCATCCTTCTTCCAGATCGTCTCGATCTGGCGGGAATCAGCTGAGGCAATCACCCTTCCATCCTTGGCGATCTGGAAATCAATCGCCTGCGCGCGGCCATGGGCCGAAAGACCGGGCGCTGCAAGATTGGCGCGCTGGCGCAACTGATACCGCCGCAGCCATTCGGCGAACTCCGCGCTGTCGATGGAAAACGGGGCAACGCCTTCCTTGCCGAAGCGGTTCACAAGCGCAGTGTCGAGTTCACGCGCCGCATCGCCAACGGAGTCATTGTCGTTCCACGCGGCGATCTGGTCGTCCAGGCTTCGCACCTTGATGTTGACGTAGAGGCCGAAGCCCGGATTGGCGGCAGCAAAATGCGCACCGACCGCTTCCACGGCAGCCAGCAACGCCTTCTGTTCGGGTGTTCCCTCGAAGGCGGTGATCTGCTCCTTGGTCCAGCTCCAGCGGTCTGCGAGCGACGAACCTGCGCGCAAATAGCTGCACAGTGCCAGCATCCTGCGCCCGGTCTCATCGATCTTCTCAAGCGTGTCTTTCGACGGGTAGGGCGCCAGCTGGATGATGGCCTTGGCAATCGGCAGCGTTTCGCCTGACATCGCATGACGTGCCGTTCCGAGCGCAAGCGAAACCGTCACCAGGACCAGCGTCAGGAAGTGAAGAAATGTCTGATGCACGGATGTCGCTTTTTTTCCTTGGAGCATTCAGTCTTGGCGAAGGCTGGCCTCGTATACAGCCAATTGGGCGACGAAGGCACGCTGATAGGCAGGCCGGGCTTCACCACGCGCACCATAGGCTTTCAGCTTGGGGTGGTCGTCAAGGAGGCCCGAAGATTTCAGGCGTTGAAGCACCGACACCATCATCAAATCGCCCGCGCTGAAATCCCCGTCAAGCCAATCGGCATCGCCGAGCCGGGCAGACAGCTGCTCCAGACGCTTGTGGACCCGGCTATCCAGCATCGGCAATCGTATTTCATGCCAAGCCATGGTCCGTTCGAGCAGAATGGCCGCTTCGCGGTCAAGAATGGGCGGCTCCACCGTGTTCAAGGCTGCGAACATCCAGGTGATCGCGCGCGCCCGGCCATTGGCATCCTTTGGCAGCAGGCCGGGATAAGTTTCTGCGATGTGCAGAACGATTGATCCGGTTTCGAACAGGATGAGGTCGCCATCCTCAAAGGTCGGGATCTGGCCGAAGGGATGCAGGGCCAGATGCTCCGGTTCCTTCATTTCGGTGAAGGACATCAACCGGACATCATAGAGCTGGCCCACTTCTTCGAGCGCCCAGCGCACCCGCATGTCGCGAGCCAGGCCGCGTCCGCGATCCGGCGAACTCTCAAAGGCTGTGATCGTGATGCCCATTGTGCAAAGCCTCCGGTTTCAGCCCTGATTGCCCTGGTCCCGTCAAGACGAACCCGCACCGGGTGTGATCGGTTCCCTTCATGCAGTTTTGACCGAAAGATGGGCCGTTGCAAACCGGAAGCCAGGTTTGAACCCGCTGCATGCGCATCTCATTCCCGTTGCGCAGCCAAGCCTGTCTCAATAAGAGGGATCAAACGCATGCTCACCAACGGATCCCTTCCATGACCAAGCCCCATGTGCTGATTGCAGGCGGAGGCATTGGCGGCCTCGCCGTCGCGCTGACCCTGAACCAGATCGGCGTCGCCTGCACGGTGTTCGACCAGGTGCGCGAATTGAAGCCGCTCGGCGTCGGCATCAACATCCAGCCAAACGCGGTGCGCGAATTGCTGGACATGGGTTTTTCGCTGGATGATCTCGATCAGGTCGGTCTGCCGGCGCGCGAATGGGCACTCGTCGGCCTCAATGGCAATGACATCCATGCCGAGCCGCGCGGGCTGGAGGCAGGCTACAACTGGCCGCAATATGCCGTGCATCGCGGAAAATTCCACATGATGCTGGCCGAGGCTTTCATGGTGCGCGCCGGCAAGGCGGCGCTGCGTCTGGGCTCGCGCGTTACCGGATACGCGCACAATGATGACGGTACGGTCACCGCCATCATCGAACAGGCCGATGGCACGCAGGCGCGTGAAACCGGAACCTTGCTGATCGGGGCCGACGGCATCCATTCCGCTGTGCGCGCGCAGATGCATCCCGGCCAGCCTCCGATCCACTGGGGCGGCGCGATCATGTGGCGCGGAACCACGCAGGCGAGGCCCATCCGCACCGGTTCCTCCTTCATCGGCCTTGGCACGCACCGCCACCGCATGGTGATCTATCCGATCTCGCATCCCGATCCGGAAAGCGGCCTTGCCACCATCAACTGGATTGCCGAACTGACGCTCGACAGCACCGAAGGCTGGCAGCAGAGCGGCTGGTTCCGCCCGGTGGACATCGCCGAATTCGCCCACCATTTCGAGGCCTTCCGCTATGACTGGCTGGATGTTCCAGACATGCTGGCCAAGGCCGACATTGCCTATGAGAACCCGATGATCGACCGCGATCCGGTTCCGACCTGGGTTGATGGCGCGGTGGCGCTGATGGGCGATGCGGCCCACGCCATGTACCCGACCGGCTCCAACGGGGCGAGCCAGGCGATCATCGACGCGCGCATCCTCGGCGCCTGCCTGCTGGAGCACGGCG
>JBGSQC010000248.1:0-6459 GCA_041738295.1 Zhengella sp. | reverse complement strand
CCAGTCTCCAACGCCTTCGACCATGCCGTAGCCGAGGCCCCCGAAGATCAGCGTTGCCACCTTTTCGGGGTGGCGCAGCGCCAGAAAGGCAGAAATGCGCGCGCCCATGGAATAGCCCATCACATGGGCCTGCGGCAGGTTCAGATGATCGAGCAAGGCGGCCGCGTCATCGGCCATGGCCTGCGGAGTATAATCGACCGGATCATAGCTCTTGGTCGAGCGTCCATGGCCGCGATTGTCGAGCGCAATGGCACGGTATCCCGCATCAGTCAGCGTCTTCACCCAGCCCGGCGTCACCCAATTGACAGAGTGCGACGAGGCAAAACCATGGATCAGCAGCACAGGCTCGCCATGCCCATGATCAATGAAGGCAAGGTCGAAACCGTTGTGATTGAAATGATGCATGAACCCTCCGGCGCGCGATCACTTGCCGAGCGCGATACGCGGATGCACCAGCCTGACGCCCGGCGCAATGCCAAGCCGCGCCGCCGTGCCCGCTTTCAGTTCCAGCACATACCGGACCGGACCGGCTGAATCCAGCGGGGCGGGCGAAAAGGGCTTGCCTTGGACGATGTTGGCGACGGTTCCATCCTCGCGGATGTAGATGATGTCGAGCGCCATCACTGTGTTCATCATCCAGAAGGAGCGCGCGCGCGTCACGTCAAAGACGAAGAGCATGCCGTGCAGGTCGCCCATGGTTTCGCGAAACATCAGGCCGGCGGAATGCTCGAAGCCCTCATCGGCCACTTCCACGGTGATGCGCACCGTTCCGCGCGCCGTTTCGGCAACGAGCGCCGTCGGATCGGTTTCCAGCAGCATCGGCTCGCCGTAGACCGGCTCCTTGGCAACGGAAGGCGCTTGCCCGCAAGCGGAAAGCGCCAAGGCAATGCCAAGCACCAGCAGCAGACGCCTGAGCATGACCGCCAATGCAGGAAAACGGAAACGGAAGGATGATTGGAGCACCGGAGCCGGTGCCCGTCAGTTCGAGACAGGCAGCGTGCCGAGATCCGGATGGATTTCTGCCGCCATCAGGCCCTTGCTGCCATTGCCGAAGCGCACCAGAACCACCTGGCCGGGGCGCAATTCGGCGATGCCGAAGCGGCGCAGCGTTTCCATGTGGATGAAGATGTCCTCAGTGCCCTCGCCGCGCGTCAGGAAGCCGAAGCCCTTGGTGCGGTTGAACCATTTCACCAGCGCGCGCTCCAGCCCGCTTTCCGGCGTGACCGCAACATGTGTCCGTGCGGCCGGGCTTTCCAGCGGATGGATGGCCGTCGACATGTCCATCGACAGCACCTTGAAGGTCTGCAAGCCACGGTCACCCGGCTTGACAAGGACGACGACCCGCGCGCCTTCGAGCGCAGTCTGGAAGCCATCGCGGCGCAGGCAGGTCACATGCAGCAGGATATCGCCGAGGCCGCTTTCGTCGGGAATGATGAAGCCGTAGCCCTTGGCCACGTCGAACCATTTGATGGCACCCGAGACTTCCCTAAGGTCGACCTCGGAGTGCATGTCATCCGCCTCGGCTGCGCTTGATGCGTAGCCGCTGTTCCGGTCCATGTCGGATGTCTTGTCCCCCATCCGGCCAACCCCTTTTCCACGAATGACTCAACTGATTCTTGTCCAAAGGATAACATTGCGTGGCATGGTCCGGGCAAGGGCCTGCGGCATTAAATGAAAATTGCACAGGTTTTTGATGCAGCGGGCCGGACGCCTTGCCCGAAGCTGGCGTGCGCCCATATGGTGACCAGGGAAAAGAAGGATATTTGCCATGCGCTTCCGCCACACCATGATCCGCGTCACCAATGTGGAGGACTCGCTGCATTTCTTCTGCACCGTCTTCGGTCTGGTCGAGACGCGGCGCCACGAAAGCGAAGCCGGACGATTTACGCTGATCTTCCTTGCCGCTCCCAAAGATGCCGAGCATGCGCGGGCAAACCGGTCCCCGGAGATCGAACTCACCTACAATTGGCCGGCTGAAGACGGGTCAACCGAGACCTATACGGGCGGACGCAATTTCGGCCACCTCGCCTATTCGGTCGATAATATTCACGAGACCTGCGCCGACCTGATGGCAAAGGGCGTGACGATCAACCGCCCTCCGCGAGATGGCTACATGGCCTTCATCAAGTCGCCCGATGGCATTTCCATTGAGCTCATCCAGGAAGGTAGCGCACTGGAGCCGATCGAGCCGTGGAAAAGCATGACCAATACCGGCAGCTGGTAGGCTCATTCCATGGCGAAGGCGACCGCGCTGCGCGCCATGCGGTGAGCCAGTGCAAAGGTGATCTTGAAGCCGCCAGTCGCCAAGATGACAGAAGGCGCGCCTTCAACCGGACCGACGACGGGTGCCGCGGTCGGTCCCTTGGGGCGGACGCCAGCCCAGCGGTCGATGACTGCAGCCCCTTGAAGGGCCGGTGACAGACGCGTGGCGGCAGCGATCACCGCATCCAGTTTCATGTCCGTTGAATGCGGGTCGTTCCATTCCTTTTCCGAGGTGGAGCCAACGGCTACGAGCCCGTCATCATGGGCAATGGCATAGGCACCATCGCCATAAAGCACCGGCAAAGCCGGATCGACCGGCTGGCGCGGCTTCAGCAAGGCCGACTGGCCCTTGACACCGCTGCCCTTCACCATGGCTGCATGGCCGGGCATCATTGAAAAGCTCTGCCAGCCGGCGGCAAGAATCACCCTGCGCGGGTGAAGCACCTCGCTATCGGCCAACTCAACCTCGCCGGAGGCCAAGACTTCGCGCACGGCCTGTCCTTCGTGGAGGAACACGCCGAGTTGCCCAAGCCGAGCACTCAGCGCTGCCGTCATCAGCCGCGGCGAAATGCGGGCGCTCAGCGTGTCAAAGGAAAAGCCGAAGGGACCGGTCTCTTCGGCCAGCCAGCCGGGAGCCGGGTTGGCGTCTGTCACCTGCCAAGTCAGCGGCAGTCCTGAAGGGCTAAGCGCTGGCCAATGGCGGGCAGCGTCGCGCGCCCAGTCTTCATGGCGGGCGCGCTCGGCTTCGCTTGTCAGCGGCACGACCCGGCCGGAGCGGCGATAGCCGCAGGAAAGGCCGGTTTCCGCCTCCAGAATCGCCACTTGCGTTTCCAGCTCCATCAGGCCTTCAAGCTGGTCCTGCTTCTTGGCCGACCAGTTGACCGGCTGATGCGGCATCAAGGCCCCAAGATGGCCGTTCGAAGCACCTTTCCCGGCCCGGCCTGCCTCCAGCACAGCCACGCGCAGGCCCTTCTCGGCTGCTGTCAGCGCACACCAAAGGCCTACGACACCAGCACCGATCACAAGCAGGTCGGCGCTGTCGGCGAGGCTCTCGATTTTCACGGGAGAATCCGTCATGGTCAGGGCCAAGGTACAGCGCGAAGAGGCAATTGCAACGTGGGGACTTCCAAGGGCGAGATCCATCCCGTGACCTGGGATGAAAACGGCCAGCCGGTCTCGGGCCTCTTCGATGATCCCTTCTTTTCACGAAACGATGGCGCGGGCGAGACGCGCCACGTCTTTCTCAAAGGCAACGGCCTGCCCGACCGCTGGGCGGCGCGGCCCTATTTCTCGATTGCCGAGCTCGGCTTCGGCACCGGCCTGAACCTGCTGTAAACCTGGGCGTTGTGGCGCGCCACACGGCCCTTTGCCGGGCAGCTTTCCTACACCAGCTTCGAAGCCTTTCCGCTGTCAGTTTCCCAGATGGAAAAGGCGCTGACCCAGTGGCCCCATCTGGCAGAACTCGCCAGCAGGCTGCTCTCCATACTTCCCCCCACCTGGCCGCCCCATGGCGAAGAGCGGCCAATCCGCATCGACCGGCAGACGCAGTTGACCATTGTCATAGGCGATGCGCGCGAAACGGTGTCCAACTGGCCTGGCCGTGCTGACGCCTGGTTCCTGGACGGTTTTTCGCCGGCCAAGAACCCGGAAATGTGGAATGAAGGGCTGATGGAATCGGTGCACGACAAGACCGTTCCGGGAGGGTCGTTCGCCACCTATTCGGCTGCCGGCTTTGTACGGCGCAATCTTCAGGCAGCCGGGTTCCGGACCGAAACCGTGCCGGGGTTCGGGGCCAAGCGCGAGATGCTGCGCGGAATCAAGAAGACGCAATAAATCCTTGCGAAGACAGCGACTTTCCCCTCCGCCGTCACCGCAGGCGGCGCATGCCGAGCTTGGGATGGATGCGGGTGGTGACAATTGCGCAGCTGACGAGTGCCAGTGCTGTGACCGCAAAGACGGCCGGCAAGGGTGCGGCCACCAGCACGATGCGCACGGCAGCCGGGGACAGAACCGCCGAGACATCGCGGAAAGTGGAATAGACTGCAGCCATTTCCGTGCGCTCCGATGGCTTGACCGACATGAGGAATGGAAGGCCGCCCGACACGTCGAGCATGACGAGGAAGAAGGTCGCTCCCATCATCAGCACAATTGCAGTCATGGGCTGGTCCGACATGAGCCAGGCGAGGAAGAACAGCGTGGCCGAGCCGATAAAGCCTGTGCCAATGGCAAAGCGAACGCTGGTGGCTTGCAGATAGCGCAAGATGAGCGGGCTGAAGAACAGAAAGCCGTTGCCAATCGATGCAGCAAGACCACCCAGTTGACTGGACAGTCCGCTTTCGACCGCAAAGATCGGCACATAGACGATGTAGACATACCAGCCGACCGACCGGATGACAGAGAACACCCACCCCGCAAGCAGCAGCGGCTGGCCCAGGAAACGCGGCAGATAGGCCAGCGGATTGACGACGGGCTTCAATGCCCGCGTGATCACCTTGCCGTCACCCAGGCGCAGCCACCAGAAAAACGCCATCTGGAAGACGGACGCGATGGTGGACATAATGAAGGGTGCCTGCGGGCCCTTGTCCATCAGCCAGACGCCCAGCACCGGGCCGATGGTCCAGGCGGCGGCGCTGTAAAGCAGGCGCGAGGATTCATTGCGGCCCAGCGAATGGCGCTCGATATAGTCCATCACATAGGCATTGAAGCCGATGGTCAGCACGACCAGCGCCATGGTGCTCATGGCGACCGCCAGCGGGATTAAGGCAAGGCCGGCAAACATGCCGACCATATTACCGGCGATCATCAGCAGGCCAGCGCCGGTGTAGAGAAACCTGCGCGGTACGAAGCGGCCAATGAAGGGCGTCGCAAGCGCCACGGCAAGCGTGGCGAGGCCGATCACGAAATAAATTTCCGACACGGTCTTGGCGTCGCCCAGGCTGCGGTACATCAGGATCGGATAGACCGAGATCAGCACCGCGCGCGCCGCCGCCTCCAGTGAGGCCAGCAAGGCAAATGACCGGACGCCCGGCTTGGCGGGTTGATAGATTGTGAGCGGGATTCGCCGTTGGACCATGACTTCCAGCCAAATATTCAGTGATTCCGGCTGAAACGGCCAAGAAAGGGCAACACTGGCAGAGAATTACGCGGTGGCAAGGGCCATTTCAGGCGTTTTGCAGCCTGATTGCGTATTTCCCGAAAAGAAAGAGCCCCGGCAATGCGGAGCCCTTCACCTTGCTTCAGCGCCCGGTTCGGATTTCTGTCACCACCACTTTTTCGGAGTGAACCGGCCGCAAGCCTGTTCGATCACATAAGCAGTGCGGAAGAGCGTTTCTTCCTCGAAGGGCTTGCCGATGAGCTGCAGGCCAAGCGGCAGGCCCGAGTGGTCGGTGCCGGCGGGAACAGCAATGCCCGGCAGGCCGGCCATGTTCACGGTGACGGTGAAAATATCGTTGAGGTACATCTTCACCGGGTCTGCAGCCAGTTCCTCGTCGCCAATGCGGAAGGCAGCCGATGGCGTGGCAGGCGTCAGGATGGCATCGACGCCTGCATTGAAGGCATCCTCGAAATCCTTCTTGATCAGCGTGCGGACCTTCTGGGCCTTGAGGTAATAGGCGTCATAATAACCCGCTGAAAGCACATAAGTGCCGATCATGATGCGGCGCTTGACCTCCCAGCCGAAGCCTGCGGCGCGCGTGTTTTCGTACATGGACGCAATGTCCTTGCCCTGTTCGCGCAGACCGTAACGCACGCCGTCATAACGAGCGAGATTCGACGAGGCTTCCGCCGGGGCGACGATGTAATAAGCGGCGAGCGCGTATTTCGTGTGCGGAAGCGAGATGTCGACAATGGTGGCCCCTGCCTCGCGCAGAATGTCGATGCCCTTCTGCCAGAGCGCCGAAATGTCGTCCGGCATGCCGTCGACCCGATATTCCTTCGGGATGCCGATGGTCATGCCCTTGAGCGAGCCGCCGAGCGCCTTCTCATAGTCCGGCACCGGCAGGTTCACCGAGGTCGTATCCTTGGCATCCACCGAGGCCATTGAGCGCAGCATGATGGCGGCATCGCGCACGTCCCGCGTGATCGGACCCGCCTGATCGAGCGACGAGGCAAAGGCCACCATGCCCCAACGCGAGCAGCGGCCATAGGTGGGCTTGATGCCGACGGTGCCGGTGAAGGCGGCCGGCTGGCGGATCGAGC
>JBGSQC010000228.1:0-15114 GCA_041738295.1 Zhengella sp. | reverse complement strand
GGCAACCGGCGTTGCGCGCCTTGCCGGCGATCAGGTACGCACCTTGTCGGGCGGCGAATTCCAGCGTGTGCTGCTCGCCCGCGCCATGGCGCGAAAGCCGGACCTGCTGGTGCTGGACGAGCCGGTTCAGGGCGTCGATTTCAACGGCGAGATTGCGCTTTATGAGCTTATCGGCACGATCCGCAACGAATTGGGCTGCGGCGTGCTGCTGATCTCGCATGACCTTCATGTCGTTATGGCTGCGACCGACCGCGTGATTTGCCTCAACGGCCATGTCTGCTGTTCAGGCACACCGGTGGCTGTTGCCGCCAGTGCCGAATACCGTGCCCTATTTGGCGGACGGGCGGCCTCCACGCTCGCCGTTTATGAGCATAATCATGACCATACGCATTTGCCCGACGGGCGGGTGCGCCATTCCGACGGGACCGTGACCGATCATTGCCATCCGGACGATGGCCATCACAATGATCATGACCACCATGGGCATGATCATCACGGACATGGCCATACTGACCACGAAATGGATGCGAAGAAACGGAAGGGCGGAGATGCTTGACGACTTCTTCAACCGCGCCCTTTTGGCCGGTGTCGGCGTTGCCATCGTTGCCGGCCCGCTCGGCTGCTTCATCGTCTGGCGCAGGCTCGCCTATTTCGGCGACACGCTATCCCATGCCGCCCTGCTGGGTGTTGCGCTTGCCTTCCTTTTTGAGGTCAACATCACGCTCGCCGTCTTCGTGGTATCGGCCATCCTGTCGCTCGCCCTGCTGCTGCTCCAGCGCCGCGCGAGCCTGTCGGGGGATGCGCTGCTCGGTCTGCTTGCCCATTCATCGCTGGCGCTCGGCCTCGTCGTGCTGGCCTTCATGACTTGGGTGCGCGTTGACCTGATGGGCTTTCTTTTTGGTGACATCCTGGCTGTCTCGGTGACTGACATCGCAATTGTCTGGTCGGGAGGCGCGATTGTGCTTGCCATCCTGGCGCTGATCTGGCGTCCGCTCTTTGCCGGCACCGTCAATGCCGAGTTGGCTGCCGCTGAAGGCATGAACCCGGACAAGGCCAATGTCATCTTCATGCTGTTGATGGCCGCTGTCATCGCCATAGCCATGAAAATTGTGGGCGTGCTGCTGATCACGGCCATGCTGATCATACCGGCAGCAACGGCGCGCCGCTTTTCCTCCGGGCCCGAACAAATGGTTGTGCTGGCCGCGGTTTTCGGGGCGGCTGCGGTGATCGGCGGCCTGTTCGGATCGCTGGAATGGGACACGCCATCCGGTCCGTCGATTGTTGTGGCGGCCCTTTTCCTGTTCGTGCTGACACTGACGCCCCTTGCGAAACTCTCCGCACAGGTGCGAAAAGAAGGCCGGGGCGCAAAGGGATAGGCATGGGCGAACACCAAAACCATCATCACGGGCACGATCATGCGCACGGCCAGCCAAGCCTGACGAAGAACCAGTCGCTGGTTCTGGGTGCGCTGTCGGCGGCCGATGGACCGCTCAGCGCCTACACCATCCTTGAGCAATTGCGTGACGACGGTTTCCGTGCGCCGCTGCAAGTGTACCGCGCGCTCGAAAAGCTGGTCGAATTCGGCATGGTGCACCGGCTGGAAAGCCTCAATGCCTTTGTTGCCTGCCGGCACATCCATGCCGAGACCCATGAGACCACAGCCTTCGCCATTTGCGAAAAATGCGGGCAGGTGGCCGAGATCACAGACGCCGCGCTGGCGTCGCGCCTCAAGCATCTGGCGTCCAAGGCAGGCTTTGCCCTGTCGAAATCGACCGTGGAGTTGCGTGGCACCTGCCGCACCTGTGGCTCCGCCTGAAGCGCGGGCCGCTTGTCGGCAGGCAAACTCACCGGGAATTTACCTCCTTTTCGCACAAGCCCCGGACGTGCCCTTGCAAGCGCGAAGGCAGGGCTTACAATTACCCTGTGGACACCTACATATCGGTGAGTCACGACTTGGAATGAGAGAAACTGTGACGGGTAGCGGGATGAACATGACGGAACGTTTTGCCCTTCAAATGCAAAACGGCGGCGGCAAGCGCAAGGACGGAGATCGCGGCACATCTGTGATTACCCGGACACGCACTGCCACCAAAAAACCGTCGCTCTATCGGGTCCTGCTGCTCAATGATGACTACACGCCGATGGAGTTTGTCATCCACGTGCTTGAGCGGTTCTTCCAGAAGGATCGCGAAGGCGCCACCCGCATCATGTTGCATGTCCACAATCACGGCGTGGGCGAATGCGGGGTCTTCACCTACGAGGTCGCCGAAACCAAGGTTTCGCAGGTGATGGATTTCGCCAGACAGCATCAGCATCCATTGCAATGCGTGATGGAGAAGAAGTGAGGATTAAATGCCGGCCTTCTCACCCAGCCTGGAACGTGCGCTCCACCAGGCGTTGACCCATGCCAATGAGCGTCATCATGAATATGCCACGCTGGAGCATCTCCTTCTGGCGTTGCTGGACGATGACGACGCCAAGGCGGTGATGGCCGCCTGCAATGTCGACATCGACGAACTGCGCAAGACGGTCATTCATTATCTCGACACCGAGCTGGACAATCTCGTGACCGGCTATGACGAGGATTCCAAGCCGACCACCGGCTTCCAGCGCGTCATCCAGCGTGCCGTGATCCATGTGCAGTCGTCGGGCCGCGAAGATGTGTCGGGCGCCAATGTGCTGGTCGCCATCTTTGCCGAGCGCGAAAGCCATGCCGCCTATTTCCTGCAGGAGCAGGACATGACCCGCTATGACGCGGTCAACTACATTTCGCATGGCATTTCCAAGCGCCCCGGCGCGTCCACGCCGCGCACTCCGCGCGGTGCCGAGGAAGACAACGGTCCGACCAGCCAGGGCGAGCAGGAAGAGGGCAATTCCAAGAAAAAGGCGCAGGACGCGCTGACCGCCTATTGCGTCAATCTCAACGAGAAGGCGCGCAAGGGCAAGATCGACCCGCTGATCGGACGGGCAAGCGAGATCAACCGCACCATCCAGGTTTTGTGCCGCCGCTCCAAGAACAACCCGCTTTATGTGGGCGATCCAGGCGTCGGCAAGACCGCCATCGCCGAGGGCCTGGCCACGCGGAACAACGAGTGCGATGTGCCGGAAGTGCTGGCGGATGCCACCATCTTCTCGCTCGACATGGGCACGCTTCTGGCCGGAACGCGCTATCGCGGTGATTTCGAGGAACGCCTGAAGCAGGTGGTCAAGGAGCTGGAGGATTATCCCGGCGCCGTTCTGTTCATCGACGAGATCCACACCGTGATCGGTGCGGGCGCCACGTCCGGCGGGGCGATGGATGCGTCCAACTTGCTGAAGCCGGCACTTTCTTCCGGTGCCATCCGCTGCATTGGCTCGACTACCGACAAGGAATACCGCCAGTTCTTCGAGAAGGATCGGGCGCTGGTGCGCCGTTTCCAGAAGATCGATGTCAACGAGCCGTCGATCCCGGATGCCATCGAGATCATGAAGGGGCTGAAGCCCTATTTCGAGGACTTCCACAAGGTGAAGTACACTAACGACGCCATCAAGGCGGCGGTGGAGCTGTCGGCGCGCTACATCAACGACCGCAAGCTGCCCGACAAGGCGATTGACGTGATCGATGAGTCCGGTGCCTCGCAGATGCTGGTGCCGGCCAACAAGCGGCGCAAGCAGATCGGCGTCAAGGAAATCGAGGAAACCATCGCCACGATGGCGCGCATTCCGCCGAAATCGGTCTCGGCCGATGACGAGAAAGTGCTGGCCGGTCTTGAAAATGAGTTGAAGACAACCGTGTATGGCCAGGATCTGGCCATCGAGGCGCTGTCGTCGGCCATCAAGCTCGCGCGAGCCGGCCTGCGTGAACCCGAAAAGCCGATCGGCAGCTATCTGTTCTCCGGCCCGACCGGCGTCGGCAAGACCGAGGTCGCCAAGCAGCTCGCCAAGTCGCTTGGTGTGGAGCTGCTGCGCTTCGACATGTCGGAATACATGGAAAGCCACACGGTTTCCCGTCTCATCGGCGCGCCTCCCGGCTATGTCGGCTTCGACCAGGGCGGGTTGCTGACGGACGGCATTGACCAGCATCCCCATTGCGTACTGCTGCTGGACGAAATCGAGAAGGCCCATCCGGATCTCTACAACATCCTGTTGCAGGTGATGGACCACGGCAAGCTGACCGACCACAACGGCAAGAAGATCGACTTCCGCAACGTGATCCTGATCATGACCACCAATGCGGGCGCGACCGACATGCAGAAGGCGGCCATCGGCTTCGGTTCGTCCAAGCGGACGGGCGACGACGTGGAAGCCATCAACAAGATGTTCACGCCGGAGTTCCGCAACCGTCTGGATGCGATCATCCCCTTCGGCTCGCTGCCGGTTCCGGTGGTCCACAAGGTGGTGCAGAAGTTCGTCATGCAGCTGGAAGCCCAGCTTTCTGAACGGGGCGTCACTTTCGACCTGTCGCAGGAGGCCATCGAATGGCTGGCGACCAAGGGCTATGATGAGCGCATGGGCGCGCGGCCGCTGGGCCGGGTCATCCAGGAGCACATCAAGAAGCCGCTGGCTGAAGAGGTTCTGTTCGGCAAGCTCAAGAAGGGCGGCACTGTACGTGTCTCGCTCATCACCAAGGAAGACGGCACGACGGGCCTGAAACTCGATTCGCTGGCCGATGACGCTCCGGTCCGTCCGAAGAAGGAAGAGCCGGAAGAGGTCAAGGCAAAGCAGGCCAAAATCAAACCGGCAAAGCCTGCCGCCAAGGCCAAGCCGTCGCCCAAGGGCGGCGCAGCCAAGGCGGCAGTGGACCCGGATGGCAAGGGACCGCAGAAGAAGCGGCCTGGACTGCCGCAGGTTCCCCGCAAGGGCTGAAGGTCCTTCGATATGGTGCTTCAGGAGAGCCGCCTTCGGGCGGCTCTTTGCTTTGAAGCGTCGGTGAAACAAATCCGTATCGTCAATGCTGCGCCGCAATGATAATCGCGGGCTCATGGAAAGCGATATCCCACAGTCAGGGCAGGAGAGTGCAGTGTCTGTCCCGGCATGGCGCTGGTTTGCTCGCGGCAGCCGGCAGGCCTTCACCTTGCCGGGCTTCCTCCTGTTCGGGGCCTTCATCGGCTTTGGCGCGCTCACGCGCGAAGCCGGGCTGTCCTTGGCGCAGACGCTCTACATGAACACGGTCATCTGGGCGCTTCCGGCGGAAATCATCCTGATCGGCGCGATGTTTGCCGGAGCTTCGCTGCCCGCCGCCGCATTGGGCGTTGCGCTGTCATCGGTCCGCCTCATGCCCATGGTGGTTGTGCTCGTTCCGGAAATGCGGGCATCCAGCACGCGAGGCTGGGTGCTCTATGCGCTGTCGCATTTCATCGCCGTCACCTCCTGGGTGATTTCGCTCGACAAGTTCCGCGAGGTTCCGCGTGCCTGGCGCACCACTTGGTATTTCGGCCTCGGGCTGACACTGGTGGCAGGGGCAAACTCCATCCTTGCGGCAATCTATCTTTTGGCGCCGCAGCTTCCGGCCTTTGCGGCGGCGGCGCTGTTCTTCCTGACGCCGATGTATTTCCTGCTGTCTCTGTGGGGCTCGGCGCGGGAGTTTGCCAGCCATGCGGCGATGGTAGCAGGCCTTGTGCTCGGGCCGCTGTTTCACCTCTGGATGCCGGGTATCGACCTGATTGCAGCCGGATTGATTGGCGGGCTTGGTGCCTTTGCGCTGCATATGGCGGCCAGGCGCAAAAAGGCCGGGCAATCATGATGTCGTTCCAGTCGATTGATGCCTGGTGGTGGCCCTATCTCTTCATCACGCTTGCCGGTTTCCTGCCGACCGATATCTGGCGCTGGGCCGGTGTCGCGCTTGGCACGCGGTTGGACGAAACCTCGCCCTCCATGATGCTGGTGCGCGCCATTGCCACCGCGCAGGTGGCCGCCGTGATCGGCAATCTGGTGGTCTTTCCGCAATGCGCGCTTGCAGCCGTGCCGCTGGCCGGTCGGATCATCGCGGTTCTGGCGGGGTTTGCGGCCTATCTCCTGACGGGCAGGAAGCTGATTGCCGGCATGCTGGTGGCCGAAGGTCTGCTGTTTGCAGCCATGGCATTTTGACCGGGTTTACCCCGCTTAAACCTGTCCATGCCTAGTCTCCCGCATCATCCAGCGGGATTGCCCATGCATATTCATCCGGCCGAACGTCTCATCTTCCTGATCATCGGCATCCTTTCTGTTGCCAATGTGGCACTCATCTGGCTGAAGGATATCGAGTTCCACTTCACCGGTGCCGAGGTGATGCTGGCGACGGCTGCGGTTTTCTTTGGCGTCTCGCAGGCAGCGCGCCGGGCAGGGCGCTTCATCCGCACCTCGAATGTGCTGCTGTGCTCTCCATGTTCTTCCTCTACAGCTATGTCGGCTCCAACCTGAACGTGCTGCTGCTCCCGCGCCCGAACCCGACCATGGATGCCGCGCTGGTGGCCATCGATGCCAGGTTTGGCTATTCTTGGCCTGACGCACTGGCCTGGGCATCAAGGCACCCGGCGATTTCGGATTTCCTGCGCAACATCTACCTCTCGACCCAGACCTTCCTCTTCCTGGCCTTCATTGCCGTTGGCGCATTTTTCGATGTGCGCCGCCTGCACAAGCTGGCACTGGCCTGTGTCCTTGGAGGCTTGATCACCGTCTTCTTCTGGGCCTTTTTCCCGACCAGTGGCGCCTGCGCCTACTGGACGCTGGATCCCAAGATCGTGGAAATCGTCCGCCCCGTGGCAGGATCGGCCTATGGTGCCGAACTCAACCGGCTGATGGCTGAAGGCGTGACAAGGCTCGACAATTTTAACATCAAGGGCCTGGTCGGCTTCCCGTCCTTCCATACGGTCATGGCGCTGGTGATCATCCCCGCGCTTTGGCCGCTGAAGGCGCTGAGGCTTCCGCTGATTGCGTCTGGACTGGTTGCCATGCCGGGGATCCTGATCCATGGCGGTCACAACTTGATGGACATTCCGGGCGGGATCGCCGTTCTTGTCGTGTCATGGTATCTGGCCGAAGCCGTGCTCAAGGCGCGCGAACACTCAGTGCAGTCCGTGCCGATGGAAAGCGCTCAGGCAGCGGCCTGATCTGCCGGGAGAAAGGCTCACATCGAGGCGAGCGCTGCCCTGATCTTGTCGGCGTTTGCAGCGAGCACTCCGTGGTCTTCCATGATGGCGGAATGAGGCTTGAGGCTGACGCCCTCGAACCGCGGCATGACATGGAAGTGCAGGTGGAAAACCACCTGACCGCCGGCCGGCTCGTTGAATTGCTGGATCGTCACGCCGTCAGCGTCAAACGCTTTCACCACGGCGCGCGCCATCCTTTGCACCGTTGCGGCCACTGCCGTCAGGCTGTAGGCCTCGATGTCGAGAATGTTGCGGGCAGGGCGCTTGGGGATCACCAGGCAGTGGCCGGTTCCGCGTGGCATGATGTCCATGAACACGTAAGTGTCGGCGTCTTCGTAGAGCTTGTGCGACGGAATTTCGCCGCGCAGGATTTTTGCAAACACATTGCTGTCGTCATAGGTGGCGGTCACGGCTGGCCTCATTCAAGAACGGAGCGGTATCCGTTCTTAGACCGCAAGCACGCCGCCCGGTCAATTGCCGCAGACAGACTCCACGAGAGGCGCAAAGCCGATACCCTCCACATGCGTCATGCTCCAGCCATCCCAGCGGCGCTCGCTGCACAGACCTTCTGACACGATGATGATGCCCGTATGCCGGGTGTCGTCACGGATCGAGGCCATCACCGCTTCAATCGCCTCACGCTGGCCTTCCAGCACCTGTCCAAAATCAGTGCCGTTGAAAACGAGCGCACCTGTAACCCCAAGGCGCGCATTGCGCACGGCGGCCTTCTCGACAAGCTTTTCCAGTGAAGCTTCGTCCATGCCTTCAGCGGCTTTGGAGACATAGAACAGGCGATACATGGCGATGGTCCGGCGGGGTTTGAGGCGTTGCAAAGGACAACGCTAGAGTGAAGCCTCTGCATGCCGCAATATCATTTTGAATGATGCAGGCTGAATTGCGCCGGGTTATGGATTTCAGGTCTCACTGTCCTTGCGGAAGGGAGTATGTGCGGAAAGGATCGTGCTTGCGCGGCTGATTTCTCGACGCTCCTGCTCCAGATAATCGGCTACCGCATCGCGCAGACCCGGATGGGCAATCCAGTGCGCTGAATGGGTGGTTACCGGTTCGTATCCGCGCGCCAGCTTGTGCTCGCCCTGTACCCCGGCTTCGACTGTGGAGAGCCCGCGCGCAATCGCGAAATCGATGGCCTGATGGTAGCAAACTTCGAAGTGCAGGAAGGCGTGGTCCTCGACGCAGCCCCAGTGACGGCCGTAGAGCGTATCTGATCCGATGAAATTGATGGCACCGGCGATCCGCCTGCCGTTTCGCCTTGCCATGACCAGCAGGATGTCATCGGCCATGCGTTCGCCGATCAGCGAATAGAAACGCCGGTTGAGATAGGGGCGACCCCATTTGCGGCTGCCGGTATCCATGTAAAAGGCATAGAACTCGTCCCAGACTGCCTCTGTCAGGTCGCTGCCGGTCAGCCATTCGATGGTGATGCCGATGGAAAGCGCGGCCTCGCGCTCCTTGCGCAGGGCCTTGCGCTTGCGCGATGCCAATCGGTCCAGGAAATCGCCATGGTCGCGATAGCCGCGGTTGAAGAAATGGAACTGCTGATCGGTGCGGTGCAGGAATCCGGCACCGAGCAGGGCGGTCCGGTCAGCATCCTGAAGGAATGTCGCATGGACCGAGGACATCCCGGCCTGCGTTGCCAGGGACTTCAGGCCATCGGCCAGCGCAGCCTTGATGGCTCCGGCCTCGAACCCGTCTGCCACCAGTAGGCGCGGTCCGGCAGCAGGGGTGAAGGGAAAGGCGACCTGAAGCTTGGGATAGTAGCGGCCGCCGGCCCGCTCGAAGGCGTCGGCCCAGCCATGATCGAAAACATATTCGCCCTGGCTATGGGTCTTGGCATAGGCTGCAACAGCGCCGGCGAGCCTTCCGTCCGGCGCTTTCAGCAGCAAATGGCGGGGAAACCAGCCGGTTCCCGGCCCGACACATCCGGACTCTTCCAGCGAGGAGAGGAATGCGTGGGATGAAAACGGGTTGTAGGGGTTTGTTAATGTATTACACGATGTGCCTGCAAGGCGGTCCCACGCCGTTTTGCCAACAGCAGCAAGGCTTTCACCAACCTCCAGCGTGAAACCGCCTTGCGCCGCATCATTCATATCAGGGCTATTCCGCCGTCTCGAGGGAAGCAATGCGGAAAATGTAGAGCGGCCAAGGACTGCTGCAAGCCACAATCATGAAAAGGCTTGTCCGTCGGGATCAAAACCCTCGAAGGTCATCTGGTCACCATGTGTACGTGTCAGCGCCACGTGGTCCGGTGTGCGGACCGTCCAGCTGATGACGGGCCGGTTCATCGTGCTCCGCATGAAGCGGACGAACGGATTGTCGAGCGTCTCCACATGGAAGGAGGCAAAGGCGATGTCATGGGCCAGCATGGAGAAATGGGCTTCCAGCTCGCGCGAGGAGACCCCCATCGCCGTCAATCCGCCGTGAATGCCCGCCGCATCCTGGCGGAACCGGCGCACCAGCCAATGATCGAAGGACATGATGACTGCCGGTCCGTCATAGGCTGCCAGAAGCGTTCCGACTGCGGCCACCAGCCCCGCATCCTTGCCTTCAATGCCCTTCAGTTCGATGACGAGCGGCACGCGCCCGGCAACTTGCGTCAGCGTTTCGGCCAATGACGGCACCCGGTCTGGTGTGCCGCCGATGGAAAGCTGCCCCATCTGCTGGGCCGTCATCTGGTGGATATGTCCGCGTGTGCCGGTCAGCCGGTCCAGTTCCTCGTCATGAAAGACCACCGGGACGCCATCAGCGGTCATATGGACATCGCATTCGATGGCATAGCCGGCTTGTGCTGCGCGCTCGAAAGCCGACGGCGAGTTTTCCCAGACATCCTTGTTACCGTCATGCAGGCCGCGGTGCGCAATCGGGCGGGCTGTCAGCCATTGCGGAAAGTCCATGATGCCTTGTCCTCAGCGGATTTCAATGATGGCTTCGATTTCAACCGGTGCATTGAGCGGAAGGCTCGCCATGCCGACGGCACTGCGCGCATGGCGACCGGCATCGCCCAGCACTTCGACCAGCAGATTGGAAGCGCCATTGGCCACCAGATGCTGCTCGGTGAAATCCGGCGTGGAGGCAACGAAGACAGAAATTTTCACGATGCGGGCAATGCGGTCGAGGTCGCCCAATGCCGCCTTTGCCTGTGCCAGGATGTTGACGGCGCACCATTTGGCCGCGTCCTGGCCGGCTGCCACATCAAGGTCGCGCCCCAAGAGGCCGGTCGCGGTCAGCTTGCCATCCTTCAGCGGCAACTGTCCGGAAGTGAAGAGCAGCGTGCCCGATTGCGCAAAGGGAATGTAGTTGGCGGCAGGTGCTGCGGCCACAGGCAGTTCGATCCCCAGCGCGGCGAGACGTTCGGCAGCTGACATGGTGCTTTTCCTTTTGTTGATCTTTGGCACTATAAGGTCATGCGACTGGAGCCGCCGCCTTGAAAAAGGCCGAAGCGGCCCTCAATCAAGAGAGATGCCATGGGGCGGACGCCCTGCGCAAGCATCTGGAAGGGATGAAGATGACGAACCCCGCGAGAAGGTTCCTGGCCACCCTTGCAGCCGGAACTGTTCTGTTGCCAGTTTTGGCCGAGGCGCAGGTGCTGGCGCCGCACCGCGCGGTCTATGATCTCAGCCTGATTGATTCCACCACCAAGTCCGGCATTACCGGCGTCAATGGCCGCATGGTCTACGAATTCAACGGCTCGGCCTGCGACGGTTATACCGTCAGCTTCCGGTCGGTGACCCAGTTCCTGACCGGCGAAAACGAGCCGCGCATGGTGGACCAGCAGGTGACGACCTATGAGGATCCGGGCGCGGACCTGTTTTCCTTTGCCTCCAAATCCTTCATCGATGAAAAGCTGGACAAGGAAGTGAAGGGTACGGCGCGTCACGAGCAAGACAAGAAGGTGAAGGTGGACCTGGAAAAGCCTGATCCGGCATCGGTTGCGCTGACACCGGCCCATTTCCCGGCTGCCCATATGATCGATCTGCTGGAACGCGCCCGCAAGGGCGAGACCTTTTACGAGACCGCGATCTATGACGGCACGGAAACCGCCGACAAGGTGCTGACTACCACGGTCGTCATCGGCTCCCTCAAGAAGGCTGACATAGCTGCCGGCGATACCCAGGCCGCGGGCGAACTGGGCAAGGATGACTACTGGCCGGTCTCGATTGCCTATTTCGATGATCCGGAACCCGATTCGGACGCCGCTCCGATTTATCGCATCGGCTTCAAGCTCTATGACAACGGCGTGGCGCGTGATTTCGAGACCGATTACGGTGAATTCCGTATCCGCGGCAAGCTGGTGACGCTGGATCTCCTCGAAACGCCGAAGTGCAACTGACGAAGCCAAGCGCGGGTTACCGGGCTTTGGTCGGGGCGGGGTTGCGTTCATTGCCGCTTTGCTCTATTGCGGCGCACATTCCACACACGGGCTTCGGGTCTGGCCGGGAGAAATCCGTCCTGATCCTCCGGTGGCGGTTCATCCGTCAAAGGTCCGTGGAGGTCTAACCGGAAAAGGAAACGACAATGGCTTTGCCTGATTTCAGCATGCGCCAGCTTCTTGAGGCTGGCATTCACTTCGGCCACCAGACGCACCGCTGGAACCCGAAGATGACCCCGTACATCTTCGGTGCCCGCAACAACATCCACATTATCGACCTTTCTCAGACGGTTCCGCTGTTTCACCAGGCGCTCAAGCTGGTGTCCGACACGGTTGCCGGCGGCGGTCGCGTGCTCTTCGTCGGCACCAAGCGCCAGGCCTCGGACATCGTTGCCGATGCTGCCAAGCGCTCTGCCCAGTATTATGTGAACGCCCGCTGGCTCGGCGGCATGCTCACCAACTGGAAGACGATCTCCAATTCGATCCAGCGCCTGCGCAAGCTCGACGAGCTGCTGGCCGGCGAAGCCCAGGGCTTCACCAAGAAGGAGCGCCTGAACCTCGAGCGTGAGCGCGAGAAGCTGGACCGCGCCCTTGGCGGCATCAAGGACATGGGCTCGACGCCCGACCTGATGTTCGTTATCGACACCAACAAGGAAGCCATCGCCATCCAGGAAGCCAAGCGTCTCGGAATTCCGGTTGTGGCCATCCTCGACACCAACTGCGATCCGGACATGGTCGATTACCCGATCCCGGGCAATGACGATGCCGCGCGCGCCATCACGCTCTATTGCGACCTGATTGCCCGTGCTGCCCTCGATGGCATCGCCCGCCAGCAGGGTTCCATGGGCGTTGACCTTGGCGCTGCTGTTGAAGCCCCTGCCGAGCCGGCGCTTGACGCTGCCGGTGACGAAGGCGCCCAGGCCTGATCCCGTTTCCCGCCGGCCTGTCATCCGTTTGACACGGTAACAGGGCAGGCGGGAGACGACAATCATCCGGGATGGCCAGTCCGTCCCGCTCCCTGCGGTGCATCGAAACGCATAGAGCTTTCGATGCATCTCGCTTTTTGGACAATGACGAGGCGAACATGGCAATCACTGCTGCAATGGTGAAGGAACTGCGCGAGAAGACCGGCGCAGGCATGATGGACTGCAAGACAGCCCTGACCGAGAACAATGGCGACATGGAAGCCGCCAGCGACTGGCTGCGCGCCAAGGGCATCACGAAGGCCGAAAAGAAGGCTGGCCGCACCGCCGCCGAAGGCCTGATCGGCATTGCCTCTTCCAGCCACAAGGGTGTGGTCGTGGAAGTCAACTCCGAGACCGACTTCGTCGCCCGCAACGATGCCTTCCAGGACATCGTGCGCAATGTCGCCCAGGTGGCCCTGTCCACCGACGGCACGGTTGAAGCCGTCTCGGCTGCTGCCTATCCGGGCGGTTCGGCTTCGGTTGTCGACACCATCAAGGATGCGGTCGGAACGATCGGCGAAAACATGAGCTTCCGCCGCTCAGCCATGCTGTCTGTGACGAATGGTGTTGTCGCGACCTACGTCCACAACCATGTGGCCGACGGCCTCGGCAAGCTCGGCGTTCTGGTGGCCATTGAGACCATTGGCGGCCATGACGAGGCTCGCGCCTTTGCCCGCCAGGTTGCGATGCATGTTGCCGCCACCAACCCGCTGGCCCTGTCGGCCGAAGAGGTTGATGCGGCTGCCGTGGAACGCGAGCGTGCGATCTTCACCGAGCAGGCCCGCGAATCGGGCAAGCCGGAAGCCATCATCGAGAAGATGGTCGAAGGCCGCATCCGCAAGTTCTACGAGGAAGTCGTGCTGATGAAGCAGGCCTTCGTGATAAATCCGGACCTGACGGTCGAGGCTGCCCTGAAGGAAGCCGAGAAGGCCATCGGTGCACCGGCAAAGATCACAGGTTTCGTCCGCCTTGCACTTGGCGAAGGCATCGAAAAGGAGGTCACCGACTTCGCTGCCGAAGTGGCTGCCGCAGCCAAGGGCTGATCGTTCGGCCTGAACGGGCTTGAACTGCACGGAAATTGTGAAGGGCGCCGCGTGACAACGCGGCGCCCGTCGTGTATCGCGGCGCAAGCTATTTTTCGACCCTGAAACCAGAGTGAGTCCATGTCCGCCAAGCCGCTTTATCGCAGAGTTCTCGTCAAAGCCTCCGGCGAGGCCCTCATGGGGGAACAGGGCTTCGGCATTGATGTCTCGGTTGCAGACCGCATTGCCTCCGACATTGCCGAAGCGCGCGCCATGGGCGTGGAAGTCGGCGTGGTGATCGGCGGCGGTAATATTTTCCGCGGCGTGGCCGTTGCCTCCAAAGGCGGGGACCGGGTGACCGGCGACCACATGGGCATGCTGGCGACCGTCATCAATTCCTTGGCGCTGCGCACCTCGCTGATCAAGCTCGGCATCGATACGGTGGTGCTGTCGGCGATTGCCATGCCGGAGATTTGCGAAAGCTTCTCGCAGCGCCAAGCCACTGCCTACATGAACCAGGGCAAGGTCGTGATCTTTGCCGGCGGCACCGGCAATCCGTTCTTTACGACCGATTCCGCGGCTGCATTGCGCGCCGCCGAAATCGGCGCTGACGCGTTGTTCAAGGGCACGCAGGTCGATGGCATCTATTCTGCCGATCCCAAGAAGGTACCTGACGCCACCCGCTTCGAGCGCATCACCCATGACGAGGTGATTGCACGCGGCCTCAACGTCATGGACACGGCGGCTATTGCCCTTGCTCGCGAAAATCACATTCCGATAATCGTCTATTCCATTCATGAGAAGGGTGGATTCGGAGAAAACTTGACTGGAAAAGGCCGCTGCACCGTTGTTTCCGATGCCTGATCGGGAAAGGTGGCGGCCAGGCTGCTTGGAGAGACTGACATGAGCGAAGGCATTGACCTGAACGACCTGGAGCGCCGCATGGAAGGTGCCGTCAACGCATTCAAGACCGATCTTGGGTCCATTCGTACCGGGCGCGCTTCGTCGAGCCTGCTGGATGCCATTTCGGTGGATGCCTACGGGTCTTCCATGCCGATCAACCAGGTGGCAACCGTCTCGGTTCCCGAGTCGCGGATGATCTCGGTATCGGTCTGGGACAAGTCGATGGTCAATGCCGTGGACCGGGCGATCCGCGAGAGCAATCTCGGCTTCAACCCGATCATGGATGGCACGACGCTGCGCATTCCGGTGCCGGAACTGAACGAAGAACGCCGCAAGGACCTCGTGAAGATTTCGCATCAATATGCCGAATCGGCCCGCATCGCTGTCCGCCATGTCCGGCGTGACGGCATGGACATGCTGAAGAAGGCCGAAAAGGATGGCACGGTCAGCGAGGATGACGCCCGCAAGCTGTCGGACCGGGTGCAGAAGCTGACCGATGACACCATCTCGCGAATCGACAAGCTTGGTCACGAGAAGGAAGCGGAAATCCTGCACGTCTGAGCGCGCAGTGAATTCGCAGCGTCCCCCGGCGCCGGAAGGAACACCATGGACAAGCCCGCACATGTGGCCATTATCATGGACGGCAATGGCCGGTGGGCCAAGAAGCGCTTCCTGCCGCGCAGCGCCGGCCACCGGGCCGGCGTCGAAGCCTTGCGGCGTACGGTCCGGGC
>JBGSQC010000094.1:0-4505 GCA_041738295.1 Zhengella sp. | reverse complement strand
GCGGGCTCTGCTGCGCGATGCGCCGGTTCTGCTGCTGGACGAGGCTACCTCGGCGCTCGATGCCGGCAGCGAAAAGCTGGTGCAGTCGGCGCTGGAAAAGCTGATGGAAGGGCGCACCACGCTGGTCATCGCGCACCGGCTGGCCACCATCCTCAAGGCCGACCGCATCCTCGTGCTCGATGGCGGGCGCGTGGTGGAGGAAGGCACGCATGAAAGCCTGGTGAAGCAGGGCGGAACCTATGCGCGCCTTGCCAAGCTGCAGTTCGAGACCGGCGCGGAGGCGTTCGGCCGGGCGGCGGAGTGATCCGTCACTCGCACAGCACAGGCACGATGGCGCTGTAGTTTCCTGCCGGAAACACGCCGCCGAGTGGCTTTTGAGCGATCAGCACGACACGCACCGTGCTGAAGCCGGGCGACAGCGATTGCGGCACAGTGGTTTCAGAGAAGACGCTTGCTCCGGTGGAGCGCATCAGCGCATTGAAGGTTTGCGGGCTGGTGTTTTCTGCCGGCTGGCTGGCAAATCCGGCAGGTGGATTGATCGAGAGCGTGAAGCCTGCCGATGAGGCCTGCACTGTCAGCCTGGCTGGCGAACCGCCATCGCCAACGCGGGACCGCAGGATGCGCAAATTCGGGCTGGGTGCCAGCACGCCGTTCTCGACGATCTGGATGGTGCAGAAATCGCTGATCGTGTGGGAAAAGGGCAGGTCTTCGGCAAAAGCAGGCACGGGGGCGCAAGCGGCAAGCATGCCGATCCCCACCTTCCATCCGCTTTTCGACACGCCTGCCATCAAGATATGTTTTTCCCGGTTCCGGGGCGCAGCTTCGCAGGAATGTCTTGGAATCCGGTTTCCCTGCAGGGTTAACCGGCGCTTCCCCGAATGGGTGGTATTCTACAGAGCAGGTGGGCGGCAGAGCAGGTGGGCGGCCAGGCAGTTTTGCTGCCTGGCTCCACATGGTCAGCCTCTCCTCGCCTGCGCCTCCGGGCGGTCCCAGGATGAGGCCGAGGGCCGGTCGGCCTGCGCGGAGCCCATCGCCGGGCTGCTGTCCGGGTGGGCGATGCGATAGCCTTTCCAGTTGTTCGGGCGGGCGCGCAAATATTGCTCCGGATAGGTGATCTCGGCTCCGAGTTCTGCGGCGGCGTGCCAGCCCCAGCGCGGATCGTCGATGATGGCGCGGGCCAGCGCCACCATGTCGGCCTTGTCCTCGGCGACGATGCGCTCGGCCAGATCCGGCTCGATGATGAAGCCGACAGCCATGGTGGCAAGGCCGGTCTCCTGCTTGACGCGGGTGGCAAACGGCACCTGGTGGCCGGGCGCTGCCGGGGGAATTTTGGCGTCCGGCACCAGATTGCCGGCAGACATCACCACATAGTCGACGCCCTCGGCCTCGAGCGCCTTGCAGAAGGTGACGGCCTCGTCCAGCGTCGCGCCATCGGGGTGCCAGTCGGTGCTGTTGACGCGCACACCGAGCGCCAAGGAGCCGCCCGTCACCGCGCGAACGGCGCGCACGATCTCGAGCGGCAGGCGCATGCGGTTTTCCAGGTTGCCGCCATATAGGTCAGTGCGCAGATTGGTCAGTGGCGACAGGAACTGGTGCAGCAGATAGCCGTGAGCGGCATGGACCTCGATCAGGTCAAAGCCGGCTTTCGCCGCCCTTTTGGCTGAATCGGCAAAGGCCGAGACCAGCGACGCAATCTCGTCCGCTGTCATTTCCTGCGGCGTTGTCCAGGTCTCGTTGTAGGGCTTTGCCGAGGGCCCGCAGGTCTGCCAGCCGCCTTCCGATATCGGCAGGGATTCGCCCTTCCAGCGCTCGGCGATGGAGCGGGCAGAGCCGCGGCGCCCGGCATGGCCGAGCTGGATGCCGATGCGCGCGCCTGACAATTTGCGCATTTCGGCGACGAGGCGCGCGAAGCCCTGTTCCTGTGCATCGGTGTAAAGGCCAAGGCAGCCATGGGTGATGCGGCCGCGCGCTTCCACCGCAGTTGCCTCGAGAATGACGAGGCCCGCGCCTGCCATCATCAGGTTTCCACCATGGATCAGATGCCAGCTTTGCGGCTCTCCGTCCACGGCGCTGTACTGGCACATCGGCGATACGACGATGCGGTTTTCAACGGACAACGGTCCCAGCCTGAACGGCGAGAACAAGGCACTCATGCAACCCCTCCGGATTTGGTCTCAATTTCCCGCGGGGAATGTGGGGCAGTGACCCGAAGCTGGAAAGACCCCCTTCAAGAAATTCATGCATGAAAAAATCAGTCGTCCCATAGCCTGCTATCCGGCTTTCTGGCCGGCGATCCGGCCTGAGAAGATGCAGCCGCCGAGGAAGGTTCCTTCCAGCGCGTTGTAGCCGTGATAGCCGCCACCACCGAAGCCTGCCACTTCGCCTGCCGCATAGAGGCCGGGTACGGGAGTGCCGGATGCGTCCAGCACGCGGGCATCCATGTCGGTGTGAAGCCCGCCCAGCGACTTGCGAGTGAGGATGTGCAGCTTGACCGCGATCAGCGGGCCTTTCGTGGGGTCGAGGATCTTGTGCGGTTTTGCGGTGCGGACAAGCTTGTCGCCCAGATAATTGCGCGCGCCGCGAATGGCCGTCACCTGCGCGTCCTTGGAATAGGCATTGTCGATCTCGCGGTCGCGCGCTTCTATTTCGGCCTTCAGCCGGTCATGGTCGATCAGGTCCTCGCCGGTCAGCGCATTCATGCCCTTTACGAGTTCTTCCAGCGTATCGCGCACGACAAAGTCCGCGCCATGCTTCTTGAAGGCTTCCACCGGGGCGGGCGCGGCCTTGTTCAGGATGCGGCCCTTGATCACCTCCATCCATTTGCCGGAAGTGAAATCCGGGTTCTGCTCGGAGCCGGACAGAGCGAATTCCTTCCTGATGATCGCCTGCGTCAGCACGAACCAGGAATAGTCGTGTCCGGTCGAAAGGATGTGCTTCAGCGTTGCCAGCGTGTCGAAGCCCGGCAGGCAGGGCGCGGGCAGGCGCTTGCCGGTGGCATCGAACCAGAGCGAGGACGGGCCGGGAAGGATGCGGATGCCGTGGTTCGGCCAGATCGGATCCCAGTTCTGAACGCCCTCGGTATAGTGCCACATGCGGTCATCATTGATGGTGACGGCGCCGGCCTCCCGCGCTATCGCCAGCATAGCGCCATCCACATGGTGCGGTACGCCCGACACCATGGATTTCGGCGCCATGCCCAGCCGCTCCGTGGGCCAGACGCTGCGCACCAGCTCATGATTGCCGCCAATGCCACCCGACGTGATGATGATCGCATTGGAGGAAAGCGAAAAGTCGCCAGTGACCACGCGCGAGGATTGCTGGCCGCGCGCCACCTGCGTTTCCTCCAGCACATCGCCTTCCACACCGGTGACGGCACCGTTTGTGGTGATGAGACGGGTGACGCGGTGACGGAAGCGGAAGGTGATGCGGCCAGCCTTTTCGTGCTCGATGACACGGTCAATGAAAGGCTTCAGCACGCCCGGCCCGGTGCCCCATGTGAGGTGGAAGCGCGGCACCGAGTTGCCGTGCCCGGTGGCAAGCGATCCGCCGCGCTCGGCCCATCCGACCACCGGGAACCAGCGCATGCCAAGGCCATGCAGCCAGGGGCGCATGGGGCCTGCGGCGAAATCCAGATAGGCGGACGCCCATTGGCGCGGCCAGTGGTCTTCCTCGCGGTCGAAACCGGCTGATCCTGCCCAGTCCTGTGCGGCAAGGGCGTGGCTGTCGCGGATCTTCATGCGCCGCTGTTCGGGCGTATCCACCATGAACAGGCCGCCCAGCGACCAGAAGGCCTGACCGCCGAGGTTCTGCTCGCCTTCCTGATCAAGGATGAGGACGCGCTTGCCGCGATCTGCGGCTTCGTTGGCCGCGACCAGCCCGGCAAGGCCAGCGCCCACGATGATGATGTCGGCGTCCATGGCGATCCCTCCCGTTTTCTTTCGAGGGTATCCTTTACGTAAAAGGATTCAAGGTCGGAGGATTCAGCTACCCCATCTGGTGTATGCGCCCCGCCGAAACCCTTGCGAAGCTGTGACAAAGTGCACAGCATGGATGGGAATCGGGTGGCAACACTGATGCATCACATCCGCAGCGCCGGATCAGGCAAGGGGACAGGACCATGGCAGACCAATTTACCGAAGTGACCAGCCGTTCGTGGTTTTCGCGCATCGGCGGGGCCTTTACCGGAATCCTGATCGGCCTGCTGCTGATCCTTGCCTCGATTGCCGGGCTGTTCTGGAACGAGGGCCGCGCGGTCAAGACGGCGCGCGCGCTAGCCGAGGGCGCAGGGCAGGTGGTGACCATCGACCCTGCTGCGCCCGGCGCGGATGCCAATGGCAAGCTCGTCCATTTCTCCGGGCCATTGCTGGTCAATGGCACCATCAGCGATCCGGTGTTCACCTTTGTCGCGGGACCCACAAATGCCAACCGGCTGATCCGCAAAGTGGAAATGTTCCAGTGGAAGGAAAGCTCGCGCTCCGAAACCCGCACCAAGCTTGGGGGCGGCG
>JBGSQC010000073.1:0-2928 GCA_041738295.1 Zhengella sp. | reverse complement strand
CTTTTCGCTCTCAGGCACCGTAGCTGGGGCGCGCCTTCATGGCCTCATACCAGCGCTTGAAGTGGGTCACCTCATCGGGAATGGCGATCTTCGCCGGTTTCATGAAATCGGTGGCCACCACCGCCGTGATGTCTGCAATCGACAGCCTGTCACCGGCAATGAAAGCGCGGCCTGCCAGTTCGCTGTCGAGAAAGCGCAGGAAGGTCAGTGCCTTCGGCCGGTTCGCCTCGCCCCATTCCGCAATCTGCGGCACTTCCCAAGTCGCCATGGCGGGATGCGTGTGGCGGAAGGCCTGCGCGACAGGAGCCAGGAAATGATGCTCGCACCGCCGCTCCCACATCTCGATCAGGGCGATTTCCACCGGCGTCTTGCCCATCAGATTGGGCTCGGGATAGAGCGCATCAATATAACGGCAGATGGCAACCGATTCCGAAATCACAGTGCCGTCACCCAGTTCCAGCACGGGAAGGCGCTGCAACGGGTTGCGTTTGGTCACTTCGTCGGACTTGTGGCCGAGCGACCCCATGTCGACAGGAACCAGCGGCACTTCGACGCCCTTTTCGGCGAGAAAAATGCGCACCCGGCGCGGATTGGGGGCCTTGCCGCCATCATAAAGCTTCATCGTTTCCTCCGTTCAATGGGCGTTGCCCCATTCATGGCGCGCCGGGGGCTTTGGCGTCAAACAGGATTTGCCTCGTCCAGTTCCAAAGGACCATCAGCCTGTCGTGATCCCACCGGCTGGCATCGGCCAAGGCTTCGCCATGGATGGCGCGCCAGTCCTGCGGGCGGTCGAACTCTCCGGCCCAAAGGCCTGTTTTCCTTGCCCTCGCCTCTTCTTCCTCTTGCCCGTACTGGCCGTAGGAAACCGCCCAGCCGGATTCCACCAACAGGCTGTTCACGTCCTTCGATCCGCTCTTGCAAGTCACCAGAAGCCGGCCATACCGGTCGCGCCGCCACCCTTCGCAGGAGAACGAGCCCGATTGAGCGTAGCGCGCCAGTTCAAGGCGGGCCTCGCGCCCACAGGCATAGACCCCGGTTTCGCGCTTGCAGGTCTGCTTCAGCTCCGGCGCATCAATGCCGAGAAGGCGCACACGCTCGGTTCCAAAGCGCAGGCTGTCGCCATCCACCACCACCGGCACACCCTGAAAGGCAATTGTATCCACCTTTTCCCGGCGTGCTGCAGCATAGGCGGCAGCAAGCAGGAAAAGCCCTGTCAAAAGCCATTCCGCCCATTTGCGCCAAGGGCTTGCCCGCCGGATTTGCCGTGCCGCCATCCTGTCTCCGATCAGGGTCCGTTAACCATTCACTCGTAAAGATTGACAGTCACTGAACCCGAAGAATCGACTGTTCCGCGCAACCATGTCCGTCGCACCATCCGGCATTGCAGACAAGATCATTGTCGACAAGCGCAAGGCCCATCGCAACACCGATGTGGCCCGGACCATCCGCTCGACCCGCGAAAAGCTGTCGATACGGCCCGGAAACCTGAATTTCGACCGCACGCTTTTGAAAATGCATGCCGGTGCCATCCTTGCTTCAGCGGCTGCCTTTCCCATCCTCATCGGTCTCATCACGCTGGCCGGCATTGCGCTGGGCGTCGGTCTGCCGATTGTCATCTGGGGCTTTCTGGCCATCGCGTTTACCGGTGCGCCCATGGTCGTGGCCCGCCGCATCAATGCGCGCTCCGAGGACGCCATCGACGTCAAATCCGTCACCCGCAATTTCCTGATCGCCCATGTCATCGGCGGGATGGGCTGGGCAGGTTTGGCCCTTCTGGAGTGCCCGACCTGCGACGCAGATGAGACCGCCATCCTAAAGGCGGTCCTGCTGTTGCTTGCCATCGCCTCCAGCGCCGTCATCGGCTGGGCCTTGAACGGATCGCTTGCGGCATCCTTCACGCTGCCGGTCGTCCTCTATGCTTTCATGACAGCGCGCGAATTTGATCCGGTGCGGCTGTCCATGGCTTTCATGCTGGTCGCCGCCCTGCCCTTCTTTGCCTATATCTCGCGCCATCTGCATTCCAGCGCCGTGATGATGCTGTCCTTCCGCTCGGAAAAGGATTCGCTGATCGCCGAACTCGAAACCGCCAATGCCATGTCGGACGAGGCCCGCCATCGCGCGGAAGAAGCCAATCTGGCAAAGTCCCGCTTCCTGGCCTCGATGAGCCACGAGTTGCGCACGCCGCTCAACGCCATTCTCGGCTTTTCCGAAGTGATGGCAGGCGAAATGCTGGGGCCGCTGCGCAATGAAACCTACAAGGACTATGCCCGCGACATCCACTCGTCCGGCAAGCACCTGCTCGACCTGATCAACGAGATCCTTGACCTGTCACGCATCGAGGCCGGACGCTACCAGCTGAACGAGGAAGAGATCTCGCTGACCGATATCCTGGACCATGCAGCCCACATGCTCGACATGAAGATGCAGGCCAAATCGATCACCCTGGTGCGCCAATACCAGGCAGGCCTGCCGAACCTGACCGCCGACGAGCGGTCCATCAGGCAGGTGGCACTGAACCTGATGTCGAACGCGGTGAAGTTCACGCCCACCAATGGCACCATCACGCTGCGCGCCGGCTGGACCTCGTCCGGCGGGCAATACATCTCCATCCGCGACAATGGTCCCGGCATCCCGGAAGAGGAAATCCCGGTCGTGCTGTCAGCCTTCGGCCAGGGCTCCATTGCCATCAAGAGCGCCGAACAGGGCACCGGCCTTGGCCTGCCCATCGTGCAGGCCATCATGCAGATGCATGGCGGCCGGTTCGACCTTCGTTCAAAGCTGCGCGAAGGCACCGAAGTGATTGCTGCCTTCCCGGCATCGCGCGTCAACCGCGCCGATCCGCCCAGGACCGCAGCGCAGGGCTGATGCAATCAGTGTCAGTGCCCGGCGGGCTTCACCGCTGCCTGCTCGCGCGTCGCCATGCCGGTC
>JBGSQC010000043.1:0-4692 GCA_041738295.1 Zhengella sp. | reverse complement strand
GTCGGGGTTCAGCGCCGGACAGTCGAAAGCCTGTGTCACGGCCTTCAGCCGCGCCGGATTGACCGCCTCGCCCTCCCCGTCCCACACCACGCCGGCAACCTGCCTGGGCCCGAGCGGAACCTGCACGATGGAGCCCGGACGAAGCACCATTCCGTGTGGAACCGCATAGGAATAGGGCCGCGCGGCAGGCATCGGCACCAGCACCGGCACCACAGTCAAATTTGGCGAATCTTGTGTCATTGCGGGTGACCTTGCCCCGATCTTGCGTTAAGGGGAAGCCAGCTTTGACAGGGCCGCCCGCAAGATGCGGCCACCAGCCTTTGAGGGAGCCTCCCATGAAATTCTTTGTTGATACCGCCGACGTCACCGAAATCCGCGAGCTGAATGATCTGGGCCTGCTGGATGGCGTCACCACCAATCCGTCGCTGATCCTGAAGGCTGGCCGCGACATCCTGGAAGTGACCAAGGAAATCTGCGCCATCGTGGACGGCCCGGTTTCTGCCGAAGTCACCGCCATGGATTATGCCGGCATGATGAAGGAAGCAGCCGTGTTGGCCAAGATCGCCGACAACATCTGCATCAAGCTGCCGCTGACGCTTGAAGGCCTGAAGGCTTGCAAGGCGCTGACCTCGGACGGCCACAAGACCAATGTGACGCTGTGCTTCTCGGCCAACCAGGCGCTGCTGGCTGCCAAGGCCGGGGCCACCTACATCTCGCCCTTCATCGGGCGGCTCGACGACATTCATCTGAACGGCATGGACCTGATCGGCGAAATCCGCACGATCTATGACAATTACGATTTTGCCACCCAGATCCTCGCGGCCTCCATCCGCACAGTCAACCATGTGCGCGAAGCAGCCCTCATCGGTGCCGATGTCGCCACCATTCCGCCCTCGACACTGAAGGCTCTCGTCAAGCATCCGCTGACCGACAAGGGTCTGGAGACGTTCCTGGCCGACTGGGCCAAGACCGGCCAGAAGATCGCCTGACCCTCAGGCTCCCCAACTGTGCCTGCTCCGGCGGTTGACGCTGGAGCAGGCAGCAATCTTTCCAGCCTGCACGAAATTTTTACTTGGCTCTGCCATGGATGGTATCTCGCGTGGGGTGAGTGTGAATGAGTAATTGGCCGGAACGGCTGTTGACAGCCGGTCACGTTGCAACGGACAGATTGTTGGTGCGCCAGCTGGAAATGCTGCGCGAGACCGTGCCCGTGATCTACGCCGGCTTTTTCTCCATTGCAGCCGGTGCCGGCGTCCTCATCGCCTCCTATTCGCCCTTGCCCTTTGCGCTCGCCCCGGTCGCCCTGATCGGCCTGATTCTTGCGGCGCGTTATCGTTTCTGGCGCGATCTGGAACCAGCCTCCTTGCCGCGCGTCAAGGTCATCAAGCACCTTTACCAGACGCTTGCCGTTGTTCCGGCCATCGGGCTGATCAGCTGTTCCACCCTGATCGTGCCGCCGCTGCTCTTCGGAACGCAGGCTGATACGGGCTACATCCTTGCGTGCATCCTGCTTGGCACCGTGGTGAGCGGGATCTGCTATGTGATGCTGCCGATGGCCGCATTTGCAATGTTTGCGACCGCCGCGCCTGCCATTCTTCTGCCCGCGCTTTGGTACGGCTCTCCACCGCTGCTGGCGCTCGGCGTGCTCTATCTCTTTGCCGCCACGCTCGGCACCATGGCGATTTTCCGGCAGTTCGTGATCATTTCCCGGCTGGTGGAATCGGAACACAAGGCTGCCGAGGCCTTGGCGTCGGCGGCAGAGGCTGAAAAGGTCAAGGCCGATTTCCTGTCCTCCATGAGCCATGAAATCCGCACGCCGCTCAACGGCGTGCTGGGCATGGCGGAATTGCTGTCACGCTCCGACCTGTCGCCCTCCCAGAAAAACTATGTCGGCGTCATTACAAATTCCGGCAACACCTTGCTTGCCACGATCAACGGCATTCTTGACCTGTCGCGCCTGGAAGCCGGTTCAATGGTTCTGGACCCCGCACCATTCCGGATGTCGGACGTGGTGGAGGAGGTTGTCCAGTCGCTTGCCGGCCAATTGCAGCGAAAGGACGTCGAGCTGATCCAGCGCATCGATCCTTTCCTGCCGGAATATCTGGTGGGCGATTCCAGCCGGTTCCGCCAGATCGTGAACTGTCTCGTCGCCAATGCAGTCCGCTTTACAACAGTTGGACATGTCCTGATCGATGTCTCGGCCCATGTCGAAAAAGGCATGGCTTTCGTCACCGTCCGGGTCGAGGACACAGGATGCGGCATCGCGCGAGACCGCTTGCCCGGCATTTTCTCCAGCTTCTACCAGAGCAGGAATACGCCTGCTGAAGTGAGGCCGGGAGCCGGGCTCGGCCTGTCAGTCGCCTCGCGCCTAGTGGCCTTGATGCACGGGGACATGCATGTGGACAGCACGCCCGGCAAAGGCTCGACCTTCTGGTTCACCTTGCCCATGGACATCCTTGAAACAACGCAGGCCCCTGCCCACCTGCCCACCGGTCATTCCGGATCGCGTGTCCTGGTGATCGACGACAATGAAGTCAACCGCATGATCCTGCTCGAACAGCTGCACAGCTGGGAATTCAAGGCCGCAGCGGTGGAAAACGGCTGGCTGGGCCTCGCCTTCCTGGAAGAATCCCTTGCCCGCGGAACTCCGGTCGATTGCGTCGTGCTGGATTACCAGATGCCGGACATGAACGGGGCCGATGTCGCGCAAAGGCTGCGGTCAATCCCCGCTTTTGCCAGCCTGCCGGTGGTGCTTCTGTCATCGGTGGATCTGGACGGGGTTATCGGCCTACCCTTTGACACGGCTGCCACTGCCAAGCTGACGAAGCCGGCGCGGTCAGGCGCGCTGAAGACCGCCATCACGGACCTCATCCGTCAGGAACACGCCCGCCGCACGCAACAGGCAGCACCGGGCACCCATGCGGGAACCAGGAGTCCGCTGGCCAACCGGGCCCTGCGCCGCAGTGATGAACCGGCGGTGGAAGTGCTTTCAATCCTGGATGACGACGCGGGCCACCGGCCCTTGCCGCGAAAGCGTGCCTGACGGCCAAGCCTCAGTTCGTCTGCCTGCCCTGCAAGTCATGGACAATCGCGAGCCGCAACAATTCCGCCAGTTCGCGCGCGGCCCTGTCATTGGCGTCCATCTTCGCCCGGTAATTGGCAAATTCCTGGCGGCCGGAATCGTAGGATGAAACGACGTTGCGGCTGCCCTTGGAAACCGCGTCGCCCGTTTTGGCATCCGCGATCTCGTAGTCGGCAGTCAGCCGGATCGCACCTGCCGTCGGAATGGAATCACGGCAGACGGCAAGCGGGCAGTTTTGCACCACAGCCACAGCCTGGCTCCGGGTCTCGACCTTCAGCTTCATCTTGTAAGCCGGCTCAGAGGGTTGGCCTGCGCCGCCATTCAGCAGGAATATGAGGTGATTGCGCACCTCAAGGCCTTCGCGGTTGCCGATGGGGGCAACTTCCACCGAAGCGATGCGGCGGTTGTCCTGGTCGGCAGGCGCCAGCGCCATGCGGTTGGCCGTGCCATAGAGCGGCTGTGCGGTGCAGCCGGCAAGCAGCGCCAGTCCCGCAATCAGGCCGGAAAAGGCAGCGAGGCGGAGTTTGGCATGATCAGATGACGACATTGATGATCCTCTGCGGCACCACGATGACCTTGCGCGGGGACTGACCGTCGAGCGCCTTTTGAACCACATCAAGGGCAAGCGCCGCCGCTTCGACCGCAGCATTGTCCGCGTCGCGCGCAATTGTCAAATCCGCACGCTTCTTGCCGTTGATCTGCACCGGATAGGTGATTTCGTTCTCAATCACCAGCGCCGGATCAAAGGCAGGCCACGACTGGTTGGCAGCAAGGCCGGTTCCGCCGGTCACCGTCCAGCATTCTTCCGCCAGATGCGGCATCATCGGCGCAAACAGGACGATCAGCTTCTCCACCGCGTCGCGCGCGGCAGCCAGAGTGGCGGCATCCGCCTTGCCCTCGGCCACCTGCGCCAAAGGCTGGGCCATGATGTTGACCAGCTCATAGAGGCGCGCCACGGCCTTGTTGAAGGCAAGCTTCTCGATGTCCTCGCCCACTGACTTGACGGTCTTGTGCGCAGCCTTTGACATCTCCGAGCCATCCGGCTTTGCGGTGACGCCAGCCAGATTGTCGGCGGCTTCCGAGATCAGGCGCCAGACGCGCTGCACGAAGCGGTGCGCACCTTCAACGCCGGCTTCCGTCCAGATCACGTCGCGTTCCGGCGGGCTGTCCGAGATCATGAAGAAGCGGGCGGTGTCGGCCCCGTAGGACGCGATGATGTCGTCGGGATCGACCACGTTCTTCTTCGACTTCGACATCTTCTCGATGGAGCCGATGGTGATCTCGTCGCCGGTTGCAGCAAGCAAGGCGCGGCGCTTGCCGTCGGCCTCCTCGATGCGCACTTCCGCAGGCGTCACCCAGCCGTCCGGACCCTTGTAGGTCTCGTGCACCACCATGCCCTGCGTGAACATGCCCTTGAACGGCTCGTCGAGGCCGAGATGCCCGGTGGCGCGCATGGCGCGGGTGAAAAAGCGCGAATAGAGCAGATGCAGGATCGCGTGCTCGATGCCGCCAATATACTGGTCGACTGGCAGCCAGGCGTCAGCGGCTTGCGGGATCGTCGGCGTATCGGCCCAGGGCGCGGTGAAGCGCGCGAAATACCAGGACGAGTC